>CAYYNM010000190.1:1408-2664 GCA_964472945.1 uncultured Methylomarinum sp. | reverse complement strand
GATTCGTGTGGGACAGGAGATAGTCCAACTACTTACGAAGTTTGCATACACGAAGCAGTATATAACGGTAACGATTATGACTTAACAGATGAACAAGAATTAATTGTAGAAGAGAAAGCGGTAAAGGAATTGGCATGATTAATTACAAATCAGAAGAAGAACGCATTGCACAATGGGACAAGGCTGTCAAAGACAGTGAGCCGTCAAATTGGATGCTTTTCGCGCTAATAGCATTTATATATATCGTCACGTTTTTGCCGATATTTTTAATTGAAAGTGGGATTTGAAATGATACGGAAACTAATAGATTTTTTCACAAGAAAAGAGCTAACAATGCAGGATAAGTTAAGGCTCAATTACTTTAACCAAGCCGCTACTCGTGGCGATAGCTGGCTGGGCTGAAAATGAAACAAGGAATATTTGAGGGAATGCCCGAAGAGATTTATCATGCAGATAAGATTGGTGACATCCCAACGCTGTCTAATAGCATTGCTAAGATTTTAATTAATCAGTCGCCGCAACACGCGTGGTATGCACATCCAAGATTAAACCCTAATTATAGACCCGTGCATTCTGACCGTTTTGATTTAGGAACTGCAACACACTCGCTATTATTAGAGCGTAGTGATAGTAAAATTACTTACCTAGATTTTGATGATTGGCGCAAGAAAGAGGCCAAAGAGCAACGGGATTTAGCAAGAGCTAAAGGATTAACGCCTATTTTACGCAAATACGAGCGCTCAATGGGCAATATGGTGTCAAAAGCGATAGAAAAGGTTAAAAATTCAGAGATT
This sequence comes from uncultured Methylomarinum sp., assembly GCA_964472945.1. Taxonomy (GTDB): domain Bacteria; phylum Pseudomonadota; class Gammaproteobacteria; order Methylococcales; family Methylomonadaceae; genus QPIN01. The sequence continues at coordinate 1,870 of CAYYNM010000190.1, read as the reverse complement.
GCTGGCATATTTGATGATGGTAAGCCCGAACAGACTTTAGTTTGGCAAGAAGGCGAAACATGGTGTCGTGGGCGTATGGATTGGCTACGAAATGACCAAAAAATTATACTAGACTACAAAACTACTGACAGCGCAGAGCCAGAGGCTTGCGCGCGCAAAATAGCTTCAATGGGGTACGACATGCAAGCCAGCTTCTATAAACGCGGCCTGACGGCTTGTGGCGGCCCAGAGGATGCTATATTTATGTTCTTATTCCAAGAAATTGATCCGCCTTATGCTTGTTGTTTAGTTGCGCTATCAAACACGTTTATTGAAATAGCTGATGAAAAAGTTAATGACGCAATTGAAATTTGGACTGACTGCATGAAAAATGGCAAATGGCCTAGCTATTCTGACCGTGTGCATTATGTTGAACCACCAAATTGGATGTTGCAACAATTTATGATAATGATGGAGGGGAAG
>CAYYNM010000190.1:0-1308 GCA_964472945.1 uncultured Methylomarinum sp. | reverse complement strand
AAGTCATGACATTCCAATTTAAACCAGCAATACGCGAAAATGTTGGTCTTTTAATAGGGCTGGCTGGCGGCACAGGAAGCGGTAAGACGTTTACTGCCATGCGCCTAGCTAGTGGTATTGCTCAAGGTAAAAAATTCGCTGTAATAGACACAGAAGCAGGCAGAGCCAAGCATTATGCTGACCAGTTTAACTTCGACCACGGCGACCTAGCGCCACCTTTTAGGCCAGAGTCGTACATTGAAGCGATTGTAGCTGCTGACAAAGCTGGGTATCCAGTGATTGTCGTCGATAGTATGAGCCATGTTTGGGCTGGTGATGGTGGTATTTTAGATTGGCAAGAAGAAGAATTACAACGCATGTCTGGCGGTGATTGGAAAAAAGCAGAGCGTGTAAAAATGGCAAGTTGGATTAAACCCAAAGTCTCTCATAAAAAAATGGTGCAGCGCTTATTACAAGTCCGAGCGCATGTAATACTTTGCTTTAGAGCCGAGGAAAAAATTCAAATGATTAAAAAGGACGGTAAAACAGTTATCGCGCCAAAAGAAGGCCCAACAGGGTTGAATGGCTGGATGCCAGTGTGTGAAAAGACGTTACCATTTGAGCTAACCGCTTCATTTTTACTAACGGCAGAGCGCCCGGGCGTTCCGCACCCAATCAAACTGCAAGAGCAGCATAAGGCGATATTCCCTAGTGGCTCGGTAATTGACGAAGATGCGGGTAAACGCGTCGCTGATTGGGCTGGTGGCGGGGTTAAAGTTAAAGATTACGCCGACGATATTAAAGGTGCATCTACAATTGAAAAATTGGGTAAGGTATGGGAGTTAATTCCAAATAAATCTAAATATAAAGAATTAAAAGATGCTAGGAAAATAGAGATTGAAACGCAAAAGGAAAGCGACCCACTGTCATGAATAAAGTTTATCAAGCTAATATAAATGCAATTATTGGACGCGTAAATAAAAGAAAAAAAGGCAACATAGTAAAAAATAATGTAACTTTAAATTCCAATTCAACTTCAGCAAAAATTATTAAATTTTTAATAAATAACGGTGCTACTAGTGGCACAGACTTAATTGATAAACTTAATCTAAAATATAGCCCAAAAGCTTTTATCAACCCACATATAAAACAAAATAGAATTTTAATAACATCTACAAATGGGCGGAATAACATTTACAAAATAAATCCTAATTTACCTGAAAAATATTTTTTATTTAAATGAAATTGAATCGACAAAAAGCAGAGGTTAAGCAATGAACACTATTAAAGCAACAGGATCAGTAATACTTTTTATATTCGAAGCTATAT
>CAYYNM010000189.1:0-6657 GCA_964472945.1 uncultured Methylomarinum sp. | reverse complement strand
AGCTGGCGCATGTGTATCAGTGCTTGTCCCTACAAGAAAATGTTCTATAACTGGGAATCAGGTAAAGCTGAGAAATGTACAGGCTGTTACCCTCGTGTAGAATCTGGTTTACCTACTGTCTGTTCTGAATCTTGTGTGGGCCGTATTCGTTATAACGGCGTAATGCTTTATGATGCAGATCGTATTGAAGAACTGGCATCTGTAGAAAATGATCAAGATTTATATCAAGCACAACTTGATTTATTCCTTGACCCAAATGATCCAGAAGTCATTAAACAAGCAAAAGAAGATGGTATTCCTGAATCTTGGATGGAAGCAGCCCGTAACTCACCCATTCGTAAATTAATCGTAGACTGGAAAGTCGCTTTTCCATTACATCCTGAATTCCGTACATTACCTATGGTTTGGTATGTGCCCCCTCTTTCACCTGTACAATCACAGATTGACCAGGGCAACTTATCAACCATGTCAGATGGAGCTATTCCAAGTATTGAAAGCTTACGTTTACCGATGAAATATTTAGCCAATATGTTCACTGCGGGTGATGAGAAACCTATCGTTGCTGCTTTAAAACGTATGATTGCCATGCGTAGTTTTTACCGCTCAAAAAATGTAGAAGGTAAAACTGATTTAGCAGTACTGGAAGAAGTGGGCTTAACTGAAGAGCAAGTCAATGATATGTATCGTTATATGGCTATTGCCAATTACGAAGATCGTTTTGTAATACCCACTAGCCATGAAGAACTACGACAAGAAGACTTCCATAGCTTCCAGGGTCAAAATGGTTTTAGCTTTGGTAATGATGGTTGTAGTATCAGTGAGAATGCATCTTTATTTCCTGATAAACGGAAAAAAACTGCTGATAACCTGGAGTTTGTACGTTACCACCCTGCAGCCAAGCGTTCCGATGGGGAAAAAGCATGACGCAAGTCTACAAGGTACTTTCCATTTTACTGGAATACCCGACTAAAGATTTAACAGCTCACTGGGATGAAATGAACCAACTCATTAATGAGCTACCAGATCTTGCGGCTGAAGATAAACAGATTCTCAGTGGGTTTACCCTCTGGGCATCAGGTCTGTCTTTAACAAAATTTCAGGCAGAATATGTTAATAACTTTGATATGACGGCCGCAAACTCACTTTATCTAACCTATCATTTATTTGATGAACAAGATAGAGATAGAGGCCCTGCCCTAATTGAACTGACAGAACTTTACAAAAGTACTGGATTTGAAATTGGTAGTGGTGAATTGCCCGATTATCTTCCCCTCATTCTGGAATATGTTTCCACTATGGATGATAAAGCAAGTGCACTTTCGTTTTTACAACAAACAGCACAGGCTGCGGACATCATTGCCAGTAACCTAGAAAAAAATGAAAGTCCATACGCACCACTAGTTAAAATGGTGGCGCGTCACGGACATGTTGAAGATATTGCAGCATAGGACTTAATTATGAACTTAAGTAATTTACTTTTTGGGATTTATCCCTATATCGCCCTGACTACCTTTTTTGTAGGTAGTTTGATTCGTTTTGATAGAGAGCAATACACCTGGAAAGCTGATTCCAGTCAAATATTTGAAAAAGAACAATTACAAAAAGGCAGTATTCTTTTTCATGTAGGTGTATTAGCTTTGTTTATGGGGCATTTTGCCGGGCTGGTAACACCCCACAGTTGGTTTTTAGCTATGGGAATCTCAGATATGATGCATCAGGTTGTTGCTATTTCTGCAGGTGCTGCATTTGGCTCTTTATGTATGATGGGTGGTGTTATTTTATGGAAACGTCGTATGTATCACCCACGGGTGAGAGCAAATAGTCGTTTTATGGATTTGTTTATTCTTAACTGGATTTTAGCCACCTTAGGTATTGGCTTAATAACAATTCCTGTTTCTATTTACCATGCTTTTAGTGGAGACACTTCTGCAATGATTGCGCTAGCAAATTGGGCGCAAGCTACTTTATCACTTAATGCAGATGCATCAATACTTGAAAATGTTAGTTTTATTTACAAATTACATTTGTTTTTGGGCATGAGCGTTTTCTTGTTATTTCCTTTTAGTAGATTAGTTCATATCTGGAGTATGCCATTAGGGTATATGTTTAGACCTTATCAAATTGTTAGAACTAAATTTGTGAAACAAAGATAGTTTTAAATACATAAGTTAAGTGTTTAACATTACCTTAACAATTTTAATTTAATAAGTTAAGTTTACGCCGGTTGTAGAGCGAACTTTAGTCCACAATAACTCAAAAATATTGATATTTAATAGCGGACTAAAGTCCGCTCTACAACTTATAGCCTGTAGTTTGTTAATAACCATGTAAATAAGAGGGCATAAAAGATCTAACATTTTTTACCACAGAGGGTCTGTAAAGGTATTCTCTTTTTTACCTCCCCCTTTGGAAAAGGGGGATTGAGGGGGGATTTTATAAATAAATAAGACATTGATATTAAAAGCTTTATCTTTAAAATAAAATCTCCCCCAGCCCCTATTTTTTAAAGAGGGGAGCTAAAAGCATATACTTTCACAGCCTCTGAGAACACAGAGTTTTTTGAGTGCTAAGCCCCTGTGCTCTCTGTGGTTATTTTGAATATTTATTTATATTGCTTTTTGTTAAAATAATTACTTAAATGTTTTTAACCCTTGCTTGGCACCACGGCTATGCTACTCTGGCATTACGCTATTCTCGCCACCTTTGATACTACCTCGACTATCCAAGCTACACTATTATATTATGGAATTTATATTTACTGACCCTGCCACTGATTTCTCAAGTGGCTTACAAGTTATAACAGATTATCACCAGGATTTTCTTGCTAGAGGTACCAAGTTAGTTGGCTTAGCAGAAAAAATAAAAAAACAAGGTATAAGCGAAAGCTTAGCCAACCAGTGTATGAATATGTACTGCCATTACTCACATGCCTCGATCCTACATCATAAAGATGAGGAAGAAGCTCTGTTTCCGTTATTAGTTGAGCAATCTAGCTTAATTATTGGAATGATGGAACGCTTAATTATGGATCATGAAGAAATTGAAGAGTCATGGGCTGATTTAGCCAAACGAATAAGCCACCCAGAAAAAATTACTAATTTTGATCATTTTTTACACTTAACCATAGAGTTTGAGAAAATTTTAAGAGAACATTTAACCCGTGAAGATGAAGACTTTATACCACAAATAAAAAAAATACTAACAGCTGATCAATTGCAAAAAGCAGGTGAAAAAATGGCTAATTTAAGACATTTAACTGCTTAATTTCGTTCCTACTTTGATTAATAAAAGAGGAACGAAAACTTATTACCGTCATAAATAGAGATTCATTATGAAGACAAATATAACAATAAATAGTCTATTGAATAACTCCTCATTGAAATTATTAATAGTAATTTTTATAGCAGTTATTTCCTCCAATTCGTTTGCTAATGAAAATAGCAGTCACCATTATTCAGTTAAAGAAATGGTGAATTTTGGTCCAGGAGATCATTACCAGCACGCTATGAATATTAATATTTCTAATTTCAAAAAAGTTAAAGATATTAGTAGACGCGCTACAGATTTACCCAAACCTCTTACTAGAAAAGAACCTAAAAAAGTAACCATTATGCTGGAGGCTGTTGAGGTGATTTCTAAAATTGCCCCAAATATTCTTTATCATTATTGGACTTTTAATAAGACGGTTCCTGGCCCTTTTTTAAGAGTCCTTGAGAATGATACTGTTGAATTAACTTTATTTAACGACGAATCGAGTAGTCACGCTCACGCAATTGACCTACATGCGGTAACAGGGCCTGGTGGTGGTAAAGCAGTAACAGAAGTTGAGCCAGGAGAATCTAAAACATTAACATTTAAAGCAACAACTCCTGGTTTGTATGTTTATCACTGTGCAGCTGGAAATCCTGCAACTCATATCGCTAACGGGATGTATGGCATGATTTTAGTAGAACCTAAACAAGGCCTAACTAAAGTTGACCATGAATTTTATATTATGCAAGGAGAAATCTACACTCAGGGCAGACTAGGAAAAGCAGGCTTTCAAAAATTTAATAGTCGAAAAATGCTTGATGAACGTCCAGAATATATTATTTTTAATGGCAGAACAGGAGCTCTCGTTAAAGAAGGACAACTAAATGTGAAAGTAGGTGATTCAGTACGATTATTTGTTGGAAATGCAGGGGTAAGTAAAGTTTCTTCATTCCATATTATTGGTGAAATATTCGATCGAGTTTACCCTGAAGCTGCTTTAAACAATCCTATTAATAACATTCAAACAACGCTCATTCCTGCTGGAGGAGCAACTGTTGTGGAATTTAAAGCCGACTATCCTGGAAACTATGTACTGGTTGATCATGCCTTAGCGCGTGTAGACAGAGGAGCCTGGGGGATATTACATGTGATAGGAGCAAAGAATGATTCGCTTTATTCGGGCGATTTTGAACAGATTAAAGATTCCAAAAAAAGGCAACATAAAAACCATTAATTAATGAAGTCACATATTCAAATATGCTGTGATATGTGATTGAGTTCTTCATAGCTATTTATAAACCACAGCTTATAAAATTGTAGAGCGGACTAAAGTCCGCCTTACAAATGATAGTCTTAATTTATTAAGTAAGAGAGCATAAAATATCTAACATTTTTACCACAGAGAACACAGAGTTTTTGAGAGCTAAGCCTCCGTGTTCTCTGTGGTTATTTTGAATATTTTTTTATATTTCTTTTTGTTAAAATAATTTTGAACAACTACTTAAATTAAGCTGCGGTAAGTTAATAGGTATAAAGTTTTTTTTAAAATATAAAGAGAAATAAAATTGGAACTACAAAATAAAGCAACAAACCTATGGGGGAATTTCTTCAAGGTTAACATGGTACAGATTAGGACATTCCATATGACATGGTTTGCCTTCTTTTCTGCCTTTTTTGCATGGTTCGGTATTGCCCCCATGATGGTGGTCATCCGTGAAGAAATGCATTTGACTAAAGAACAAGTTGGCTGGACTATTATTGCTTCTGTCGCAGCAACCGTATTTGCCCGTTTTTTTATAGGCTGGCTTTGTGACCGTATTGGCCCAAGGCTTTCCTATACTTATTTACTCATTTTTGGTGCCTTTCCTGTTGCAGGTATCGGGTTATCAGACCACTTTGAAACCTTTCTAATATTTAGGTTATTAATAGGCGTGATTGGCGCATCTTTTGTCATTACTCAGTACCATACCTCAGTTATGTTTGCTCCTAATGTTGTAGGTCAGGCAAATGCAACCAGTGCTGGCTGGGGTAACTTAGGTGGCGGCGTGACACAATTTGTTATGCCATTAATGTTCTCTGCTTTTGTGATTGGTTTTGGCTTTACTGATGCAGAAGCATGGCGTGCATCAATGGTCATTGTTGGTACTGTTATTTTTTTTACAGGTATTGCCTATTACTTTTTTACTCAAGATGCCCCTGATGGAAATTATGCTGATTTGCGTGAAAAAGGCATGCTACCTGAAAAGAAAAGGGTAACAGGCTCCTACCTTAATGCCATGAAAGATTACCGTATTTGGATTCTTTTTATTATCTATGGTGCTTGTTTTGGTATTGAATTAACGGTTAATAATGTTGCTGCTCTTTACTTCTTTGATTATTTTCACGTTAACATGGTAACTGCCGGCCTGATTGCCGCCTCTTTTGGTCTAATGAATATTTTTGCCCGTACTCTAGGAGGTATTTTTGCAGATAACTGCGCATCCTTATGGGGGCTAAAAGGACGTACATATTGGTTATTCATCGTATTATTAGGTGAAGGTTTTGCTCTTATGCTGTTCTCCCAAATGAATGTCTTGTTTCTAGCCATTCCAACCTTAATCATATTTTCATTATTCACTCAAATGTCTGAAGGTGCAACATATTCAGTTGTACCCTTTATTGATAAAAGAGCTCTAGGTGCGGTTGCTGGTATTGTAGGAGCTGGTGGTAATGCAGGTGCGGTTGCCGCTGGCTTTTTATTTAAAGGTGCAATGGACTGGAACGATGTATTTTTTGTTATTGGAATAGTCGTTGCAATTGCTTCGTTTTTAACATTTTTTCTTCGCTTCACCCCGGAACAGGAAAAAGAAGAAAAGGTTGCTTTTGAAAAGGCTAATATGGATATACTCCAAACAAAAGCTGATCATGCTAATGCAGCTTTAGAGCGTTCTTTAAAAATAATTGCAGATGCAGAAAAAAGTTAAGCGATAATGGTGTTTTAACTGTGAGGTAGGTCTGAAATAACTTACATCAAATTAATTTCTATTTATAACCAAACTTGATGGAACTTATTCAACAGAAAATGAGGAAAAACTGTATCTATTCGCAAGCCTTTTGTGTAACGTAGATAAAATGATAAGTAAAGTAAAATCTGGCTTTTATAGTAATGCAACTGAAGTTATTTATGATGCTCTACGCCATATGGAAGAGCATGATGAACGAAGAGAAAGTAAAGCTTTACGCTCAGCGCTTTAATGGTTGGCCATAATCAAGCAGAGAGAGGTGAAGTTACTCCATATTCATCAGAGCTTATTGATAAGGGAGCTTGAAATAAATAATCATCCATTATTGCACAGGATTTTTGTTTGTCTTCAGCCGTGTAGAAAAGGCGCATAGCAAGCTACGCAACTTTTTCTACACGGTTTA
>CAYYNM010000188.1:0-6683 GCA_964472945.1 uncultured Methylomarinum sp. | reverse complement strand
TGGATGATTATTTATTTCCAGCTCCCTAAAGCCTGCGTCCCAATAATAGATAAGTTTTTAAACGCTTATCTTTTTTACTCTGAATCAGGCATATAAAAATTAAGCCTGACAATAAAACCAAGGGTTGACCATAACGATACCTTTTAAATTATATTCCTTTTTTACCGAAGTTTCTGTTGGTTCAAAATATCCAAAATGGGCGTAGCCTGTTTTAAATCCCCCACCTCGCCGGGAACGATAAATAGCTTTTTAGTGTTTAAACTTTTACCTACCTTCCAAGGTTTTTTGGCGGCAGGGAGGCTACTGACATTTGCACTTGTTGATACCAAAGGTCCTTCATTTTCCACACATAATAAACGTGCAACGGGGTGATTAGTGATTCTGATAGCTAAAGAATCGTGAGTACCGGTAAGCCATTTTGGTACCCATATTTGAGCTGGAATTACCCAGGTCACTGGTTCAGATAAGCTGGCTTGAATACGGGATACTATAGTTTCTGTTAGTTGCAGGTAAGGGGTAAGTTGTTCAAGAGATGAAGCGATCAGGATAAGTCCTTTATCAATAGAACGATTTTTTAAAGCTAATAGTTTTAATACAGCTTCTTCATCTAGTGGGTTGCAGCCTAGGCCATAAATAGCCTCTGTGGGATAGGCAATAAGCTCCCCTTTATTAACTTTTTGTATAGCCAATCGAATTTTAAACGGAGATGGTTTTGCTGTCATATTGATTGAAAAATTAGAGGCGTTAAGTAAAGGGGGGGAAATATAATATTTTTTGAGAGTACAGCGTTTTTTGAACGTTAAGACCCCGTGTTTTTAGTGTTTATTTTGAATGTTACTTTCAACTATTTAGAAAAAGTGGGGGGTGAAAAACCCCCCTCAATCCCCCTTTTCCAAAGGGGGAAGTTAAGAGCGTGAGTGGTTGGCACTCTGCTCTTTTCGTCTTTAGCTTTTAGCTTGTTCTTGTGGCCCATTAATATCTTCAGGATCACCCTCGTAAGGGGTGGCATATTTACATTCTTTCTGAGGACATACTTTTTCTGGTCCACGCCTTTTTGTGGATTTTAAAGTTAAGATTGGCCAGTTACAATCAGGGCAGCTTTCTTTGATCGGGACATTCCATAAAGCATAATCACATTTTGGGTAACCTGCACAGGAATAGAATATTTTGCCATAACGTGATTTGCGTTTAAGAATATTATCTTTATTGCATTGTGGGCATTCAACGCCAGTGTCCAATGGTTTTTCTAAAGGCTCAATATGTTTGCATTTGGGGTAATTACTGCAACCAATAAATTTTCCGTAGCGGCCTGTTTTTATCACCAGGTCAGACTCACATTTAGGGCACTTCCGGCCTTCGACTATTTCTGGTTCATTTGATTCTGTACCATCATCATTTAGATTGCGAGTATATGAACAAGTGGGATAGTCAGTACAACCAATAAAACGACCATTACGCCCTAATCTAATTGAGAGTTGTTTACCACATTCAGGACATTTTTCATCAATGGCTTCTTGAGTGACATCTTTACGCTGAACGCTTTCTTCCTTTTCAGTGATTAGTTTAGTAAATGGGGTCCAAAAAGCTTGCATAAGAGGCACCCAGTCTTTTTCACCACGCGCCACTGCATCCAGATCATCTTCTAAATTAGCAGTAAAGTCATAATCTACATATTTAGTAAAATGATCAGTCAAAAACTTATTGACAATGCGACCCACATCAGTTGGGTAGAATCGTTTGCTATCAAGGGTAACGTACTCTCTATTTTGTAGTGTAGAGATAATAGTGGCATAAGTAGAGGGTCTGCCAATTCCATGTTCTTCCAGTGACTTTACTAAACTGGCTTCACCAAAACGCGGGGGTGGTTCGGTAAAATGTTGAGTTGCAATAATATCATTAAGTGGAACAGGCCGGCCTTTTTCCATGACAGGTAGAAAGGTTTCTTTATTATCGTCACCTTCTTTATTGTCATCTTTACCTTCAAGGTAAACAGCCATAAAGCCAGGTTTATGAATGCTGGAACCTGTTGCCCTAAATATATTTTCTTTACTGCCACAGCTTAAGTCAACAGCGACCTGGTTAAGTGTGGCATGGATCATTTGGCAGGCAACTGTTCGTTTCCAGATTAATTCATAAAGTTTAAATTGGTCAGCTGATAAATTGCCTTTTATGATTTCAGGTAAATTAAAGGCAGAGGTAGGGCGAACTGCCTCATGCGCTTCCTGAGCATTTTTTGATTTGGTTTTAAATGCACGCGGCTCTTTAGGTATATTTTCTTTACCATATTTTTCAGTAATAAGTTCACGTAACTGTTCCAGCGCTTCATCAGATAAGTTGACCGAATCGGTACGCATATAGGTGATTAAACCTGCTGTTTCGCCATTAACTTCAATTCCTTCATAAAGTTGTTGTGCAACCATCATGGTTTTTTTGGTGGTAAAGCCAAGTTTTCTGGAAGCTTCTTGTTGAAGGGTTGAAGTGGTAAAGGGTGCGGCAGGATTGCGTTTGCGTTGTTTTTTTTCTAATTTCTCAACAATTAATTGCCCATCAGCAACAGACAATAGTGTGTGTTTAACTTTTTCTGCACGCTGTTCATCAGTAATACTGAATTGCTTAAGTTTTTCACCTGCAAAATGAGTCAGCTTGGCTTTAAAGGCTTGGCCTTGGGTTTTTAGTTCGGCTGTATGGGACCAGTATTCTTTTTTCTCAAAAGCTTCGATTTCTAGTTCGCGTTCAACAATCATGCGTAACGCCGGGCTTTGTACACGGCCTGCCGATAAACCTCTACGAATTTTTTTCCATAAAAGAGGTGATAAATTAAAACCAACCAGGTAATCTAAAGCCCGTCGCGCTTGTTGTGCATTGACCATGTTGAGAGATAACTCTGTCGGATGGGCAATGGCTTCTGTTACTGCTTTTTTAGTAATTTCATGAAAAACCACACGCTGTACATTTTTATCTTTTAAAGCTTTCTTGGCTTTTAAATGTTCAAATACGTGCCAGGAGATCGCTTCCCCTTCTCTATCAGGGTCAGTCGCCAGGTATAAGGTATCTGCTTTTTTTACCGCTTTAGTGATTTCCTGTAAATGACGCTGATTTCGCTCAATTATTTGATATTTCATAGCGAAGTCGTGTTCGGTATCGACAGCACCTTCTTTGGGGATTAAATCCCTTACATGGCCATAAGAGGCGAGTACCTGAAAATCTTTTCCCAGATATTTTTCAATCGTCTTACATTTTGCAGGTGACTCTACAATGACAAGATTTTTACTCATATTTAATTAGGGATTTAATGTAATAGGGCGGGTGTTAAGTCATAAACAATATCTTCCATTCTTGAGAAAGCGATATCATCGTCAGACTGGCTTAATAAAACCATTAATACGGTCCATTTTAGCTCGTCTAAGGCAATTCTTTTGTTTTCGACAGCCATAAGTCTATCAATCACAATTTCACGGGTAATGGGCGTTAAGATACCGTTATGCTCCAGAAAAAGTAAGAAGTTACGACATTCGATATCGAGTTTAACTTCTTCTTGTGGACTGAAAATACGGAAAGCAGCCGAAACACTGGGTTTAATGGTACTTTGTGTGGCCAATGTTTCAAGCCAGTCAAATGCATTATTGACTTCTGTCGGTTCAAAACCCGCTTGTAATAACTCAGTCTTAATGTCTTCGTTATCAGGGGTTAGGTCTATATCATTATCTAAATAATTTTCAAAAAGATAGATTAAGACATCAAAAATATTTTCTTTCATAGTACCTGTCTATTTTATGCGAATATAGCCGCCGGGGGTGGTTGCAATACTACCTTGTAATTCCAACATAAGAAGCATTGAAGAGATGACTTCCACAGAAAAACCAGATTCTTGCACCAACCAATCTACTGATGTGGGGCTAAACATAACGAGATTCAATAGATTTTGCTGCTCCAGGTCAAGTGTTGATTTTAAATTATCGGGTACTATTTCTTCAGGTTGTTGATTATATTCACCTAATTCATCTAAAATATCTTGCGTACTTTCAACTAATTTTGCGCCTTCTTTAATAAGGGCATTACAACCACGGGCTAAAGGGTTATGGATAGAGCCAGGAATTGCAAATACTTCTCTGTTTTCTTCTAAAGCCATACGCGCTGTAATGAGTGAACCGCTTTTTTTGGCTGCCTCAACAACTAATAACCCTATACATAGCCCACTAATTATACGGTTTCTTCTAGGGAAGTGATTCGCTTTTGCCGTAGTGCCAGGAGGAAATTCTGAAATAAGTAGGCCTGTTTCAGATATTTGGGTTGCCAGGTCTTTATTTCTAGCAGGATAAACTCTATCAAGCCCTGTACCTGTTACTGCAATGGTATGGCCCTTTACATTTAAAGCACCTTGGTGGCTTGCAGCATCAATTCCTAAGGCTAAGCCGCTGGTAATGGTAAAGCCGTATTGAGCTAAAGATTGTGCAAAATCTATTGCTGATTGATATCCAAGAGGGGAAGGGTTGCGACTACCCACAATAGATATTTGTGTTTGGGCGAGTAAATTGATATTACCTCGGGTAAAAAGTAGTGCAGGGGGGCTATCAATTTCTTTTAATTGTGAGGGGTAAAGGGGGTCATAAATTGTGATAACTGCATTTTGATCCTGTTCAACCCAGTGCAAATCATTTTTAATTAAGTCCCAATCAGGTGATTTAATAAAATCAATACTATTTTGTTTTAAACCTAATGCAGAAAGCGTTGCTTGAGATTGGGAGAATAATTTCTCTGGTGTGTAACTATCCAGTAGTTTTAAAAATGTTTTACTCCCTACACCAGGGGTTCTTAACAGAGCCAGCCAGAATTTAAGGTTTTCAGCTGTAGGAGAGGGAGGTAATATCACGTAAGCAAGGAGTATAGGAAAGTGGGTGCTTTAAACCCTGTATTTAAGAGGATTTTTTGCATTTTAGTTAAGGAGTGATAACGCAATAAGTTACGCAATTATATAGCTGGAAGTGAGGTTTCAGTTTCAACAGATATCAAGAGAGGCTAAAGCCTAACTTCCAAGCTTCCTAAGGTGTTTTAACGCGATCAAAAACATGAATGGCTTGATTGGCTTCGATGACTAAAGCATAGCTCACGCGTTCAAATGAACGAAAGACTAAAAGTTCACCAGCAATTTCATCGGGTAATTTTACTTTATCATGTAATGTTCCACTAAAGGGGTCGTTTGTTACTTTACCCTTATGATAGATATCTAAAACATGCCCAACTTCTAAATGATTAACAAGACCCTTATCAAGTACCACAATATCATGCTGGCCTATTTGAGAAACACCATCTAGTACGCTAATGATATTGGCAGAAATAGTTTCTTTAGGCGGATGGGGGAAGAAATTGAGAGCCAATTCATTGGTATTACTTCCCATTAAACGATCACCTCTACGAATCTCATGATCTGATTTAGTGATCAGAAGAGTGGCAGGGTCTCCCGAGTGCTCTATTGTTGTATCTGCAATGTAGAGTGCTTCATATCCTAAAATTTCTTTGCTGTCACGGTCAATATATGCCTGGCCTTTACGATAAATCGTGTAGCCAAGGCTTTTAGGGTTTTTGATAGAGCGAACATAGACTTTATCACCGGTTCCGGCAATTAAATGCTCACCCACAATTTCAATAACATAAGGAGAGGTGCTTAACTCAGTTTCAGTGACAACACGGGGGGATGATAAAAACTGAGAGATAGCATCTGTTGGAATAATTTTGATAGCTTGGTCTATAGATGACTCTCTAATATGAGGTTTAAGTGTGTTATCTCTTGAAAAGCTTAACCGAGGTTTACCATCAACAACTGAAAAGTAAAGCCTGTCACCGGGATAAATTAAATTTGGATTTTTAATTTGAGGGTTATTACTCCATAAATTAGGCCATTGCCATGGGTTTTCCAGAAATTTTCCAGAAATGTCCCATAAAGTATCACCTTTTACCACCACATATTCATTAGGATGATTGGGATTAATTTTAAGCGTATCGGCCCAAGTGTTTATACTACACAATAACAGGGTAAATAACCCTAGTGTTTTTGGAAAAGTCATATTTTTACTGCTCAATGAATTTTTAAAGACTATCTGAGTTTCAAGTGTAGATGATTTTAGCTGGAAAGCTAGCGGTATTATATTAAAAATAGGCTATGTCACCGTTAAGTGTGGATTTTGTTATCTTTTAAGCTCTCTCCAGCAGGAGAGAGTTTGGGCCAATACCCCATCCTAATCCACTTTTTCTTGGTTGAAAAGGTTTCAGGGATTATTTCTAATGTCACTTTTTTACAATTGTTAATCTGGGTGCATGAATTCCATAATTCGAGGTAATTTTGGCGCTTGTTTTTTCGTCCTTTAAAGCCTCTAAAACCACTTTTAATTTGGTTTGTGTGCTATGCTTTTTTCTACTTATTGTCATTTCATACTCCTCTGGTTTGAGGGGGAAGATTGTATCTTAACTACTGGTCTAGTTTTTTTTGGGGGGGGCAAAGATTAATAAACCGCTCAAGTTACTGCGCCACCCTTATTCCCATTTTTCTTCCAAATATGTGTTGTATAGCACACATTGATCAGTGTTTTGCATGCTAAATTTAACCTCACCCGATGAATCGCTTGATAACGTGTTCTAAGTACCCACGTAAAATTAATTTAACAAAAACAACTGTCATTCCTGCGTGC
>CAYYNM010000187.1:0-6707 GCA_964472945.1 uncultured Methylomarinum sp. | reverse complement strand
TCATCATGATAGGTTTGAAAATTCAAAGTATTGCTGATGCATGCGCTGTTGGTGTCGATGATTGTCCTAATGATAGTAGTACTTATATAAGTGCTGTACCTGTACCAGCAGCAGCATGGTTATTTGGAACAGCATTATTTGGATTCTTTCGTAACATCAAGACGTAAAAATAGTTCATAAAATGGCCTGTTCGGGTCATAGATGATCCGCATCAGAAGTGTAAATATATATACAACAAGTAAGAACTTAAGAAAGATTTAAATAAATAAGGGATTTTCAAGGGGAAATGAAATGAATAAATTAAAAGCACTTTTAATCGCAGGATTGCTGAGTTTAACTTCTGTAAGTTTTGCTTCGACCGTTACATATACAGGTTCAACTTTAGATCACGCAGGTAGTATTTCATTAATATCAATGGATGGTGGTGTGACTATTGGAGGTATTTTTGGTGAAATTATGGAAAGTACTGAAGGTGGTGAGATTGGGACCGGACTTGGTAGTGTGTATTACGATATGACGTTAGATAGTGGTTCAGCAGCAGCAATTGGTTCAAGCTTTGATGTTTCAACATTTACTGTTTTTGATGTGACATTATCAATTTTTGATAGTCTTACTTTTGATGCAGCTAGTTTGATTGGTTCAGGTGTGAATTCTATATCTGCTTCACTAGATGCTGGTGTAACATATTATCTTCAACTTACTGGTATTGCTGATACTAGCTATAATGTTGATGTTGCTGCAGTACCTGTTCCTGCTGCAGGCATTCTGTTTGCTTCAGTATTATTAGGTGCGGGCGTATTTGGACGTCGTAAGAAAAAGTCTATTGAAACTTCAATGGTTGGAGCTTTTACTCGCGCAAGTTAAGTAAAATTTGTTAGACTATAAAAAGGGGCCGTTGGCCCCTTTTTATATTTAATTAAGGCAAAAATTCTAATGAAATTGAACAATACACTGATTATTATTTTAATTTTGTCTGTGACACCTTTTAGTCTACTGCAGGCCTATGATTCTACACATTATAAAATACGCCAAGGTGATGTTCTGGATGTTTCAGTATGGGGAGACGAAACCTTAACCAAAGAAATTCGAGTATTGCCTGATGGCAATATTAGTTTTCCACTAGCAGGAAGTGTTATTGTAGCGGGATATTCTTCTTCTGAAATCGCTGAGCGTATTACCAAAAAGCTTAAAGCTTACCTTCCTGACCCGGAAGTTACGGTTATTGTTCAAAGTACAGAGGGTAATAGGGTCTATATCCTGGGCAAAGTTAACACGCCAGGTGCCATTTCCTTGCAAGGACCTATGACAATTCTACAAGCACTGAGTATATCTGGCGGTTTTGATCGTTTTGCAGATTTAACTGAAATAAAGATTTTAAGAGGGAGAAAGGTGTTGGAAGTTCATTATGATGACTTAATCCGTGGTAAAAATCTTAAGTCAAATTATACTTTACAGGCCGACGACACGATATTAGTGCCGTAAATAAACTTATAAGCCTAATTAATTAAGCGTGTTAAATATAATCTCTCATGACTACTACATCAACGTTAAAAATAACAACGAGTATGCTTTTGTTTGCTATAACAGTAAATGTGTATGCATCAATAGAGCAGTCAGTCACGCTACCATTAACGTTTGAGTATGAAAGCAATCCCCTATTCTCTGCTTCTGATGAACAATCAATAAGTCGTGTTATTTTAACCCCTAATTATTCGATAAGGGCAAATCAAGGGACAGAGCAATGGTTTGTCATAGCAAGCCTTCGTCTTGAGCAATCATCAGATCAGACTATTAGCCAGAATCGTAATGACCCATCAATAAACCTCGGTTGGATCCATGATTATGAAATGGGACAATTTGGGGTAACTGCACTTTTGAACGATCAATCGACGCGTGTCAGAGAGTTTACCGATAGCGGGCTGTTGAGTAACGATAATACGCGCAAAACACGATCATTGTCAGTTAACTGGCTGAATAATCTGAGTGATAGAACGTCGTTGAGTCTTAATGGCGCTGTCTCTAATGTCATGTTTGAAGGGCAAAATACGACAGGTCTGATTAATTATCGTAATGAATCTATTGATGCAACACTTAACTATACTTTGAGTGAGCAAATGGAAATATTTACTCAATTATTTTTTTCTCGTTACAAACCAGAAGATGTGAATAGCCTTAATAGTGAAACAAGCGGTTTTAATCTTGGATTTACGTGGAATGTAAATGAAAAATTTAATATAACCGCGAGTGCAGGTACTAATGAGATAAAAAGTACAAGTAACAATAACAGTTGGCAAGCTATGCTCAATATGCAATACGCCACATTACGGTCGAATAGTCATTTTATACTATCAAGAAGCCAGTCACCCGCAAGTACAGGCAATATTAATGAATCTAATCAAATAGCTGCTGGCTGGTCATATAGCTTGAGTGATAAGGAAGAAATTGCCTTTGACACCAGTTGGGCTCAGAATCTGAGCTTAAATAAAACTGAAACTAAAAGCCTGACAGTAAATTATACTCAACATATTAGTTTATCATGGGACTTTAGCTTATCTGTTACTCACAGGAACAGAGATGATGAGCTGTTTAGTGTGAGTAGTAATGGCGCAATGGCGAGTATTATATATAATATTCCGGAATTTTAGGCTGCAAGAATACACATATGAGCTCTAGTGAAAACAGTACAGAATACGAATTAACAATGCACGATTATATCGAGATTATACGGCGACGTTTTTTATTGATGATTGCCGTTTTTATTATTGTTATTGTGACAGCATCAGCTTTAGCCATTTTACTTCCGCCTATATATCAATCATCGGGCACTATTTTAATTGAATCTCAGCAAATATCGACGAATATTATCGAGAGTAACGTGTCAGGCTTTGCCAGTGAGCGTATTGAAGTTGTTAAACAACGTGTTATGACACGTGAAAATTTGTTACGTATTATTAAAAAATATAATGTGTTTCGCTCAAAAAATGAGTCACGAGTAACCTCAGAACTTATAAATGACTTACAAAAACGTATCGTTATTGAAATGTTGAGTACTTCACAGGGTGTTCGTAGAAGAGGCCAGGCAACAATTGCATTTAGTATTTCATTTGAAGATCGTCATCCTGAACTGGCCTACGGGGTAACCAGTGAATTAGTCACTTTGTTTTTAGCTGAGAACATTAAATCACGAGTTGAACGTGCAACGGAAACAACGAAGTTTTTAAGTCAGGAAGCCAACCGATTAAAAGCTGACCTGGAAAAAATGGAGAGTTTAGTTGCTGCTTATAAACAGAAAAATGCAAGTTCATTACCTGAAAATTTGGGTTTAAAAACGGCTATTTTACAACGTACCGAAACAACGTTGGCTAACCTTGATAGAGATTATAAAGCGACAGAATATGAATTGCAGAGACTAGAGCTTGAGCTTACTGCAGCAAAGGCAGGTGCAGGTACAGTTGAAACTCTTGAGCAATTAAAAGCAGAGTATCGTCAGGCCAGCATCAATTATAAGGATACGCATCCGACCATTCGCAGTCTTAGGCGTAAAATTGAAAAGCTTGAAAGGGGCGAGGTGTCTGAAAAGGATATTAATATACCAACTAGCGATACCGGCAGTATTGTTAATAGAGAGTTAATACTTCAATTAGAAACGCTTGTTACGACAGCAGAGGGAACTTTAAAATCACTCGATAGTCAACGAAAACCGATGCGTAAAAATATTGCCAAGTATGAGAGAGAGATTATCAACACTCCACAGGTTGAATTTGGCTTGTCATCGTTAATGCGTGATCATACTAGTGCGCAAGAAAAATATGAAGAAATTCAGGCGAAACAACTCAGTGCCCAGATAGCAGAAAATCTCGAAGGTGAAAATAAATCAGAACGATTTAGTTTAATTGATCCTCCTTTACTTGCTGATAAACCGATTAAACCTAATCGGGCAAAAATTATGTTATTAGGGCTATTTATGGCCTTTGCTGCTGCTTTTGGGGTAGCATTTTTACTTGAAATGTTGAATCAGCGCATTCGAGGTCAAGGTTCATTAACCGCTATTGTAGGACATCACCCACTAATAGAAATACCCTATATTACCACTAGTGATGAGCATGACAGGCAGAAGCTCTTAATTATCAGGGGAGTAACAGGTTTCGTAGTTTTTATTGTTGTTACTTTATTAGTTATTCATTTTGCATACATAGAACTAGATCTCCTGTTCTATAAAATATTAGCCAGACTTTGAGAATGGTGTAGAAAATGGAAAAAATTATACGTGCGGTTAAAGAATCAAAACGTCAGCAGGCAAAAAATTTATCTGAGCAAATTATTCCGAGTGGTGAATTGAATAAACCTGAACACTTTGAGAATGATGTTGGGGCAAGTGTAGAGTATGGACAAACTCGAGTGGTATCACTTAATCATGATCACTTAGCAAAAAACCGTATTGTTTCTTTTAATAAAAATAATCATTTGTCATTAGGTTTTGATATTCTACGTACTAAAGTAATTAATAAAATGTTAAAAAATGGTTGGCGCACGATAGCGATTACATCGCCAATCCCCGCTTGTGGCAAGACTATGGTGTCAATAAATCTGGCTATGAGTATTGCACATCACACTAATAGAACAGCTATGTTAGTCGATTTTGATTTGCGTCGACCAACCGTTTCTAAATATTTGGGGCTGTCGTCGGGCCCATCATTGAATGATGTTTTATCAGGTGACGCTTCAATTGCCGAAGCACTCGTTAACCCAGGTCTGGATCGGTTTGTTATTTTACCAACCGCAATGCCGATTAAAAATTCATCTGAAGTATTGTCATCTCGAAAAGTAGCTAACTTGATTACAGAATTTCGTGATCGTTATGCCGAGCGAATTGTGATATTTGATCTGCCTCCACTTCTTGGTACAGATGATGCGATGATTATGTTATCTCAGGTTGATTGTGTATTGGTAGTGGTTGGTAATGGTATGGTAAGTAAAACTGATTTAACAGAAAGTATGCGCTATGTTGATTCGGATAAGTTACTCGGTACAGTATTAAATAAAGCAAAAAGTACGCAGTCTCAAGATTATTATGACTATTAGTAAGCCAGGCATGCTTAAGGAGTTTGACAATAGATCATTAACTGTCTTTGGAGTTATGTTATTTTGTTTTGGTTGGCTATTATATCAATCTGGATTGCTTTTAATCTGGTTGGAAGATGAAGAATACGGTCATGGCATGATGGTGGTTGGAATACTTCTTTATTTAGTTTACCACAATCGTAACTCCATATTTATAATTCCTGTTTCATTTTCTTGGGTGGGAATTCTGGTTTCCTTTGTTGCCCTCTCAATTTTTGTTGTCGGTGAAATATCCGGCATAGCATTAATACGTATATATAGTATCTGGTTATTTGTAATGGCCGCCATATTTTCTATTGGTGGTTGGGGATTATTTAGAAAATTGCTGGTACCACTAGGTATAATTTTTCTTCTTATTCCTTTACCGGGTATATATGGGCCTGTATTAACAGCAGAGTTACAGTTAATTTCATCGAGGTTGGGAGTATGGGTTATTCGGTTGTTTGGAGGAGTAGTATTTTTAGAGGGTAATGTAATTGACATGGGTAGCGTTAAATTGCTTGTTGCAGAAGCATGTGCGGGTCTTCGCTATTTATTTCCATTAATGAGTATTGGTGCAATTGCTGGCTATTTAATGCGGGCACCTGCATGGATGCGTTGGCTGATATTTTTAGCCACTATTCCTGTAACGATATTTATGAATAGTTTTCGCATTGGTGTTACAGGTTTACTGACCGAAGCCTACGGCTCTAGTCATACAGAAGGCTTCTTACATTTTTTTGAAGGCTGGGTAGTATTTGTTGCTTCGTTAATTATCCTGGTTGCCTTTGCCTGGCTGCTAACAAAATTACTTCCAGATTCTCCAAGCCTGGCAAAAGTATTTTCGTTTGATCATGTATTTGATACTAATGAGGACTCTTATTCCGTAAAAAATCAAAATTGGCAAATTAAACCTGCAGTTTTATTTATGATTTTTAGCTTGATTATTGCAGTAATAGTGTCGAGCCCATTTTATAAACGAGAAGATACGGTCGTTGTTAGCAAGATGCTTTCTCAATTTCCTACAACGCTAGGTCAATGGCGAGCAAATGAATCTCGTCTGCCTCCAACAATAGAAGCCGTTGCAGGAGCATCTGAATATTATTATGGTGATTTTCTCTCCCCCTCGGAGAATAATAAGGTAAACCTTTATATTGCCTACTATCAAGATCAGAAACAAGGTGCAGCACCACATTCACCAAAAGTTTGTATCCCAGGAGATGGTTGGAAAATAACAAGTGACAAGCCTGTTTCAATAAAGGCTAAAAATGGTGAAACCCATGAGGTAAGTCGGCTTGTTATTACTAAAGACAAGCATACTATAATTACTTATTACTGGCTTAAGCAGGGTAAAAATATTTTCCGTTCTCAATTTATGGCAAGACTTAACTTGATTTGGTTTGCTATAAAAGAAAACCGTGCTGATGCTGCTTTAATACGAATGGTTAGTGAAGTTCGCAGCGACGAAAAAATAGAAGACACAGATATAAGAATGCAAGGGATGGCAACAGAACTATTAGATGTCATTTCTGATTATGTCCCGGATTAAAAAATTTTATAGCAGTCATTGCGAGCGATAGCGCGGCAATCTGTTTTTTATTCAAACA
>CAYYNM010000186.1:4967-6753 GCA_964472945.1 uncultured Methylomarinum sp. | reverse complement strand
ATGGTTTTTAGTATTTTCTGAATTCAAGTTAAAAAAACTGGAACATCGAGTAAAAATACTATTCTAAATCATAGATAAATCTGACCGCCTAAAGGCGGTGGTTTTAACCTTAATAGGGACTAATAAACAGCCTAAAGTGTAAAAGCCAACTTTTGCGAGATTCAATAGCGCGAAAAAACGGTGCGCTGATGGAAAGGTAGGCGTTCTAATTAATTGAAAACTTTACAAAAAAATACTTGACAGGCTGTGCGGGGAGGGAGGAGGCGTAATATTATTTATAATCAATTACTTACGCCTAAATAATGTCAAAGAGATTCACTAATGTACAATCCACCTTAATGAATAACACCGTTCTGAACGAATGGTTCTTACCTATGCAAAAAACCCTCAATAAAGTTCGCTTTTCACGCCAAAAATATTCTGTACTCTCTTCTGGGATCGCGCGGGGGGTCGGTTCTAGACTGTCGAAATATGGGGAGTCCCAGCAGTCTCAAGCGAATCTAACGCTTCACATCCAAGTTATCGAACTTATTCCATGCATGTTCCTTAGCATTGTTCAAAAACTTCAATAGTTTCCTCACAAGAAATGATGTCTTTTTCACTTTCCAAAATATAATGCGCTAAATTTAAGATATATTTCCAGTTCCCCGGCTTTTCGATAAATTGAAAGGCTTGTAAAAATAATTCAAGAATTTTTACTTCGCGCTCAGTTTCAGAAGGGATGAAATATTCTAAATATGCATAGGCCTGCTTTACATCAGAAGAACCACCATAATAATTTAAAGCATAGGTGTTAATTAAATTAAAATTAAAAGGCTCATCATCTTTTATTGAAACAAACTTTGCTTCTGCCAGAGGCCCAACTAGCAGATTAATAACATCAGCTTCATAAGCTGCTTGATAGTTTAATTGATCAAGTTTTGATAAAGTCTGAAAATTATCAAGACCTGCAATGGGTAGATTTTGAATGAGGCGTCCATCTATAACTTTTGCAATGCTAAGAGTATTTGGTTGTGTTGCATGCTGAATTTGTATCTGAAAAAAAACAGCAGGGAGTTTTTTTTGTTTATTACCTAAATAGATACTTGCAGCATGTCCTGCTTCATGAAAAGCAGTTTGTTGAGCAAGGTCTTGAATACATTGCAAGTCAAAAGAAGCTGTCTGGTAATTACGTTGCATAGTTGTCTCCAAAAAAATGCGGCCCGGAGACCGCACGAGAGGAAGGATTTGATAAACTCTTAATTCTCTTAAGAAGAGCGCATACAAGAGTTGCACTCAGTTTACCCAGCTGAATCAAGTTTGAAAATGTGGCATTTTGACGCGTGACAAAATACCGCTGAAGATGGCGCCTAACTTGCATTGTATAGCCTTTCTGCTGTGAAAATGCTTTAAAAATCACGAAAATAGCCTATAAAATAATAAATTTAAGTGATATGGCCTATTGTAATAAGGCATATCACGCTATTTTATTTTAGCTCTTATTAGTGGAGGCTCTATGGCTATAAAATTAATTTTCAACACTGGCATTTGTTGCCAAATATAAAAACCTGTTTAGGTCGTAAATAGCTTTTCTAATTGCTCAATCTTACTAAATTCAGGTTTAAACTGATAAACGCCACTATTATTTTGCGATTCATTCATTCCTCTAACAAATAAATATTTAACCCCTCCAATATGAGTTTCATAACGATAGTCAGATAATCTGTTTTTTAAGTATAAGTGTAAAACCAAGGTGTAAATCCAATATTGCAGGCCATAATTATGCTCTCGCATTGCCTCTAGCAGA
>CAYYNM010000186.1:0-4867 GCA_964472945.1 uncultured Methylomarinum sp. | reverse complement strand
ACCTGTGAATTCAGTTTGGTAAGGTGGGCTTATTATTTGTTCTGGTATGATTAACCGGTACTCAAAAGTATCGGAGTACTGGTCACTATAAGTTGTGAGTTTTTGTTGCTGCTGGGTAAAGTCATCACTTGAAAAGTCAAATAAATACGCCATCGCCGATTCATTTGCTTTATCTTTGCTACGTACATCAGCCCAGTTAAGGTAACATCTATATTTAGCACGCGTAACTGCTACATAAAGCACTCTAAGGTCTTCTGCTAACTCTTCTTCTAACGCAGTTTCTCTGTGTTGCTCAAAAAGGGCAGAGCCTAAATCAGCAATCATGGCATTATTTTCGTAGCACTTAATAACATTTTGTTCTTTTTTTAGTTGGGTACCGCGTTGCCATAAAAAAGGGCAGAAAACGATAGGGAACTCAAGCCCTTTAGAACCATGCATGGTAATTATTTTAACCGCATCCTCATCACTTTCCAAGCGAAGCTGTTGCTCATCAGAGCTTGTTGCTTTATTTGTGGCTTGAACAATACTATTGCGCAACCAGTCTAAGGTTTTATTAATACCTAAATGTTCATCAATAGCAGCTTGCTGAATCAGTTCAATACAGTGTTGCAAGTTAGTAATATGCCTTTCTGCCAGTTCATAGCTGGATAAATGAGCTAATACCTTTTCATTCCTTAATAACTGTTGCAGCATGACCATAAAGCCATTTTCTTGCCAATTTTGCTGATAATCTAAAAAACGTGATAGCCATCCATCCATGACAACTTCATCATTTAAAACCTTGAATAATTGTTGACCATTAAGCTTAAACCAGCTTAAAGTGAGTGCTTGTTTAAGTAAATGAGTGTCAGTGGGTTGTGCAATAGCTTGCAATAATGTAAACAGCTCGTTTGCTACTATAGAAGCAAAGACTGATTCTCTACTATTTATAACCGCAGCAATCCCTACTTTATTTAAGGCTGACTGAAAATCTTTTGCTTGAGAATTTGACCTGACCAGGACGGCAATATCTTTTGGAATAATAGCCGCCTGACGAGATTTAATTTCAATGGTAAATTCGGGGCTTAATAAGGCAAGAATTTCATTAACTATTGCTATTATTATTTCAGTTGCAGCTTTGCCCGCTGACCAAAATTCACTGTCATTTTTATTTAATTGCCATAAAACCAACGGGGCTGTTGCTTGCCCATTTTTAATCACCTGACCATGCTGAGATGATAAAGCCGCTTTGACCTTATTAAAGACAGGTTTTTCAGCATAAAAGGGTTGCTCCCTTGCAAATAAGGTATTTACCCCTACAACTAATTGAGGGTGTGAACGCCAATTACTTGCTAGTGTAAAGTAGTGTTGAGCTTGCTTTTGTGCAGCAAAATAAGAATTAATATCGGCCCCCCTAAACTTATAAATAGCTTGTTTTGGGTCACCAATTAGGTATAAATAATGTTTCGGCGTGTTAAATAAAGTAGAAAATATAAACCATTGGTTTTGGTCCGTATCTTGGAACTCATCAATAAGCGCGGCCTGAAAACGTTGTTGAATCTGTTGCTGTAAGATAAGCCCTTTTTCATCTTGTAAAGCGTCTGATAAACGACTGATTAAGTTATCAAAAGATAATATATTAAGCTGTTGTAGGCTTTTATCAATATCTATTATTAATGTTTCAAGTAAAGCACGCCTTAGAGTAAGACTTATATTGTTTATTTCATTATTAATGTTATCAAATAGGGAGGTATCAATATTAAAGCTATTAATATAATTACTTTTTTGTTCTTCACTAGGCACAGGGTTAGCTTTACTTTTCTTAAATTTGATACCATTTAAAGCATTCACTAAACCCTGGTGAGTTAAAATAGAAAAATCGGGTGATGTATTGGTTTCTTCATTAAGCCACTGAATTAAGTTCTGGCTAGTTGCCTGAAAACCAGTGCTAAAAGTTTTTTTAAATTTACCTTTAGTTATCTGTTGTTCAATACAGGTCAAAGCAGATTGAATACTTTGTTTATTGTTTTCGACTAACTTTTTAATATTGCTTAGCTTTTTATCAATATCTTGAAATTCAGGATAGATAATAAGGTCAGGGCCAATAAAATCAATACTGGCCAATAATTGATCAGGTGTTGAATATTCGGCTGTTAATAATGAAGCTTCCCAAGTAGAACGTTGATAAATTTGTTTGCGCCAAAAATCATCAGAACAGGCTTGTTTAATTGAGCTAACATCTCCCGTTAGTTCGGAATCAAATAGTTGCCCACTTTCTAATGCATGTTCTGCCAAAATACGTTGGCAAAAACCATGAATAGTAAAAATCCCTGCCTGGTCTATATCTAGCAAAGCACTATTCAGGCGTTGAATAATAAGTTCAGCTTCTATATCTAAAGAGTCTAACCATTGCCTTATACTAGGGTCATTTGGAATAAGTGATTTATCAACACTAGCCTGGCGGGCTTCTGTTAAGCGAGTTCTAATTCGGTCTTTTAATTCTTCAGTTGCCGCTTTGGTAAAAGTAACAACTAAAATTTGCTTAATATCGAGCGATTGCTCCACTACAAAACGTAAAACCAGCATAGCAATAGCATAGGTTTTACCTGTACCTGCACTGGCTTCAATCAGGTTTATTGATTTAAGTAGCTGAGTAGAAACAGGATTAAAGTTTTTTGTGGAAGATGACATCTAATTTTTAAGCTGTTCAACAGCTTCAATGGTTTGAAAAAATACTTTCCCTGGCTTTAAATGGTTTAAAAAATCGGTTTGTTGTAACTTATCCATCACAGGTCCTTTTACTTCAGTTAGGTGAAGTAAAATTGATTGTTTTTTTAATGACATAATCAAATTTTCTAACGCCTCAAATGCTGTTCTATCAATATGGCTAACGGAGGAAAAAATTAAAATAACATGTTTTAATTCATTATTACAGTGTGTTTCTTGGTCTATAAAGTTAATAATATAACTAATATTGGCAAAGCTAATATTTTCATCAATCCTAATGAGTAGTAAGTTTTGCCAGGTTTCAACATCGTGTCTTTTAATATTTCTAAAATGTTCGGAATGAGGAATACGCCCGACTATAGCAATATGGGGATGGCTAGTTCTGCGTAAATAACACAAAATAGTAATTAAAACGCCAAAAGCAATACCTTCCTCAATACCGAATATAAGCACACCTAATAAAGTGGCTACTTCGGCCATGCCATCTGCTTTATCGTACTTCCAAGTATTTATTATTTCACGGAATTTTATTAAAGGTGCAATCGCAACCAAAATAATAGCGGCCAATGCCGCTTTAGGAATTAAAGTAAATTGATGGGCAAAAAAACTGACTGCAAAACAGAGTAAAATTACCGCGATTACCATAGCAATTTGAGTGCGAGCCCCAGCTGAAAATGTAACCATTGTACGGCTAAAGCCCCCAGCAACAGACATACCACCCGAAATAGAACTGGCCAGATTTGCTGCGCCTAGCGCCAGTAATTCTTGATTTGGGTCAATGCGTTGGTTGCGTAAATTGGCCGTTACTTTAGCGATGGCAACACTTTCAACATAAGCAATAATGGCAATAAATAAGGCACTGGGAAGTAAAGCTTTCCACTGAGGAAAATTATGGATAAATGTAAAGCTAATATCCGGTAAGCCTGACTGAATTCCCCCAACAATTGCAACCTGCTGTATATCTGCTAATTGGTAAATAGTCACTAGCCCAGTACTAATGATTATCACTAATAAAGGGGAGGATTTACTGAATGCAGTAATATAAGCTTGTTTAACTTTAAGATACTTAAGAAAGGTTACTAAAGGAGAACCAAAGAAAAATAAAATAAATAGGCAAAGAAGGCCGAGCCCAAGTGTAAAGACATTCAGCAGTTGAAAGCTAGAGTAATAGCAGCCAAAATCAATAGTGCAATGAGTTTTGGGTAAACCCAATAAATGTGATACTTGACTAAATAAAATAAGAATAGCTGCCCCACTGGTAAACCCCGTTAAGACAGGGTGGCTAATAA
Source organism: uncultured Methylomarinum sp. (assembly GCA_964472945.1). Classification (GTDB taxonomy): domain Bacteria; phylum Pseudomonadota; class Gammaproteobacteria; order Methylococcales; family Methylomonadaceae; genus QPIN01. The sequence continues at coordinate 872 of CAYYNM010000186.1, read as the reverse complement.
AATTAACCAGGCCACCCATCCTAAAGCAAGCCATCAGTAATAATATCAAGCCACCTTCAGCGGCCAAAATAATAGCATTTTCAACCGTATTCCCAAAAGCCATGATCTCAGGCGACGATAATACGCTAGCTATCATAATTGCAGCAATAGAAACAGGGCCGACAGATAAGGTACGACTACTTCCCAAGAGGGCATAAATTGCGGGGGGGAGAATACTGGCATATAAACCTAATTGCGCGGGTAACCCTGCTAGCATTGCATAAGCAATACCTTGAGGGATTAATAAAATAGCGGTAATAATGCCTGCAAAAATATCACCATTAAAGTCTTGTTTGTTATAGTGCTTTAAACAAGAAATAATAGGAAAGAAGCGGGCTAATTGAGTTTTATTATTTTGAGTAGAAGCCATAATTGATAACACAATTAAGTTAGGATCAAAGTAAACGGAGATTAACAACGAAATAACTCATTTGTCGGGTTGATTGACAAGTTATTAAGTTTTTCGGTAAACGCCGGTTTAATTTCCATTATACTTTGCTCTTCCAGTTCCACACGGTGAGCATAGTAAGCGTCAGATTTATTTTTCACGCCCAGATTTATAACAACAATAGCTAATATAGGAGGAAATTATTTATGATTGAGTCTTTTTAGTGCAGCTCTCTGGTTCTTTTTATCATCAGTTCGCTGCTTTATTGTTGCTTTAAAATCTGTCAATTCTTTCATTTCCATGAAAATCAATACCATTGAAAAAATACTAACACCAAGCAACCCTCCTATAAAAACTATAATATATTTAACTAAATCTTGATTATCTGACGAAAAGAAAAGTAATGTGACAACCAAAACAGCAGAAAGAACATAATAAATTATAG
>CAYYNM010000185.1:0-6770 GCA_964472945.1 uncultured Methylomarinum sp. | reverse complement strand
TCATCCAGTGGTGGCAGAATTACAATGGAGTGGGGAAATTTGGTTAATGTTATTGATGTTAACTGGCTAAGTGGAAAAGTGGAGATAAGTGATAAATAAGAACAACAGGTGGCAGCTAGGTTGGGCTAGCAGCTCTATCGCGTAACCCAACATTTCTGAATGATAAGCTGAATTACGCTATTAAGAGACTTTGTGATTTTTTACCTAGGTAGGAGCGGCTTTAGCCGCGACATCGCGGCTAAAGCCGCTCCTACAAAAAACCATTTATTTTTTAATTTAAGAGTAATAACCTGCGGTTTGTAAATAGCCATGACAAATAATATTAAAAACTAATGCAATATCAAACAGCTAAAAAAAACCAAGGCTTCTCCCTACTAGAAATATTAGTAGCCTTTACCATAATGGCTATTTCATTAGGTATTGTGTTAAAAATATTTTCTTCAGGTGTCAACACAGCTGTCATATCTGAAGATTATACTGTTGCCACACAAATTGCAGAGTCACTTATGGCAAAGACAGGCGTAGAAGAACCTTTAATCAGCGGTGAAACAGCTGGCACAGAAGATGACAAATACCAATGGAAAGTAAAGATAGAGCAGGCCAACAACTTTGTAGAAGAATCAAATATAGAGCTTATGGATGTTCAAGTACAGGTTCAATGGGGAAATGAACAAGGAAATGGCCGAATGATTGAATTAAATACCATAAAAACAAGGCAAAAGGAATAATGCCAAAAAAACACCTGATGAGATATACGTTTCAGTTGTTATATAAGTTAATCATAGCTCGTCATCTTGGCAGGGATTGCCGAGATCCAGAGTCCAAGGATGGGACAGGGCTAGAATACAGGATTGGCGAACTATGTAGAGACCTATTTTTAACCGGCAGAAGCAAATGAGGAATCAGGTAAAAAAATACAATATTTCAGGTTTTACCTTAATTGAAGTCATAATAGCCATGACATTACTCAGTATTATGGTAGTCCTGTTATTTGGCAGCTTAAAAATTTCAGCTGAAAGCTGGAATAAAGGCGAAACTAAGATTGCAGAAGTTAATGAAAAAGCCGTCATTTATCAATTTTTTAAACATCACTTACCCACAATACGGCCATTATGGGATGAGTTTGCTGATGATGGTCGAAAGCTCTCTTTTCAAGGGGAGCAGAAAAAATTACAATTTGTCTCCATTTTTCCTGCCAGTGCTGGGAGAAAAGGCTTTCAGCTGTTTAAAATAGACTTTGATGATAATGCAGGGCAAATTAAAGTATTACTCAGCCCTTTTTACCCCTCATTAGAAGGTTTGCAATGGCAACAAGAGGAAGTGGTTTTATTAGAACATGTTGCTGATTTTAAAATAACTTATTTTGGCAAGGAAATAGGTGATAGCAATGGTGTGTGGCTAGATAATTGGGTAGAAAAAGAACGATTGCCCCGCTTAATCAAAATTAAAATAGAATTAACTAAACCAGGTTACTGGCCTGAAATGATATTTGAGCTAAAACTAGCAACAAACGAGCCTGACTTATCAATGGATGGTTTGTAATGAAATATTCAAAGCAAACAGGCATGGCAATGGTTATTGTTATTTGGGTATTGAGTTTATTAACTATTATGGCTGGTAGCTTTGCTCTAACCATGCGTAGAGAAACCACGGTTATCAGTGCTACAAAAGATAATGCAGTGGTACAAGCCATTGCTGAAACAGGTATTAGTATTGCAGAACAGAAGCTTTTTTTAGTCGATGAAAGCAAGCGCTGGCGTGCAGATGGAAGTATTTATCTTGTAGACTATCGAGGTGCAAAAATTAGAGTTAGATTGCTTTCAGAAAGGGGAAAAATTGATATAAATAAAGCCAATGAAGCCCTATTAACCGCTATGATGGCATCAACCAGCGCAGAACTATCACAGCAACAAGCGATAGTGAGTGCAATATTGGATTGGCGAGATGCAGATGAGTTGGTGCATATTAATGGTGCAGAAAAACAGCAATATGAAGATGCCGGGTTGAAATACTCACCCGCCAATAAGGATTTTCAATTGATAGATGAATTACAAATGGTTTTAGGGGTGAATAATGAAATCTATCAGCAAATCAAGCCGCTAGTGACTGTTTATTCAAAACAGGCACAAGTTGATTTAACGGTCGCCTCAAAAGAAGTGATTCAAGCAATAAGTGATTTGGATTCTGCCACTCTGGACAATTATATCCAACAACGAACAGAAAGTAATGCTAATGAACTTCCGGCCCCCACTTTTCCATTAACAGATAATAATACAAAAAGCCAAGGGACAAGTAATAACCCTGTTTACACTATTATCGCTCAGGCACAACTTTTTGATGAGTTTACAACAGGAATAAAAGCAACGATAAAAAAATCAGCACAAGGTACTGAAATGCCTTTTCAGGTCTTAAACTGGCAAACAATAGATAATAAGCAATCATTATTTGATGATGAAATGACACCATTATTAGTAACACACAATGAATCTGAAAACTGATATAGAGATAGATTTAAAAGGTTTTTTCCAATGGTGGCGACGGGAACTATTGTCCTGCTTGCCTGAAACGCTTAGGCAAAAATTAACGGATAAAACAATTTATATTTTGTTATCTGTAGTGGGTGATACAGTAAAATTTGAACAGCTAAAGAATGGGCAACAAGAAGAGTTAGGCATACTTGCTTTAGATGATACAACCTTAGATAAATACCAGCAGTTAATCATTGATAAACCAGAGCTAGAAAAAGCCGTCTTTATTTTAAGGCTAACATCAGAGCAGGCGATTCAAAAAACACTGTATTTACCAGCCGCCGCTAAAGAAAATTTACGGCAAGTTGTTGGCTTTGAAATGGATAGAGTAACGCCATTTACCGCTCAGCAAGTTTATTATGCGGTAAAAATCTTGGCTAAAGAGCAGCAAGGGAAAATTAAAGTACAGCTGGTATTAACACCTAAAAATATTTTAGATGGACTTTATCAGCAACTTAAAATAGCCGATATATCACCGATAGTGGCTGATTATAGTGGCGCGGCAAATGATTTTGAACAAGGCGTAAACCCTTATAATCTATTGCCAGAAAAGTATAGGCCGGTAAAAAACAAAACAACACAAATAGCCGTTTGGGGTCTAAGTTGTTTAGCCTTTATTTTGTTGGCCGCAGTGTTAGTATTTCCTCTCTGGTTACAAAACCAACAACTAGATAGTTTAACAACCCAACTAAAAAGCTTAAAAAAAGATACCCAGCTGGTACAGGCATATCAGTTAGAAATAGATCAAATAGTGGAGCAGACGGAAGGCTTAATTAACATTAAAAATAAAGCTCCCTCATTAATAGAAACGATCAACTTGTTAAGCAAATTATTACCTAATGAAACGTGGTTAACGCATTTTAAATATAATAATCAGAAAATACAGATTCAAGGGCAGTCTCCCACTGCATCAGCATTAATTAGTGTAATCGAAGCTTCCCCCTTGTTTAGTAATGCACGCTTTGTCTCCCCTTTAACGCAAGATAAAAAAACCGGAATGGAACGCTTTCAAATCAGTATGGATGTTAATAGTAAAGGAGATACTGAAAATGAATGATATATCACGACAGCGGTGGGTAGCGCTAGGTCTGCTAGGCCTGGTTATTTTATGCGTGATTTTTATTATTATCGTACCATTAGTTTCAATGGGGCTAGAAAATAACCAGCAAAAACAAGAGTTAATTTTCAGGCTAAAAAAAGCTAAACAAGTGGTAGCCAGAAAAGACAGTGTTATTACTAATATCGAACAAATAAAAAAGAAATATCTGGCGCAAAATTATTTTAGTACCCGGGACACAGAAGCATTAGCTTCTGCCGACTTACAGAAACTGATTAAATCAGCGATAACAGAAGCAGGGGGGCAATTAACCAGTACCCAAGTATTACCAGGTTTGGCAACAGAAAATGGTTTTAACCGAATTGTTGTTAAAGTAAGAATGTCGGGGGATATGGAAGCCTTGCGTAGCGTATTACATGAAATTGAATCCTCCAGTCAGATTATGGTGATCGATCAAATAGATATTCGTCCGGTAAGAGGAAGGCGCAACCGCAGGACCCGAAAAATAGAACCCAGTAATAAATTGAATATTAATTTTCAAGTAGCTGGGTTTATGAGGAAAAGCAATGAATAACAATGTTATTAAAGCCTTGTTAGGAGGGTGTATATTTTTATTAATAGTACTTTTTATAGAATGGCAAATAGGGAAAGCAGAAGACCAGGTTTCTACTATTTCTATCGTTGCTAATCAGAAACCAGCATCATTAATCCAACTGCCTAAACTGATATTAAGCAAGCAAACGGCAGAAAGCTATACGCAGATGGTAGAAAGCCCACTGTTTGTACAGGGTAGGAAACCGATAGTGAATGCTAGTGAAGAAGAGATTATTGAAGAAGCTATCGGTAAAATAGATGATTTAGTCTTACAAGGGCTTTATTCAGTACAAGGTAAGAAAATTGCACTCTTTAAGGCAAAGGGTAAAGATAAAAGTTATTTAAAAAAAACCCAGGGTGAGGATGTCAATGGATGGCAACTAATAGAAATTAAAGCAGATAGCGTTGTTATGGAACAAAGTGGTAAGAAGCAAAGCTTAATGCTAAGAAAACCTAAGCTAAAATCGCCAAGAAGAGCAAAACTGATTAGAAATATTCGAAAAAAAAGAAATTTAAATCCTGAGAAATAGCATGATTAACTGTAAACAAAAAATTCCTTATATTTTAGCCGTGAGCCTATCGCTATCAGGATGTGAATTGCTTGGACCTGAATTACACCAGAAATTACCGTTAGAGCTGGTTGTTCAGAATGCAAGTGAAAAGCCAAAAGAAGTCGTTTATCAAGAATTAAGTAATGAAAATCTGAATGATAACCAAGCAGAAAGTAGCAAAGTAGAATTATACCCAGGTACAGGACAATTTATTTCTCAGCGACCCTCAGCTAGCAAAGCAAAAGTAGCTGGAAAAGGTGAATATAGTCTTAATTTTGATGAAGCGGACTTAGGTGAAGTCGCAAAAGTTATTTTAAGTGATATTTTAGGTGAAAATTACCTGTTAAGTCCAAAGGTAGGAGGAAAAGTTACGCTACAAACCTCACAACCCTTAAGTCGCGCAGAGTTATTACCCACCTTGGATATGTTATTGGAGATTAACAATGCTGCTATGGTATATCAAAATGGGGTTTATCAAATTAAGCTTAAGGCTGATGCATTACAGAGTAGTGCTTTTAATACTTACAATAAATATAAGCAACAAATTCCCGCAGGTTATCAGGTAAAAGTGGTACCGGTTAAAAATGTAGCGGTGGATGAACTGGCAGAAATAATTAAACCCTTGATGCAAGCAAAAAGCATTCTGCATATAGATAGTAATAGAAATATTATGCTGATTGCCGGGACAGCAGCAGAGCTGGCGCGAGCGATGGAAATGGTTAGCGCATTTGATGTGGATGTAATGAAAGGCCGGTCTTTTGGTTTATTTCCTTTACAAAATGTGGAAGCTAAACAAATAATTGAAGAGCTGGAAAAAGTATTTCAACAAAAAACAGGTAAATCAGGCTCCAGCTTTTTTCAGTTTATGGCGATTGAACGATTAAATGCCATTTTAGCCATAACCCAGCAAGCTAAATATTTACAAGATATAGAACGTTGGGTTTTTAGGCTAGATCGAGCAAACACATCAGCCGGTGGCGGTGTTATTGTTTATAAAGTACAAAATGTAGATGCAGTAGAATTGGCGGCCACTTTAAATGATATTTTTAGTCAGAGTGGAAACAAAAATCGCCCTGCATCTGTAGCCACAGGCAGAAAAACAGTTCAAATTACCAATAAAAATAAAACAACAAAAGTAAGTAAAACATTAGCCGCAACTTCTTTATCTGATGTGGGTGAAATAAAAATTATTGCAGATGAGGCAAATAATGCACTGATTGTAGTGGCAACTGCGCAGGACTATAGTGTAGTGCAACGTATAATTAAGCAGTTGGATGTAATGCCTTTACAGGTTTTAATTGATGCGACGATTGTGGATGTGACATTAACCGATGACCTAAAATATGGAATTAAGTGGGCATTAAGTCATAATAATGGAAAAAATGCTGCTAATTCAAGTGGTGGTTTGTTGACAAGTGCTACGACTGCAGCAGCAAATGCTGCTGTGACTAGTGCAACAGGTGGTTTTGGCTATGCTTTTGTTAGTAATGATGTAAGTGCTGTACTTAATGCCGAGTCAAGTAAAGGCAATATTAATATTATTTCTTCTCCTTCATTAATGGTTTTAAATAATCAGGAAGCAAGTATTCAAGTAGGTACTGAAATATCACTTAAAACGTCTAATGTGGCAAATACTAATAGTGCGGGTACTGTAACGACTACCTTTCAACAACGAAAAACAGGTGTAACAGTTAATGTAAAGCCTAGGGTAAATGCTAATGGTTTAGTTATTATGGAGATAGAGCAAAAAGTTGAAGATTTTGGGACTGAAAAATCTGGAGATAGTGGAAACCCCGATATTTTGACTAGAGAAATAAAAAGTAGCATAGCTGTTCAAAGTGGGGAAACTATTGTATTAGGCGGATTAATTAACGAAAAAAATGAATATACTAAAGGTGGAATTCCTTGGTTGCATGAGCTTCCCTTAATTGGGCCTTTGTTTGGGAATACGACAAAAAAGAAAAGAAAAACAGAGTTAGTTGTTTTAATTACCCCTAGAGTGGTAAAAAGCAGGTTAGATGCAAAATTAGTGACTAATGA
>CAYYNM010000184.1:0-6848 GCA_964472945.1 uncultured Methylomarinum sp. | reverse complement strand
CCCGAAAGAACGGCGTATTCTACAGGATTATATTTAGCCGTCAAGGCTTTATTTCTACTTTAGCAAATTTCCTTTTACCTACTTGATAAACCTGCCGAGTACCTGCCTCAACAAGCAGCTTTGGGTCACTTACCTTTTCGCCATCAATTTTCACCGCACCTTGCTTAACCATCCGCATTGCATCAGAAGTACTCTTGGTTAGCCCTGCCTCTTTTAATATATTAGCTATAGCAAGTCCTGCCCCATTACCTTCTAGCACTATATCTTCAATATCATCAGGTATAACTCCTCGCTTAAACCTTGCCTCAAAATTTTCCAGTGCTTTTGTTGCCGAGCTCGCATCATGAAACCTTTCTATAATTTCTTGAGCCAATGCCACCTTATAATTACGCGGGTTTGCACCTTCATTACATTCTTTCTGCCATTGATTTATTTCGCTCATAGGCCTAAAACTTAGCAATTCATAATAGCGCCACATTAACTCATCAGATATTGACATAATTTTCCCAAACATATCATCTGCCTTATCTGCTATACCTATATAGTTATTTAAAGACTTGGACATCTTTTGCACACCATCCAGCCCTTCTAGTATTGGCATCGTTAATACTGTCTGTGGTTTTTGCCCGTACACCTCTTGCAATTGCCGCCCAACCAATAAATTAAATTTTTGATCCGTACCCCCCAGCTCGACATCAGCTTTCATTGCAACCGAGTCATATCCTTGTATTAATGGGTATAGAAACTCATGAATTGCAATGGGTTGTCCTCCTTTATATCGTTTGCTAAAATCATCCCTTTCTAACATTCTTGCAACCGTATGCTTGGCTGCTATCTGAATTAACTCTGCTGGCGATAATTTATTCATCCAGGTCGAGTTAAAAACTATTTTGGTCTTATCTGGGTCTAATATCTTAAAAACCTGCTCTTGATATGTTTTTGCATTTTCTAACACATCCTCTTGCGTTAATGGTTTTCTGGTGACGTTTTTCCCTGTCGGATCACCTATCATCCCTGTAAAATCACCAATCAAGAACTGAACATCATGCCCCAAATCCTGGAACTGCTTTAATTTATTAATTAAGACTGTATGCCCTAAATGCAAATCTGGCGCTGTCGGGTCAAACCCCGCTTTAATGATTAAAGGTCTATTTTCTTCAAGCTTTTTGATCAATTCAGACTCTACTAAAATTTCATCCGAACCACGCCTCAATGTCTCTAATACATTTTCTTGCAACATTTCCCACTCTTCTCTAAAAAATTCATATCTGTTGTATTATAAAGACATTGAAGCTATGATCTGAAATATTTATCTCTTTAGTCTATAATAAGTTCAGATACTAGACTAGTTATACGCTTTTATTGAGCTTTGTCTCTCAAAAAATTAGAGAAATACACCGTGAATAACAAAATATTTAAAACGCTTACCTTAGGCACCAGCATTGTATTTATTACTGCTGCAAGCTACGCCCTTATTTCCCCCAGGCAAACAAAGCCTAACCTTAACAAAACAGAGCTTTCAATTCCTGCTATTCAAGCGGTAGCATCTGGTCTTGTTATTAAACAACCTATTATTTCTGCCAGCAAGGAAACACCTAAACCCCAGCTCAAACAGCTTTCTCATAAAATCACCAAGGGTGAAAACTTATCTACTATTTTCTCAAACCTTGACCTTAGTAAAAAAGACCTATATGCCATTACTCATGCAAACGAACTTGGCAAACAATTTGCTGCAATAAGACCCGGAAAAAATCTTATAGTTGCTACAGACTCAAACGGGCTGTTACAGCAACTCACCTATAAGAAAAATGCTATTGACACCTTAACAGCAACACGAACCAATGGTTCATTTAATGTTGAGGTTATTAGCAAGCCTGTTGAAATAGAGACAGCCAGCACACAAGCAACTATTAATTCCTCTCTGTTTCTTGACGGGAAACAGGCAGGGCTTTCTGATAAAACAATTATGCAGCTAGCTAATATTTTTGCCTGGGATATTGATTTCGCACTGAGCTTGCGTAAAAATGACCAGTTTACAGTTGTTTATGAAAAGCTACTGGTTGATGGGCAAGAGTATGACACAGGCAATATTGTTTCTGCTGAATTTATCAATCAAAACCACTCTTTTACCGCTGTTCGCTATACAGATAAAAATGGTAACAGCAGTTATTATAGCCCCGAAGGTAAAAGCATGCGTAAAGCTTTTCTACGTACGCCCGTTAAATTTTCACGCATTAGCTCCCCTTTTAACCTAAACAGAAAACACCCTGTTCTTAATCGAATTCGTGCTCACAAAGGCGTGGATTATGCTGCAAAAACTGGCACACCTATTTCTTCAACTGGTGATGGAAAAATTATTTTTCGTGGTCGAAAAGGTGGTTATGGGCGCGTTATCATTGTTCAACATGGTCAAAAATACAGCACTCTCTATGCTCATATGTCCAAATATAAAAAAGGGCTTCACATTGGCTCACGTGTAAAACAAGGGCAAGTTATCGGCTATGTTGGGCAATCTGGTTTGGCAACAGGCCCACATCTACATTACGAATTTAGAGTTAATGGTGTCCATAGAAACCCAGTAACAGTTAAACTGCCTCATTCAGAGCCTATTAAAAAGTCTTTATTAGCCGATTTCAAAAAACAAACAGAACCCCTTATTGCTCAACTTAATAGAGCAAAAGCACATAGCCTACTCGCTCAAAACCCTTAATATAAATGTCTGAGCTGTATATTGGGTTAATGTCAGGAACCAGCTTAGATGGAATTGATGCTGGTTTAGTTGAATTTATTGGCGATAACATTATTTTACGAGACTTTGAATACACACCCTTTTCACATGACTTAAGAGTCAATATTCAAAACCTATCCCATGCCGCTTCGTCCATTCGTTTAATTGATTATGGAGTCATAGACACTCAGTTAGGCCGGCTATTTGCTCAAGCCTGTATGAATTTACTGCAAAAGAACAAGGTTTCAGTATCTGCAGTTACTGCTATTGGTAGTCATGGGCAAACCATTTATCATGCACCTGAAAAATCTTCAGCCTTTTCTTTACAGATTGGAGACCCTAATATAATTGCAGAAGAAACAGGTATTACTACAATTGCCGACTTCCGCAGGCGAGATATTGCTGCTGGCGGGCAGGGAGCGCCATTAGTTCCGGCCTTTCATCAAGCTATTTTTGGTCAAATCTTCGACTTATCCAAACAAAATATTACTATTGTTAATATTGGTGGTATTGCTAATATTACCTACTTATCTAGCAACAAAACAATTGGCTTTGATACGGGTCCCGGTAATACTCTAATGGACTTTTGGATTCAAAAACATTTAGATAAATCTTACGATAAAGATGGGGCTTGGGCAAAAACAGGAAAGATAAGCTCTAAGCTAATAAACAACTTCAAACAAGACCCTTATTTCAAACAAAGCATACCTAAAAGTACCGGTAAAGAATATTTTTCCTCATCCTGGCTAGATGAAAAGCTTACTGGTGCGCAGAATTGTTGTGCCAGCGATATACAAGCAAGTCTTTGTCAGTTAACTGCTGAAACGATCACAGACGCCATTCAGCATCATGCACCTTTAACTGATCACACATTAATCTGTGGTGGCGGAGCACATAACAGCTATCTAATAGAGTTAATTAACAAAAATTTAAACCATCCAGTCTCGTCTACTGCAGAATTTGGTGTTAACCCTGACTGTGTAGAAGCAATGGCATTTGCCTGGTTAGCCAGACAAAGTATGAATAATTTACCTGGCAACCTAATGGAAGTAACAGGCGCAAAACAGCCTGTTATACTTGGAGGAATTTATCCTGGTCGAAAGGGATTAAACTGAAAATGAAGACCCACAACCACAGGTTGTACTTGCATTTGGGTTTCTAATCACAAACTGAGCACCTGAGACATCTTCTTTATAATCTATTTCTGCACCATTCAGATATTGGACGCTCATCGCATCAATCAATACAGTAACGCCCCCATTTTCAACCTGAGTGTCATCTTCATTTACTTCTTCATCAAAAGTAAACCCATACTGAAAACCTGAACAACCACCACCCGAGATATAAACTCTAAGCTTTAAGTTATTGTTATCTTCTTCCGCAATTAAAGCAGCAACTTTACTAGCCGCACTGTCTGTAAAAATAATTGGTTCAGCCATTATTTTTGATTCCAAACGATAAATAAAATTAGATTATGTCAATACCTAGCATTTTAGTCAAGATTTAAGGGTACAAGGCCACTGTTTTTAAAGCTGTTTTTTCATCCAAACCCAGCATAATATTCATATTCTGTACAGCCTGACCAGCGGCTCCTTTTACCAGGTTATCTATCACAGACAAAATAACTAATGTATCACCTCCTTGCGGTTGGTGAATGGCAATCTGACAATTATTACTCCCTCTTACATTCCGAGTATCTGGGTGCTGACCTTGTGGAAGCACATCTACAAAAAATTCATTTTGATATTTTTGCTCATACAAACTCTGCACTTGACTAATATTACCCGTAATTTTTCCATATAAGGTTGCATGAATTCCTCTAATCATAGGCGTTAAATGAGGAACAAATGTCAACCCTACTGATTGTTTAGCCGCAATTTCTAAGCCCTGCGTTATTTCAGGCAAGTGCCTATGCCCATTAACGGCATAAGCCTTAAAACTTTCTCCCGTTTCACTCATTAATGCTGAAACCTGGGCTTTACGACCCGCACCGCTTACACCTGACTTAACATCTGCAATCAAATAAGACAGATCAATTAAATTACTTTCAATTAACGGTAAAAAGCCCAATTGAACCGCTGTTGGATAACATCCTGGGCAGGCTAGAAGGCTTGCTTGTTTAATTGCTTCTCGATTAACTTCTGGCAAACCATAAACAGCTTCCTTAATTAACTCTGGACAAGCATGCTCCATCCCGTACCATTTAGACCATTCTTTAGCGTCCTTAATTCTAAAGTCAGCTGATAAATCAATGATCTTGACATTACGTTGCAACAATTGCTCTGCCATCAACATTGCTGCACCATTAGGTGTTGCAAAAAAGACCACATCACAATCAGCCAAAGCCTCAATATCTGGTTGAGTAAATAAAAGATTACACAAACCTCTTAAACTAGGATATGCTAAATCAACACGTTGTTCAGCATCAGACCTGGAAGTTACAACCCTGACATCGACATCAGGATGCAAAACTAAAATTCGCAATAGCTCAACCCCCGTGTACCCAGTTCCGCCCACTATTCCAGCACTAATCATCTTGTTTTAAACCTATTTAATACTTATAAATATTGCATATAATACCTGCTATAACTCTTTCTCCTGATATTTTTTTAAAGATATTCTTGAATGTTAGCTATTGAAATTAAAAACCAATACCTTCACCCACTAAGGGATCTGTTCCGGAAATATCTGCAGCTGAAATCTTAATCACAGCAAAAATTTTCAGACCCTATCTTGATCAATCTAACTGGCTTTCAGCATTAGCGATTAGCAACAAGCCAGCCAGGAAAGCCATAAAATTAATTGATACTAGAACACCAGAGATCTTTAAAGGGGAGTAAGAAACTATAGACCTCATTGCAGGACATACTCCCCATACCGCTAATCGAGAATTTCAACAGACCTTGAATAACAATGGCTTATTTTTATCACCTCATACAATTCGAGAACAATTTTATCTCTTATTAGAACCTACTCCCCCTAAACAAACAGTGCATAGATGTGGCTAAGACGTAACAACTTGTCACAATCTGCTAGCAACGGAACATACTTGGTTTACCAGGCTCAAAACTCTATGCAGGGTCTTGGAGCAAGTGGGTCACTAACTAAAACCATACGATTGCCACACAATAAGCTAAGTCTGTTGATATAATATTGTCCCTAGCTATTCCAAATAGATAACTAAAAGGTTTAAACATCATGCCAGAACATGACAACAAACATAAAACTTTACAAAAAGCCTTAGAAATAAACCTAGACAATTGTAAATATGGCACTATCGTAGAAATTGGTGCAGGCCAGGAAGTTGCACGTAATTTCTTCCGTGCTGGCGGAGCAGCGGGTACAGTTGCCAAGACCATGTCAGCTTATGATATGCAAGTCAGTGATGATATCTACGGTGCCGAGGAGTCTGGTCGTTATGTCAGCCGTAGTCGATTAACCAAAATGTTAGATAAGGAATTTACTGGCATTACCGAACTTTTAACCCCAATTCGCCCTAAAAATACCACATTTTTTTCATACGCAGCCACAGTAACAGCAAAAAGTTACTTACAGAAAAATGAATGTCATGGCTGGCTTGGTATCCGCTTACAACTCTATCGAGAAGCCGCGCCTAGCGATATTATTATACATGTTCGGATGCTAGATAATGATGGTAGTGCTCAGCAAGAAGCCTTAGGAGCAATAGGTGTTAATTTAATTCATGCAGCATATAATCATTTTACTCACCCCAAAAAAATTATTGAGTCTTTACTTGATGACCTTGAGCCAGGCCGCCTTGAAGTTGACCTAATCAATTTTTCAGGCCCTTACTTTGAGGAAACTGAAAATAGATTAATGAATTTACACTTGGTTCACAGCAACTTAACCCATGCAGTTATGTTCAATTCTAAAGGCGAAGTACAAATCCCAGCGGAATTGTTGTACAAAAAAAATATTCTTATTACCAGAGGCTCATTTACACCCGTAACAAAAGTACACCTGGATATGACTCGCTGTGGACAACAACATTTCAACGAAATTGAATCAATTAATGCTGATAAAACCTTAGTTCTAGCCGAAATATCTATGGCAAGCTTAACAGTTGGTGACAAAGTTAATGAAATTGATTTCCTTTCAC
>CAYYNM010000183.1:0-6851 GCA_964472945.1 uncultured Methylomarinum sp. | reverse complement strand
GGTACGCGGTGCGTACCCTACAATAGTTGAGGGGAATCTTATGATGAATACACAACAATTAATTCATGATGTAGAAGTGTTGCCACCCGAATTACAAAAACAGGTGGTCGATTTTGTTAGTTTTTTAAAAAAACAGCAAGGGCTTCGCATAAGAAAAAGAACAATGGGAGAATATAAGGGGAAAATTCATATCTCTGATGATTTTGATGCGCCTTTAGGTGATGATTTTTGGCTTGGAAAGTCATAAAGCTATTAATTGATACGCATATCTTTTTATGGCTTAGAAATGCACCTGAAAAAATCCCCACAACTATTCAGCAGGCTTATCAAGATGTTAATAATGAGGTGTTTTTAAGTATCGTAAGCGTTTGGGAAATGCAAATAAAGTATCAATTGAATAAACTGACACTGGACTTTAGTTTAGATGAGTTGATTGCACAGCAACAGCTAGAAAATGATTTGCAGCTTTTATCAATAGAAGTTAACCACATATATGCATTGTCTCAATTACCTTTCCACCATAGCGCCCCTTTTGACAGATTAATTATTGCTCAATCTCAATGTGAAGACATGAGGCTAATCAGTGCTGACAAAGTTTTTCAGCAATATGATATTAATTTAATGTCGCTAAAAAAATGAAAATACAATTTAACCCCGACCTAGATTTTCAGCATGATGCGATAAAAGCTATTACTGATATTTTTGAAGGTCAAGAAACGCTGCAAACTAACTTTACTGTGAGTCGTGTGAGTAATACTGATCAAACTGATTTATTTGCGAATCAAACCGAACTAGGTACAGGCAATAAGTTAGACTTATTGGATGATGAATTACTAGAAAATATACGCAATATCCAGTTACAACAAGGATTAAAGCAAAGCGATCAACTGGGCACTGGAAATAGCTCCTGCATTTCCAGTACTTCCACCATCCCTGGTGGTCGTAATAAAGCAAAAAACTTTACCGTGGAAATGGAAACAGGTACGGGTAAAACCTATGTTTATTTACGCTCTATTTTTGAGTTAAATAAAGGCTTTGGTTTTACTAAATTTATTATTGTTGTGCCCTCCATTGCCATTAAAGAAGGTGTATCTAAGTCATTACAGATGACAGAGCAACACTTTAAGTTGCTTTATAACAATATTCCTTACGATTATTTTGTTTATAACTCGCAAGATTTAAGCAAAGTGAGAAGCTTCGCCACCAATGATTCCATTCAAATCATGGTAATTAATATTGATGCCTTTCGGAAAAGCTTCTCAGATCCATCGAAAGAAACCAAAGCCAATATTATTCATCGACCCAATGACCGTATGAATGGACTGAAACCCATTGCGTTTATTCGTGATACGCAGCCAATTGTTATTATTGATGAGCCACAAAGTGTCGATACCACCACTAAATCAGCTGAAGCCATCGCCTCGCTTAATCCTTTATGTACGATTCGTTATTCAGCCACCCATAAAGATAAGCATCACTTAATGTATAAGCTGGATTCAATTGATGCGTATGAGCGAAAGCTGGTTAAGCAAATTGAAGTCGCGTCTATTGCGGTAAAAGATGGTCATAATAAGGCTTATATTCGCCTTATTAGCGTTGATCACAAAAAAAGCCCTATCACTGCCCAAATTGAATTTGATGCCATGCAAAAAGGCAAAGTTAAGCGCATTACCAAAAAAGTACGCAGTGGTGATGATTTGTTGACGTTAACAGGTGGTCGTTCTATTTATGATGGCTACGTGGTCAATGATATTTATTGCGAACCTGATAATGAATATATTGATTTCACCAGCAAGCCTGAAATTATCCGATTAAATGAAGTCATTGGCGGTGTACACCCTGATGAACATAAACGCCTGCAAATCAGAAAAACTATTGAAGAACATCTGGAAAAAGAACTAAAACTTACGCCTCGTGGTATCAAGGTACTGAGTTTATTCTTTATCGATAGAGTCGCAAATTATCGTTACTATGACGAAGAAGGCAATGCTCAAAAAGGTAAATATGCAGTCATGTTTGAGGAAGAGTATCAACTACTGATTAAAAAGCCGAAATATCATTCGTTGTTTGATGAAGTTGATACTGAAAGCTTAGTAAGTGCTGTACATGATGGTTATTTCTCCGCTGATAAGTCTGGTAAGAATAAAGGTAAATTTAAAGATACTAGCGGTGTCACAGGTGTTGATGAGGATACTTATAGTTTAATCATGAAAGAAAAGGAAAAGTTATTAAGTTTTAGTTCTAAATTAAAATTTATTTTTTCCCACTCTGCCTTAAAAGAAGGCTGGGATAATCCAAACGTCTTTCAAATCTGCACACTGAATGAAACCAGTTCATATATCAAGAAACGTCAGGAAATTGGTCGAGGCCTGCGTATTGCTGTTAACCAAGACGGTGAACGGGTACATGGCTTTGATGTGAATACCTTAACCGTGATGGCTAATGAATCTTACGAAGACTTTGTGAGTGATTTACAAAAGGAAATTGAAAAGGATGAAGGTATTAAATTTGGTGTCATTGAAAAACATTCCTTTTCTAATATTGTTACTGAATCTAAAGATGGCAAGCCCGTTTATTTAGGTGCAAAAACATCAGAACAACTTTGGAATCATTTATTAGACAAGGAATATATTGATAAAAAAGGCAAGGTGCAGGACACACTGCGGACAGCCATTAAAAATAATGAGGTAGACCTACCTGAACCACTGCAAGAGCATGTGGAACAAATAACCAAGGTTCTTAAAAAAGTCGCTGGCAATTTAAATATTAAAAATGCCGAAGATAGAAAACACGTTGCCCTGAATAAAGCCGTTTATTTAAGTGAAGAATTTAAACAGCTTTGGGATCGCATCAAATATCAAACCACATTTAAAGTCGATTTTGATATTGAAGACCTAATCAAACAATGTGCCGATGAAATCCAAAAAGACCTGATTATTGGTAAAACAAAATTTGTTTACGATAAAGGCGTTACCCGTATTGGACGTGATGGTGTAACTGTTGATGAGGTTTCAGAAAGCACACATGTTTATGATGCCAGAGACTATGCCTTACCCGACATTATCAGCTATCTCCAGAATGAAACTAATCTAACCCGCAAAACATTAGTGACATTATTGATTAAAAGTGGCCGATTAGAGGACTTTAAAAACAATCCACAAAAATTCACCGATGAAGTGAGTGGAATCATAAAGCGAAAAATGCGCCACTTTATTGTTGATGGTATTAAGTATGAAAAAATAGGCGATGACTATTATTACGCTCAAGAACTCTTTGAGGGTGAAGAGCTGATGGGTTACCTGAATAAAAATATGCTGGAAACCAAAAAATCTGTTTATGAACATGTTATCTACGATTCAAGTGTCGAATCTGAATTCGCCCAATCATTTGAAAAAAGCCAACAAGTAAAAGTTTATGCAAAGCTCCCCAGTTGGTTCAAAATCGACACTCCATTAGGCAGCTACAACCCTGATTGGGCGGTATTGGTTGATTATAATGACGAGGAAAAGCTATATTTTGTAGTGGAAACCAAAGGCAGTGTTTTAGGCGAGTTATTACGCCCCATAGAGAAAGCCAAAATAGCCTGTGGCCGTGAACACTTTAAAGCACTGGGTGAAGGTGCAAGTTTTACTGTGGCTGATAATTTTGAGACTTTTATGGATAAGGTGGGTGGTTAAAGTGTTAGATGAACTTTAGCTCTTATATTAACTATTATTTTCACCTCTTATATCAAAGGAAAAGATGACAACTGATCTTTATACAAAATATAAAGCATTTATTGCAGATGGAGTTAATGTTGATATTCTCTCGCTTTTTTGTATATTACAAAAGCTTGATGAAAATGATCTGCTGAACCAAGAAGAAGTGCTATACCTTCAAGAACATGGCTTTATTGAAACAATAGAAATTATTCAGCAACGCGAATTTACTTCACTTAAAGAAAGGTATAAAGCAACAAAAATTCAAGATAACAGCCCTTCCCATCATCTTTTTAAGGTTTTGAGAAAATTGGACTCAGGCTCATCATTAACTGAGTCAGATATTAATTACCTAAAAAAACGTAAGCTAATAGACACTGTTAAATTTATCTACAAAAAAGAAGCAGATAGTCTTATTCAAAAAATAAATCAAGGTCACGGTTTAAGACCTGATGATATTACCTGGTGTGAAGACCATAACTTTGAAGAAATCATTTTAAAATGGTTAAAAAAAGAGTATGAAATCAAACATAATAACGATAAACCAGACTCTCCCCTCTATATTATTTTAAGAAAACTAGAGGTTGGTAATCGCTTAAGTGATGATGACGTTGTATGGTTAGAAAGTGAACAACTATTACGGCGACCAAGTAAAGTTTTTATTACTCACCACACCATAGAGGCGCTGTACTATGAAAATGAATTTCAGCGAATCAACGATCATTGAAAATTAGCTAGTGGAAGTGCCCATTGGCGCAAGGCTGATGAACCCAAAAAAGCATTAAGTTTAACGGATAACCTTAATTATAAAAAAATAAAACCCGCTAAATTAAGAGCAGCTCTTTTTACCACACGAGGCGGAGCATTCCGTGACATTGAATACTTGATTGAAGCAGAAAAATGCGCCCTTGAAGCGATAAAACATTTTCCTGACAGTCATAACCCTTATACATTACTAGGTGCATTATGTTATGACAATGGCGATTATGGTGAAGGAGATAGATGGTTTGAAGAAGCAATCAAACGAGGTGCCAAACCAAATGATCAAGACTCGGAAATCAAACGTATTTTGCGTAAAAAACCAAATCCAGAATTGATTGCTCATCTTTTAAAGAAAGACCCTAAGCGTTTTGCATGGGTAAAGAGTTTTTCTCGTGGATCTGCAAATAGAAAAAACAGGGGTCGAAATAAATGATTAATTTTAAAGGCAAGACCTAATATATGAAGCATATTAAATTAAAAACAGTAAACCTTAAAAATCACCCTGAATTTAATGAAAGATGGTTACAAGATATTATTGCTAATGACCCATCAATTTTAGGTGTTGGTGATGTGATTTTGAAGGACAAAGAAAGAATTCATGCAGGAGCTGGTCGCCTTGATTTACTTCTACAAGAGGCTGATGGTCATGGCCGATATGAAGTTGAAATACAACTAGGTGGAACTGATGAATCTCATATCATTAGAACCATTGAATATTGGGATATAGAGAGAAAAAAATACCCACAGTATGATCATACCGCTGTAATTGTTGCTGAAGATATAACAAGTAGGTTTTTAAATGTGGTGGGGTTATTTAATGGTTTTATACCTATTATAGCCATTCAGGTTACAGCAATAGAAACGCCAGAAGGTATAGGGTTACAATTTACAAAAATTCTCGATACCGTAAAGCTTGGCTATACAGAAGAAGATGAAGAGATTTCAGAGCCAACTGATAGAAGTTATTGGGAAAAAAGAGGCACTAAAAAGACAGTAGGTTTAGCCGATAAAATTCTTGAAATATCTAAGTCATTTTTGCCAGCAGTCGAATTCAGTTACAACAAATATTATATTGGTTTTTGGGTTGATGGACGTGCATGCAATTTTGCAGTTTGCAGACCCCAAAAAAGTGCATTACGCTTAGAAATTAGACTACCAGAAACAGAGGAAACAGAAGCGATAATCATAAATTCTGAACTTGATTTCCTTGATTACGATAAACGCTGGGGTAGTTATCGTCTAAAACTTTCTGAAAATGATATTTCAGAGAAAGAAGATACGCTGAATACATTGCTTAGCATGGCTTATGAATTACGCAAATAAAGATATTCTGGTCTTTTTAAATACTAAAAGGAAGTGAATGGATTTAAATCTTATTCCTTTTGGACTCATTCAGACGACAAATGAATTTGTCGATATTTATGATGTAGAGAGAGGCAAAAATTGCGACTGTATTTGTCCATCTTGCAGAACGCCTTTAATTGCGAGACATGGCGATACCAATACATGGCATTTTGCTCATGCTCATAAAGGTGTTTATGAAAAAACAAAAAAAGAATGTGAATATTCGTTCTATTTATCAGTAAGGCTGATGGCTCGCCAGCTAATTGATTCAAGAATTACGCTAGGTCTGCCTGAGTACAAAAGTCAAGTTGATAAATTTGATGATGAGCTTGGTTACCCTCTTCAAGAGAAGTTTATTATCACTCATGAACAAGATATAACCATAGAAGAAATTGAAGTGGAAAAAGCTTTTTCTAGAGTTCCTGTCGATCTTGTAGGTAATATTAATGGTTTTCAGTTTGTTATTTATTTTACGCACCCTAACAGGGATGTACCAACAGAACTATTTAACCCTGAAAATCATAAGTGTGGTGTTATAGCCGTTGAGCTTAATTCGCTACCAATGCTGTTTTCAAAAGCCAAAGAGGATGGGAAAACTTATAAAGAAGTTCTTCAGACATTTTTATCATCTAATCGTGACTCAAAAAGTTGGGTTTTCCATCCAAATTATAAAAAACAAGAAATTGCTGCACTAGAAGCGTTAGAAGAAAGTATAAAAAAAGAAAAGCAGTTAAAAGAAGTACGCAATGCACCTTTCAAACTTTCTACAGCTCCATCTCATAGTACGAGTAATACTTCTTTAATTGATGCCGCTGTTGATAGTTACATTCAGGAAAAAAAGAAAAGTATACAGGTCGAATTTGAATGCATCATGTGTAAGGTAAACTGGCGGGGTGACTTGGAAGGAGGAAATGTTTGCCCAAAGTGTGGAGAGCATTTGTATAGCAAGCAAAAATAATTTTAAGAATTCAAAAAAACCCACATCGCAGTGTCTTCTAAGTACCCACGTAAAATTAATTTAACAAAAACAACTGTCATTCCTGCGTG
>CAYYNM010000182.1:1942-6890 GCA_964472945.1 uncultured Methylomarinum sp. | reverse complement strand
CAAACCCTTCGGCTTTGACCCCAGTAGTATCGATTACCTGCTACTCACACATGCCCATTTGGATCATTGTGGACGTATTCCTTTATTAATTAAACGAGGGTTTAAGGGCGAAATTATTACTACCGGAGCATCATGTGAATTAGCACGTTTGGTATTACTTGATTCGGCACATTTGCAAGAAGATGAAGCACGTTATTTAACTAAAAAGGCATCACGACATAGCCATAAAAAAAATAAGGTTGATCCTCTTTATAATACAGTCGATGTACTTAACTGTTTTGGTTATTTCGGTCGTACGGCAAAATACAATCAACCACTAAGCATTGATGGTGGTGTTCAAATTACCTTTATTGATGCTGGACATATTTTAGGTTCAGCCTCTATCGTGTTGGAAGTTGAGCATAAGGGTGAGCAACGAAAAATTTTGTTTTCGGGTGATTTAGGTTATAACAACCGAGCGATTATTAAAGATCCTGCAACTCCTCCACCTGTTGATATTGTAGTGATGGAAACTACCTATGGTGATCGCCTACATAAAACACTGGAACCCACGCTGGAAGAATTTTACAGCACAATCAATAAAACTATCGCTAAAGGCGGTAATATTATTATTCCAAGTTTTGCCTTGGAACGCGCACAGGAGCTTCTGTATTATTTACGAGAAGGTATTGAAAATGGAAAGCTTCCGGCCTATCTCCCCGTTTTTCTAGATTCCCCGATGGCTATTTCTGCGACCGAAATTTTTCAGCGTCATCCTGAATGTTTTGATAAGGAAACTTGTGAAATTTTTAAATCAGGTCAAGATCCATTTACGTTTTCTGGCTTACACTTTACCCGAGAAACTTCTGATTCGATGGCTATAAACAATGTTGCGGGTGGTGCTGTTATTATTGCTGGCTCAGGCATGTGTACCGGAGGACGAATCAAACATCACCTAAAACATAGCCTTTGGAATCGCAATAATACTATTGTTTTTGTAGGTTTTGCAGCTTATGGAACCTTAGCTCGCCGCATTGTAGATGGTGCAGAAAAAGTTAAAATATTTGGTGAAGATATTCTGGTTCAGGCAGATACCTATACCATTGGTGGTTTCTCTGCTCATGCTGACCAAGCTGAACTGTTGGCTTGGCATCAACAAACAGGCAACCCTAAAACCACTTTTTTGGTGCATGGCGAAAAAGATGTGATGCCGATTTTTGCTAAAAAATTAAAAAATACTCAAATTGAAATACCCTCATTGCATAAGCAATATAACCTTGAAGATTGGTTTTAGATCCAAGTATTCACAGTGTAAGGTGGGAAGCTGTATTGTAAAGACAAGGCATGGCTTGTCTTTACAGCTCTTTGGAAAGAGGCAATTCTAAAATTAGGTGCTATTTTTGTAGCCTTGATTTTGTTTTGCTACATCAAGGCTACATTTGCTTGGTTCACATACCTCCAGGCTTTATACATTGTTCTACTTTCCTCCCGAGAAGGCTTTTATAGTGATAAATGACAGGAAACTATAAATTATAAGTCAATCAATAATATCAGCATGAGAAAGAATATGGATAAGACAATATTAGCAACAGATTTTAACCCAGTCGTACTTGAGCAAAATGAGCTACTTAAAATAAATGCTTATTGGCGTGCTGCAAACTACCTTTCCGTTGGGCAGATTTATTTACTGGCAAACCCCTTGCTTAAAGAACCCCTGACGCTGGAACATGTTAAACCCAGGTTATTAGGGCATTGGGGAACCACACCAGGACTTAACTTTATTTATGTACATTTGAACCGCCTTATCAAGCAACAAGACCTTAATATTATTTATATTGCAGGCCCTGGTCATGGTGGTCCTGGGCTTGTTGCCAACACTTGGCTGGAAGGTACTTATAGCGATTACTATCCTGATATTTCCCAGGATGAAGAGGGAATGAGGCGGCTGTTCAAACAATTTTCTTTTCCGGGTGGAATACCAAGCCATGTTGCTCCGGAAACACCAGGTTCAATTCATGAAGGAGGAGAGTTGGGTTACTCTCTTTCTCATGCCTATGGAGCAGCATTTGATAACCCTGATTTAATAGTGACTTGTGTAGTGGGTGATGGTGAGGCTGAAACAGGACCGTTGGCCACGGCCTGGCACTCTAATAAATTTCTTAACCCTAGGCGTGATGGTGCCGTTTTACCTATCTTGCATTTGAATGGGTATAAAATAGCCAACCCTACTGTACTTTCTCGTATTTCACACCAAGAATTAGAAGCCTTATTTATTGGTTATGGTTATAAGCCTTACTTTGTTGAAGGTGATGTGCCAGAACTTATGCATCAAAAAATGGCGCAGACACTTGAGCTGTGTATCAATGAAATTCATCAATATCAACTTCTGGCAAGAACTTCTGGGACCGTTGAGCGTCCTCGTTGGCCGATGATTATTCTTCGTTCACCTAAAGGTTGGACAGGCCCTAAAGAAGTGGATGGTAAAAAAGCTGAAGGTTTCTGGCGATCACATCAAGTGCCTTTTGCAGGGTTGGCTGAAAATCCAGGACACTTAGCTTTATTAGAAAGTTGGATGAAAAGTTACCGGCCAGATGAGTTATTTACTTCAGGTGGTACACTTATTGAAGAGCTTAAAGCACTAGCTCCCGAAGGCAAGCGCCGGATGGGTGATAATCCTCATGCAAATGGTGGAATATTACTCCAAAAGCTTTCTATGCCAAATTATAGGGAATATGCTGTTGATGTTGCTAACCCTGGTGCTGTAAAAGCTGAAGCAACGCGAGTTATGGGAACATTTCTCCGGGATGTTATGGAGAAAAACAAAAAATCGGCAAACTTCCGTATTGTTGGACCAGATGAAACAGCATCTAACCGCTGGGGTAATGTTTTTGAGGTGACTTCCAGAGCATGGATGGCAGAAACACTTCCGGAAGATACCGATTTATCACAAGAGGGTCGCGTGCTTGAGATCCTCTCTGAACACACTTGCCAGGGCTGGTTAGAAGGTTATTTGTTGACGGGGCGGCATGGTTTTTTTTCCTGCTATGAAGCTTTTATTCATATTATAGATTCTATGTTTAATCAACATGCCAAGTGGCTTAAAACCACTCGAGATGATATTCCTTGGCGTCAACCGATTGCTTCGCTTAATTACTTATTAACATCCCACGTCTGGCGTCAAGACCATAATGGTTTTTCTCATCAGGACCCTGGTTTTATAGATCATGTTGTTAACAAAAGTGCTGATGTTATTCGTGTTTATCTCCCTGCGGATGCTAATACTTTGCTCTCAGTCACAGACCATGTATTAAGAAGTAAAAATTATATAAATGTAATTGTTGCAGGTAAGCAGCCAGAATACCAATGGCTAAATATGGATGCTGCTATTAAACATTGCTCTAAAGGGATTGGAATATGGGAGTGGGCCAGTAATGATGAAGGTGGTGAGCCTGATGTGGTGATGGCATGTGCAGGTGATGTTCCTACCTTGGAAATTCTTGCAGCTGTTGATATTCTACGCAAAAAAATTCCAGAGCTAAAAATTCGTGTCGTTAATGTTTTGGACCTTATGACGTTGCAGCCTGCTGAAGAACATCCACATGGACTCAGTGATCGAGACTTTGATGATATTTTTACTACTGACAAACCTATTATATTTGCTTATCATGGTTATCCCTGGTTAATACATCGCCTATGTTACCGACGTACTAACCACCATAATTTGCATGTACGTGGCTATAAAGAAGAAGGTACCACCACTACGCCTTTTAATATGGTAGTGATGAATGAGCTGGATCGTTTTCATCTGGTTGCAGATGTTATTGAACGTGTACCTCATTTACGCCAACGTGCAGTCTATGTTAAACAGTATGTCCAGAATAAATTGATTGACCACCAGCAGTATATTCAACATCATGGTGAAGATATGCCAGAAATACTTGAGTGGCAATGGCCACAGAAATAATAGACTCAATAGTTTATTGACTCTGAGATGCAGGCTGTTATCCTGTATCTCAGAAGTAAGCTGTGGTTGATGAGAACCATATAATCTTATTTAGGGATAAAATATGACAACACTCGTACATACCCCTCGAACTGCTAGCTCTTTATTGGTTAAGCAGTCTCCTTTATTCGCTTCTTTGCCTGATGAACTGTTACAAGAAATATCCCAACAATTTCACCTAATTAAATGGGATAAAGGAAATTATATTAACCCTGAAAATCTAATGACCCAGTTTTATTTTTTACAAGAAGGGCAGCTAGAAATAAAACGTAATAATCCAGATACCGGGCGAGAAGTTACTCTTGATATGCTCTATCCCGGGGATAGTTTTGACATAACGACTTTACTGGATGGCCAGCCTCATGATGTTATTCTTGATCCTATCAGCCCTTCATTACAGCTGGTTTCTGTGCCTATAGAGATGATGAGAAAATGGATTTGGACATACCCTGAATTAAATCAACAATTTTTACCTTATTTAGCTCATAAAATGCGTGAGCAAGAAGACCTTGCCAGTAGCTTTGTTCTACATGATATAAGCACTCGATTAAGCCGTTTAATTTTAAAGCATATAAATAAAATTCAACAGTATACGGGAGTAAAAGAGGACGCACAGAAAACCCATTTAATCAATGGATTTTCTGATGAGACACTTGCTCGTATGGTGGGTTCGGTTCGCCAAGTTGTTAATAAACAATTACAACATTGGCGTTCACAAGGCATAATTAATAAAAAACGTAACCAACTGATTATTAATGACCTGGATGCTATTCATAAGGAAGCCAATAAATTATATTCAAAAATAAAAAAAGTAACCTAATATGTTTCGAACTGAACTTTTATAAAATCATGCTACAACGTGGTGAAACCAGACAGCTAAGCTACCAAGTTTGGTGCT
Organism: uncultured Methylomarinum sp.; assembly: GCA_964472945.1. Lineage (GTDB taxonomy): Bacteria > Pseudomonadota > Gammaproteobacteria > Methylococcales > Methylomonadaceae > QPIN01. The sequence goes on along the minus strand of CAYYNM010000182.1, from coordinate 2,010 downwards.
GATTTGAGCCACTTTGACGAATGATTTAATTGTTGTAGCGGAAAAAACAAAGTTATTTAAAAATAAAA
>CAYYNM010000182.1:0-1842 GCA_964472945.1 uncultured Methylomarinum sp. | reverse complement strand
TATGTTATGAATAAAATATCATTTTTATATTAAAAATCACGCGTCACATCATGAAAGTACAAGTTTTTTGAAAAAATTGATGAAATAGCCTAAAATAAACCCAGTTTGTAGCAGTTTGATTGAGGTGCGTTAAAATGGCTTTGTAAGTTGTGAAAGACGTGGGTCAGCACAGGGACTATTGCAGACCTTTTAGCCGTTAAGGCTGTTGAAACTTAAGAACAAATATAATGTAGGTGGTACAGGGGGCTAACCGTCTACCTCCTTTACAATTATTTGAGCAAAACCCTGTAAATTGACAAAACTACTAATATTTAGTAGTTTTGTGGGGCGGATGATAGAAAGGTGTATTTCATGGCGACGACAAGTATTGATCTGGGAGAACACTTCACAGGATTTTTAAGTCAGTTAAAAGAAAGCGGGCGCTATCGTAATGTTAGCGAAGCTGTTAGAGCAGGTTTGCGCTTACTTGAGCAAGAAGAAGCTGAAAACAAAACTAAACTTGAGTGGCTGAGGCAAGAGCTGATTGCAGGTGAAAAAAGTGGTGAGAGCGACAGCGCTCTTGATGAAATATTCGCCGAAGTGAAAGCTGAATTTGATGCCAAATAAATTCAAGCTATCAGTAAAAGCACGCGCAGAGATTAAAAAAATATTCCGATACAGTTTCCAACAATTTGGCGAAAACCAAGCTGTAAAATATAAAGCTAGTCTTGGTGAATGCTTTCAGTTGTTAGCTGATAACCCCAATTTGGGGCGTGAATGTAATGATATTCGCGAGGGGTATTTTCGGCATGAGCATGAAAGCCATATTATTTTTTACACTCAAAGATCAAACGATATTTTTATTACCGCCATCATCCACGACCGAATGGATATAAAAAACATTCTGGAACGCGAAGAAAATCCTAGATTTTAAATTTTCTGGGTATTCTACTTAAAGCCTATTTCTGACCACTTCTTGTTATTGATTAAATGAGGCTAATAATTTATACCTGAATCCGTGACTTTAATGCGGATAACAGGGCGCAAGATATTGGTTTCACAGGAGCTTCAAAAAAATCTTAGCTTCACCACCCTTTTAAGTGAGTATTTTTTTGACCGCTGTGGAATCAGAAGTCACGGATTCAGGGTATATTCAAAGAGTCAGCCAACTTGATTTTTCTCACCGCAAATCATCGCCGGTATCTATCACAATTCTTAAAACAAACACTTTCACACCCTTTAGTTCAGTCAATATTTTTTTTATTATAGTGTAATTCTTGCACCCCAAAGACGACGCTTTATCACACGCCATACCAAAATGCTCCATGGCTTTAGTATAATCTTGTTTTACTCCTTCACCATAGGCGCATACATCACCCCAAGATTGAAACATCTAGTAGCCCCCTCGACATCACAATACTTTTTTAAATGTTCAAAAGTAGATGCGTTCAAATGTGTAATTGAAGCGAGATACAAGACAAGTGATAATAATATTTTTTTCATTTTTTAATTAATCAAAAAGTAGTCTCTAAAAAAGCTACTACCTTGGAGGCTGTCCGAGAACTAAGGCAACTAGAAACAAAAATCCTGCGCGGGTAGGTTATTTATTTCCAGCTGCCTTATGAACAAGCTTCGGCTACTTTATAAAAAACATTATTCCTTATGTCAGCAGGGATATAAACAAGTTGATATAGAATGATGAGGAACGAAGTACACCGTTTGCAATTGATGCGCTTCCTATCTCAGCACATCCTATATATTGTCCCTGTACTTAGGGTATCTACAATCCTTATCGGTATGACGTAATCACTACTAGGAGGCTGTCCGAGAACAGAGAACCTGCTACGGAAAAAGCCCTTTTGG
>CAYYNM010000181.1:0-6907 GCA_964472945.1 uncultured Methylomarinum sp. | reverse complement strand
TTGGTAAATTTTTAATCACATATTTACTGTCTTTACGTGTTTGTAATTGAAACAACCGTACTAGACCCAAAAAATGAGCCTGCTCTGCTTTATCTCTAGTATCAAAGATACGTACCCCAACCGTTTCCCCCTCATCAATCAATGCTGGAAAACCAACAAATGACTGACCTTTTTGCATAAACTCATAAGTTTCTGGCAAATCATCAAATGCCCATTGGATATAACCAGTATGATTCATTTCATCAGCGGCAATTTGATCAAAACTATCTCCTGCCTTTTCACTGTATTTATTTTGCAAGCTTTTTAAATTTCGTCCATAAGCTAAAGAGCGTCCTTTATCATCAACCACTCTATAGTTCATTTTTAAATGCTCACTTAACATGCTTGGGTTCCATTCTGTTAATGGAATCGCCTCACCGGTTAATTTTCGTAAGCGCATACCCAACCATTCATATAAAGAACCTTTAAAATCAGGTTCTATGATTAAACAATCTTTTGCTGTTTGCGGTACCGGTACAAAATGTTTGCGCACTTGCTTAGGTAAGGATTTAATCAAAGCAATTATTTTTTCTTCCAGTAAACCCGGCACCAGCCATTCAAAAGGTTGAGTGGCTATTTGATTTAACTGATGTACAGGGATAATTGCGGTTACACCATCTTCATCATGGCCGGGTTCAAAACGGTACTGCAGTTCTATCGATAAGTTACCTACCTTTTTATGATCTGGATAATCCCAGTCACTGACATGCTCATCATCTTTACGGGTTAAGTCTTCTTTGGTTAAAAATAATAGCTTGGGATTTTCTTTTTCAGCTGTTTTACGCCATTTATCCAGTGTAATGCCATTAACAACCTGTTCAGGTAATTTCTGATTATAAAATTCATATAACCATTCTTCATCTTCGATTAAATCTACTCGCCGCCCCTTATGTTGAATATACCCAACTTCTTCCAATAAGTTTTTATTGGCTTTAAAAAAAGGCGCATTGGTATGATAATCTTGTGCCACTAAACCACAACGAATAAATATTTCTCTTGCCGCTTTAGGGTCAATCCGTTCATAAGGAATTTTTCTTTTTGGCTGTACCGTTAAACCATATAACATCACCCTTTCATAAACAGCACTCCGCCCTGCTTTCTTTTCCCAATGTGGCTCGTAATAACTGGATTTAACCAAGTGTTTAGCGCATTGCTCAATCCATTCAGGCTCTATTTTTGCAACAGTACGCGCATAAACTTTAGAGGTTTCAACTTGTTCTGCCGCTATAATCCATTTAGGTCTGACTTTATATTGACCTGAGCCTGGGAAGATAAAAAATTTAAGGCCTCTAGCACCTAGGTACTCATATTGCTCATGCTTAAAACCAATATTGGATAACAATCCGGGTAGTAATGCACAATGAACGGCTTCATAACTCGCAGCACTGGTATTAGGTTTAAGTTTTAACTCGCCTTTAATCACTTGCATGATTTGAGCATGAATATCAAACCACTCACGCATCCGAATATAAGATAAAAAATGTTCTTTACAATATTTTCTTAGTTTACTGTTTGATAAATGTTTTTTCTGCGCTTCAAAGGTATTCCAAATATTTAAAATAGTTAAAAAATCAGAGTCATCAATTTTAAACTCGGCATGTTTACTATCCGCTTGCTGCATTTTATCCGCAGGCTTCTCTCGGGGGTCTTGAATACTTAATGCCGAAACAATAATAGAGACTTCTGTTAAGCAATTTAGCTTGTCAGCCGCTAACAGCATTCTTGCTAGTTTAGGATCTGTAGGGATTTTAGCTAACTGCCTCCCCATCGCCGTAATTTTACCTTCTTTATCTAACGCGTTAACCTCATGTAAAGAATTTTTACCATCCCGAATCATTTTATCTTCAGGAGGCTCAACAAAAGGGAAATCTTCAATATCACCGAGTTTTAAAGAAGTCATCAGTAAAATAACAGAAGATAAATTAGTCCTTAAAATCTCTGGCTCGGTAAATTGTGGTCTTGCCAAAAAATCTTCTTCTGAATACAGCCGAATACAAATACCTTCCGCAACACGTCCACAACGCCCTGCCCTTTGGTTAGCACTGGCTTGAGAAATTTTTTCTATCGGTAGACGTTGGATTTTACTGCGATGACTATACCGACTGATCCGTGCATGCCCCGTATCAATCACACTTCTAATACCTGGAACAGTCAATGATGTTTCAGCCACATTAGTCGCCAATACAATTCTGGATTTGCCTTTAGGTTTAAAAACTCTTTCTTGCTCAGAGACACTTAATTTTGAATACAGTGGCAAAATATCACAATGTGCAGGGTTATGTTTTTTTAATGACTCCGTGGTTTCCCTAATTTCTCTTTCACCATTAAGGAAAATAAGAATATCTCCTGGTAAATCCCTATGGAGTTCATCCACTGCATCCACAATAGCTTGCTGAATATCGGCTGTAGTCTCATCGTCCTCTTCAATTAACTCCAGTGGCCGATAACGCATTTCTACAGGATAAGTTCGACCCGAAACATTGATAATCGGTGCATCAGAAAAATGTTTAGAAAAACGTTCGGGATCAATGGTTGCAGAAGTGATTATCAGCTTAAGGTCAGGACGTTTTGGTAATAGCCAACGCAAATATCCTAATAAAAAATCAATATTTAAACTGCGTTCGTGCGCCTCATCAATAATAATGGTGTCATACTGATTAAGGTAAGGATCATTTTGAGATTCTGCTAATAAAATACCATCCGTCATAAGTTTAACTAATGACTTATCATGAGTTTTATCATGAAAACGCACTTTATAACCAACTGATTGACCTATTTTTTGCCCTAATTCTTCAGCAATTCTATCGGCCACAGTACGTGCTGCAATTCTTCTCGGTTGGGTATGTCCAATAAAACCATTAATACCACGGCCTATTTCTAAACAAATTTTAGGAATTTGAGTGGTTTTACCTGAACCTGTTTCACCACATAAAATAAGCACTTGATTTTTTAAGATTAAATCAGCAATTTCAGATTTTTTGTCAGTTACAGGTAAGTCAGGATATTCAACTTTTGGAATACTGGCTTTTCGCTGGTTCCGTTTATTAATAGATTGTTCTATTTTTCCTGCCAAGATACTCAATTTTTGTACAGGATTATTAGCTTTTTTCAGCTCACTGCGGAAACGATCTAACTGCCGTTTATAGCTGTGTCTGTCTACATTCATGCAGAACTGCAATTGTTTAGAAAGTTGTTTTATTAAGGCGTGACTAGGCATAAAAATAAGCTGGCAAAAGCTGGCTATTATATCCTTATTAGAGAGTTATATGAAAAATGCTCAATAAAAACAACGGCTACTTATACTTCGCACGGTCACAACTGCGCGAAGTATAATTACAAGATATACTCCCTCAATAATAAACCCTAAATGCGCACTGAATTTCATCAAATTCATGTAAATAAGGTTTAGCTACTTCATGATTAGCCGCAACGACAATTAAATCATGAGAAAAAACTGACGTGTTATACCAATTAAAACTACCATCAATCACAATATAATCATCAATAATGCAATATTTTGAGTGAATGGGAGAATAAGGTACTTCATGGTCATCTTGACCATAAACCAAACCGACAGGTACACCTGCAAACCGTAACTGATCAACTGCAGGCAATAAAGGCTGGCTTAACTCTTCTTCCATTGAGCGTTCCACACCAACCTTACCCTGCCTGGCAATATGCCCATTTAATAATAAATGTACATAAACACCTCTATTTTTTGCTTCAATCAATGCATTAATCACACTATCATGATGCCCACCCAATAAATCACCAATCAAAAATAAAGTCACTTTAATTGAATGCTTTGCACGGTTAATTTCACTTAAAATTGCATGATGTGGTAGATAGTTTTCTCCATTAGCTATGGTATGACGGCCATAGGTGTATAACATATTAAAATGACTGTGAGGGTCAATCCCATACTGTTGAATAACTCCACCCCGTTGACTTTGAAAAATATTATCTAATAATCGGCACATCCCTTTTGAATGGAAAGTCATTCCAGACTCCCAGTTAGCCCACCAGCGATCAAAAGTAATATTAAAAGACCCCATAATACAATCTTCATCATTAAAGATGATAAATTTGGTATGCATATCAGGTTCAACTTCAATTAAGTGATGGTCAGGACTACAAACAACACCCACTAACTCTATACCCGCCCTTTTTAGCCGCGCATAACTCTGGCTGTTAGTTAATGTCATTTTACGCCAATCAACAATACATTGTACCCATACTCCTTGCTCACTGGCATGAATTAAATGCGTTACAAAATCAGCATCATCGATACAGTCTACACTCACTTTAATGGTACATAAGCGTTCATGCTCATGCCGTTTACATTGCATGACTTTATCAATTAAATGATGAATATAACTTTTAGGGTGATAAGGGTGATTGAGTTGGCCTTTAGTAAATTTAGGTACCAGTTCTAATGATTCAAAATGATGATTCATCCAGTCCACATCACTTTGTAACTCGTTTGCATTTAATTCATAAGTCCGATAGTTATTAGCCGTTGTATGCTCAGAAGTTATTTCTCGAAACTGATGCTCATCAGGGTTGCCTTGTAATTGAGGCCAGTCCATAAAAATATATTCATTTTCCGAAGCAATAGAATATTCGTCTTTATGGATGATAAAAGAAAACTTGGCACAGTTGACTTGTCCATAACTACTTGAAAAAGGATGGATGTAAAAATCTCGAGTACGACGTTTATGTCGGTCCCACTCAATATCATAGGGTTCAGTATCGATTATATAAGTTTCACAAATATCATCGTTACTATAAACCTTTAAAATAACTTTAAGATTTACTTGAGCACCATAATACATCTCAAAATCCACCCGCCCCCAACGCACAAAAAACTCATGATTAAAATCATTTACTCTTGCAAATGAGCCACCTAATTCACCACGAACAGGTCTGGCATAATGTTCTGCTATTTCCATTGCCGCCTCTTAATTTTTTATTATTGTTTTTGGTTCAAAAGTCATAAAATACCCACAATGATCAGACACACGTCCATAATCAAGTTCTGTAAATAATACTTTTGCCGAGGTAACTTGTAATTGACTGCTCTTATTCATAAAAATATAGTCTATTCGATAGTCATCTGTTAATAAATCTTGCCAATGAGTATCATTGACTCTAAATATTTTATCGAAAATACCTCGTTCATTAGCTGCTAAATATTGGTCATCATACTGATTTGAGTTGACCACATATTCATAACCACTACTTCCTGCTGTAATATTAAAATCCCCACATAATAAAGTGGCCTTAATATCATCAGTTTGAACCGATTCTGCCCATTTATGCAAGCGTTGAAACTGATTTTGAAAACCATCCTCCACCCAGCTTAAATGTGCAGAAAATACATTAATTGCACCAATATAAGGTACATGAACTCTTGCCATCACCACTTTTCTGGAATGAATACTATATATATCATGACTATCTGATACATATTTTGACTCTTGGTTAGACAAAGGAAATCGACTTAAAATAGCCACTCCCTCTTTAAATTTATCAAAGCCAATATGAGACCAATCTGTATGTAGATGAAAAGGCTTTTTTAAACGATCATTAATCAGCTTTGCTGAATTGGACTCCCAGTCACCCAGTCCATCTCGCCAGTATTCAGCCACTTCTTGCAAACACACAATATCAATGTCCAACTCATTTATAGCTTTAGCAATTTGAGTAAATTTTTCATCCTGGTTTTCTTCTTGATAACAATGTAAATTAAGGATTAAAACTTTTAACTGCTCTCTTTCAAAAGAATAGTTATTGCCCTCATTATTTTCCCATAAAGCTTTACCATCACGCTCGCAACAAATAACGTATTGTAAGCGGAAAGCATCATCATGATTTATTTGACCTTCCCATAATTGCACAGCATACTGATTGGGGTTTCTGGCATTACTTTTAAACTGCTTATCCCAATATTGCCGGTCAAAATGACAGGGAGTTTTTTCTATTGTGGTCCAATTATCAGTTGTCCAGTGAATAGTCACTTGCTCTGCATTAAAAGATTGCCCAACAGCGATAAGAATAGGCATATATGTTTGTTGCTCTTGAAAACAACTAGAAACACTAATATTTTGTACCAAGGTTTTATGCGCTAACAGTATGCCTGAATCAGCTTCACTCACATAGTTTTGGCCTTGATTATTATCCCAGTATTCAGCTCCAAAAACTCGGTAACGAATACCAAATTTAATATTCCCCGGAAGTGATTCAATAGCAGATGCAGTTAATTCAATATGAGCTTGCCAGTATTCTTTATCATTCCCTTGCATACTATGATACTTAGCTGAGAGAGTGTGCCAGACACCCTCTTCACCCGACCAAACAACATCAAGCTCTTTATCATAAGACAAGTTCTCTACCAACATAAAAAATGTTATCTGCTGTTGGGTGTTGTTTTGCGACCTAGAGATTATATTTTCTACATAAAGGAATTTAATTTTATCCATCAGGTTTCCAACGCACTATAAAAGTATTAACAATACCCCTGCAGATAAAATATCGCAACCATATCAACATCACTACAAGTGGGTAGTAATAAGAGAGCATAAAACATCTAACATTTTTTACCACAGAGATCACTGTGGTTATTTTCAATACCTACCTGATACCTATAAGCTTCAGCTAATTTTTAAGTTGATATTTTAATCCACCCCCAGAGGGTTTGAGGCGACTACCATTAAGTTAAGAAGTTTTGTGATTTTTATCTTTGTAGGAGCGGCTTTAGCCGCGACATCGCGGCTAAAGCCGCTCCTACAAAATACCATTTGTTTCTTAACTTAGTCACTTGCTCTGCATTAAAAGATTGCCCAACAGCGATAAGAATAGGCATATA
>CAYYNM010000180.1:0-6920 GCA_964472945.1 uncultured Methylomarinum sp. | reverse complement strand
TAACCAGTTATTCACAAGTTTCTGCCTATCATAAGCTTGAAATTCAATATTAGCAATAAAACAACGTTTTTGTAGATTTTCTATCTGTATAATATGCTATAAATCATCTTATACAGATCTATATAAATACAATGTTGAGGAAAGAAAGGGTCAAGTCTTGCATTTTGCAACTACTCGACTCACTGTTGAATAATATATTCCTTTAGTCAATGGAAGAAGTATAGGTTAAATATCTCAGTAATGTAAAATGCACAGCGATTCAGAGCATTCTATATTTTTTCACCCCTTGAACCTTAGAATAAATACTTATTCCGATCTAATTTATTCAATTTGATATTCTCGCCGCTTTAACTATTTGCTCAACTATTAAGTAAGAGTTAATGTAATCAATCTTTATTGGTAAAACCTGCTGGTTTATTTCCAAACATAATGATGGGTATGTGGATACACCTAATCGTCTTGAAAATTGTATCTGTTGTAATAACTGCTTATTGATTAATTCGCTATGATAGTCTGATATAAATAGTAGGCTATCTAATTCAATTTGTTTTGCACATTTAATCAGAGTCTTATCTAGTGATGGGTTTTCTGCATTTTGGTAATAAGCCCATTGAATCTGAGTAATCATTTTACCTTCAAAATCAGCACCTTGTTTTTTTGCTGCCAGAACAGCTCGACAGGCAGGGTAAGTTGATCTTATCGCTTGATTTATTTTCCAAAAATCGAAATTAAATCGAATATTAGACACTGTTTGCTCAATTTTCTGCCAATTACTTTCAATCATAGCGGCTAATGATTCTGGCATAACTTCCGTGGTATCGGGCGCAAGACCACCAAGTACTTTTACTATTTTGATGGTCTTAGGTATTTCACTTTGAACTTGCTTTAACACGGCATCAAAGGCATAACACCAACTACACATGGGGTCGTGAATATAGTATAAAGTTAACAAAATTTAGTTCTCTTTCATATCCAAAGCAGCCTGATACAATACTTTTTTTCTAGCGCCCGTTATTTCAACAGCCATTGCTACTGCTGTTTTAATTGAACACTCTTTTAATAATATCTGCAAAATATGATTTTGTTCTTCTGTTATTTCTGTTACATGCTTTTCAATAACAGCACCTTCTACCAACACAACAAACTCGCCTTTTTGCATGTTATTGTCATTTTTCACCTTTTCCAATACATTTTCTAAAGTGTCGTTCACAACGGTTTCAAACAACTTAGTTAATTCTCTAGCGACTACAATGCGACGCTCACCCGATAAAACTTCTAATAAATCTTCCAGTGAAGCTAAAATTCTGTGGCTAGATTCATAAAAAATCCATGTTGCAGTTTCACTTTTCTTTTCACTAAAAAATGTTTTCCTAGCAGATGAGGTTCTAGGCAAGAAGCCTTCGAAGGTGAACCGTGTAACAGGCAGACCTGATACTGACAATGCCGCAATAACAGCACAAGCCCCAGGGATGGGTGATACCTCTACTCCCTGTAGCTTTGCTAGCTTTACCAAAGGCATCCCTGGGTCACTTAGAAGAGGTGTTCCTGCATCAGAAACCAAAGCAATATTTAATCCACTTTTTAGCTTTTCGACTAAGCCTAGCGAGGCATGTTCTTCATTATGTTGATGTAAAGAAATTAAGCTATTATTAATGGAATAGTGCTGTAATAACATTTTGACATGCCGCGTATCTTCCGCTGCAATCAAGTCGACAGTTTTTAAAATTTCCACGGCTCTATAGCTAAAATCTGCTAAATTGCCTATAGGTGTTGCAACAACGTATAATTTACCGCACATTTGATAATTTATTCTCTTATTTAATACTAAAACTTGAGGGTATACTTCACGCGGTCACGGATGCGGAATTTATAGCGAGTTGATTTTTGTTGATAGCAAGGCACTGAAATAGGCGCATAGCAAGCTACGCAACTATTTCAGCAACGCTGTCTATCGACACAAATCGACCGATAGAAATCTGCAGTCGTGACCGTGTGAAGTATAATCATATCCTCATTCTTAATCAATAGGTTAGTCTGTTCATGAACCGCCATTATTTTGCTTTAATTACTTTTTGCTTCTTTATAGCTTCGGGTTGCGCCACTGAATCAATTCAACACTATCAGATGTTGAATAAAGCTGTTAAAGCGGAAGCATTCACACAAAGTGGTCAGCATAAACAAGCTGCCAATTTATATCAATCACTTGCCACCTCAAAACCAGCTCAGCGTGATGAGTTTAATCTCTTGGCCGCTGAAGCATTTATACAATCTGGTGATAGTTCTAGTGCTCAATCAATTATAAGCCAAATAAACCCTGCTTTATTAAATGCCGAACAGCGTAATCAATTAAATTTAGTTATTATCCAGATAAATTTAAGTAATGGTGAGGCTGAGCAAGCACTTACTAGACTCAACAATACCCAGCCTTATTATTTAACGTCTGCAGATCAAGTCATATTTTACCAGTCTATGGCTTTTGCCCAGTCTTTATCAGGTAATCTGTTACAAAGCGTTAAGGCTCGTATTAAACTTTCAGCATTACTGCAATCAACCGAAAAACAAAATGAAAATAATAAAGTTATTCTAGATACTTTAAATTTATTATCACCCCAGGTACTTAACCTTCAGCAAGTGACATCCGATAATATATTTAATGGCTGGATAGTTTTAGCAAAAATATTAAGAGATAGCAGGGCAAATCAAAATCCCATTGAATTTCAACTCAATTTAAGTGAATGGGAACGTTTATTCCCTCACCACCCTGCTAATGCAGGTTTTATTCAATCATATTCCAAAGGATTAACAAATACCTTTAAAACACCCAATTTCCTTGCTATTCTTCTTCCTGAATCAGGTCCTTATGCTAAAGCGGCTGAAGCTATAAAAATTGGTTTAATGGCGGCTTATCATCACTCTCCTATAGCCGAACAACCGTCTATCCGCTTTTATGATTCGTCAATTGAAAATATAGTTAATTTATACCATTTAGCTATTTCAGAAGGAGCTGAATTAGTTATTGGCCCACTGAGTAAAGATAACATTCAAGAACTTGCTTTAAGCACTGAGTTAACGACCCCTGTGCTAGCCTTAAATCATGTCTCCAACCTGGCTAAAGATAATTTATTTCAATTTGGGTTAAGTCCTATTGATGAAGTTAAAGAATTAGTTAATAAGGCAAAATCTGACGGCATTGAAAAAGTATTGATTTTGGCTCCAGAGTCAAACCAAGGCCATCGTATGGCCGACTATTTAACCGATTTCTGGCAACAAAGTGATAGCACTGTTCTTGAAACTCAGTTCTACAATAGGCGTGCGAGTGATTTCTCTCCATCAATAAAAAGTCTGCTTAATCTTGGTGAAAGTAACTATCGCTATAAAAAACTAAAACGAACTTTAGCGCGTAATATTCAATTTACAGAACAACGACGTAAAGATGTTGATGCTATTTTTCTATCTGCATCGCCTCAAAAAGCACGCTCTATCAACCCACAACTACGATTTTATAGAGCAACACAAGTCCCTGTTTACGCATTGCCTGAAATATATTCTGGTGAACCTAATCCATCAGCAGATATTGATCTAAATGGCATTGTTTTTTGTGATATTCCCTGGGTATTTCCAGAGCTTTACAGCGGGGAACTCAGCAAAGAATCATTACGAGACAGTTGGCAGCACTTACCACAAAAGTATTTAAGGCTTATTGCGCTAGGTATAGATTCTTTCAACTTAAGCTCAAGATTAGCTGATCTTGCAAATACACCTTATCCAGGTGCAACAGGGACTTTATCTATTAATTTAGAAAACAGAGTCACTCGCCAGTTAAGCTGTGCAAAATTTATTAATGGTAGCCCTGTCAGTCAACGGCCTGAAGAAGAAATCGAACCCTTCGAGATTCATGGCTCACCACTCTAATGTTCAATATTTCTCGCGCTTTACACCTACTTCAAGGAGAAAAGTCAGAGCAGCAAGCTTGCAATTTTTTATTACAACAAGGCCTGCAACTTGTTGAAAAAAATTTTAGCTGTAAATATGGTGAAATTGATTTAATAATGAAAGATGCGGAGACGCTTATTATTGTTGAGGTCAGGTATAGAAAATCTAATAAATATGGGGGTGCAATAGAAAGTATCTCGCAGCGAAAACAATCCCGTATAATAGCAACAACACAATATTACTTATCAAGCCATAAAGTAAATAGCAAAATTCGGTTTGATGTTATTGCCATGTCTAATAACACAGACATTAACTGGATAAAAAATGCATTTCAAACATGAGACATGCAAATTCACCTCTTATTAAATTATTATTACCTCTATGAGCTTACAAGATAGAATTATTAACCACTTCTCAGATAGCATTCAAACTAAACAAGAGTCTATGACTAGTTTGTGTGAGTTGATAGAATTTGCATCACAAAAAATTGTTGAGTCTCTTGTTAATGATAAAAAGATTCTTACTTGTGGTAATGGAGGGTCTGCCGGTGATGCTCAACATTTTTCCTCTGAAATGCTCAACCGCTTTGAGCGCGAGCGTCCAGCTTTACCCGCAATAGCCCTTACTTCTGATACTTTAACGATCACCTCAATAGCTAATGATTATCATTTTGATGAGGTCTTTACCAAACAATTACGCGCACTTGGTCAAGCCGGAGATATTTTGCTTGTTTACACTAGCAGTGGTAATTCCAGTAATATTCTTAGCGTGGTTAAGGCGGCTCATGACAAAGAGCTTAGTGTTATCGCTCTATCAGGCAAAGATGGAGGTGCATTAAGCTCTTTGCTAAATGAAACGGATATTGAGATTCGCGTACCTTCAGAATCTACCGCTCGCATCCAAGAGGTACACCTGCTTATCACTCATTGCCTATGTGATTTAATTGACCAACAACTTTTTGGAGGCTAAGCATGAAACAAAAAATGCTGTTTATTCTTTTCTCAATGATGCTCTCGGGATGTTCAACCCTAATGACTGGGTTAGCCGAAATAACAGGGCTTTCTTTATTGCATGACCGCCGAACCAGCGAAGAGATTTTAAAAGATGAAGGTATAGAAATTAATGCAGGAATCGAGTTAAATTCCCATGATGATACCCGAAACCAGTGTCATTTTAATGTTACCGCATATAATGGAATTGTACTAGTCACTGGTGAAGCCCCTACTGAGATATTACGCAATAAAGTAATCGATATTGTCCGCTCAATTAAAGGTGTAAAATCTGTTCATAATGAAATGAAAATAGCCCCTCTTTCCTCTTTAGCTACACGCACTCGTGATACGTTCATCACCACAAAAATAAAATCATCTTTAAGTAATATTAAAAATTTACCAGGGTTTGATGCTACTCGCGTAAAGGTTGTTACAGAAAGTGGTGTTGTTTACCTTCTTGGACTGGTTCACCAACAAGAAGCTAATGTCGCAACCGAAATTGCACGTCGAGAAACAGGCGTTAAGCAAGTGGTGAAAATTTTTGAGCTTATTGAATACCAGTAATAAGTGAGAGGGCATAAAAGACCTAGTATTTTCACTACAGAACTCACCGTGAACTCAATGTTCATTTTTAAATGTCTTTAATTCTATTAACAAACCACAACTTATGAACTGTAGAGCGGACTTTAGTCCGCAATAACCAGTACAAATTATCTCAATAGCGGACTAAAGTCCGCTCTACAAAGCCTTGGTCTTTATTTTTAAGCAACTTGTACTTTTGTATATAGCCATGTTTCTTTATCTTACTTTTTGCTAAACTAATTTCGCTCGATTACATCCTCCCTTCGTAGCCTAGCTTTTAAACCAGTCAATCACACTAACCTTGCCTAATTGGGCACTTCCTGCCCTAAACACTCTTATCAATAAGATATAAAAATCTTTAAATTATAGTAAGTTACAGAGTTAACCCATAAAATAAAGAAGAATTATCAATAAACAACTTGTTCTCTCTTTGTTCTTGATTTAATATTATCAAAAACGAACAGAGAACAAGTATGAGCACTCACCCAAGCCTAACCAGAAAACAACAAGAAGTTTTAGACTTTCTTGTTAATAACAAAGACTCGTTTATTCACCCCCCCACCTTAGATGAATTGTGCCTTGCAATGGGACTAAAATCACGCGGCTCTCTACACAAACATATTCAAGGGCTGATAAACGCAGGTTTTGTAGAATCTCCTAATAGAAAGCAGCGTGGTGTGCGTTTAACTGAAAAATCAGTCACTAAAATAACAGCTCCCTTATTTGAAAAACAAGGCACTCCCTTTATCGGCTCCATCGCAGCAGGTGCTCCTATTGAAGCTATCTCAAACATCAGCTATATGTCCATTCCCGATGAAATAAAAACTGATAAACCCTGTTATATATTGCAAATCAAAGGGGAATCAATGGTTGATATTGGTATTTTTGATAGTGACTGGGTGATTATTGAACAACAAAGTCATGCAAGAAATGGACAAGTTGTGGTTGCTTTAATTGATAAATCAGAAGCAACTTTAAAGTTTATTGAACAATACCCCCATGAAACAGTTTTAATTCCCGCTAATAAAACTATGCAAGCCATGCACTTTGCCCCGAACCAAGTTGAAATACAAGGTGTTTTAGTCGGACAAATGAGAAGTTATAAATAAAATAGTAAAATGAGGAAAAAACATGCAATCACGTACTCCTATGCAAGATCAAATTCACAATAGAATCGAAGATTTAATGAATGAACATTCCACTTTTGATTGGGATGAAATATTTCAAAATGCGACCACACTTTCCCTTATTATCTTATTTATGACCCTAGGGTTAAATTGGTAGTTATCCATTTAAAATAATACCAGATTACCCATAAGTCTCCGCCATATTAAATGAAAAAAACTGGTAATGGGTCAAATCTGTTGATAAAGCTTATTTTAACAATTTATCCATTATTGGGGCGCAGGCTTT
>CAYYNM010000179.1:3431-7029 GCA_964472945.1 uncultured Methylomarinum sp. | reverse complement strand
AGTATCGGACTGAGCAAACTTATTGTGACTGGGTGGCTCGATTTATTAAATATCATGGATGTAAAAAACATCCGCGAGAGATGGGGAAGCTGGAAATTGAATCTTTTTTAAGCCATTTGGCGACTGAAAAGAAAGTGGCGGCATCAACTCAGCGACAAGCCTTGAATGCTATTATTTTTCTTTATACGAAAGTATTGGCTATGCCTGTGGCAGAAGATATTGGTTTTATGAGGGCAAAAAAAGTGAGTCGTCCTCCTGTGGTGTTAACAAAGAGTGAGGTTCAGCAAGTCTTTTACTGGATGAAAGGGGATCATTTGTTGATGGCAAAAATGCTTTATGGGTGTGGTCTTCGGCTTATGGAGTGTATTCGACTGCGGATTCAGGATTTTGATTTTGGGCAAAAATTAATTTATATCCGTGACGCGAAAGGTGGGAAAGACCGGGTGGTTGCTTTACCTGCGTCTATTAATAAGAGTTTGCAGTTTCAGCTTGAAAAAGTTAAAAAAATACATGATGAGGATTTGGCGCAGGGAGTGGGTAAGGTCTATATTCCGGAGGCACTTGCTCGAAAATATCCTAATGCTACTAAAGAATTTAGATGGCAATATGTATTTCCTGCTAAAAAACTGAGTACTGACCCACGTTCAGGGGTATTGCGTCGACATCATGTTCTTGAGTCGGGACTTCAAAAAGCAGTAAAAATAGCGGTTGATCGTGCGGGTATTACAAAGCGTGCGACTTGCCATACTTTCCGTCATTCTTATGCTACACATTTATTGGAAAATGGAGTGAACATTCGTATTGTGCAAGAACTTATGGGGCACTCTGATGTAAAAACAACAGAAATTTATACCCACGTAATGGAAAAAGATATTTCAGCTGTTTTAAGTCCTCTGGATTTATTTTAGTAAGGTAATGGGCTATAAGAACCTGAATTATGCTACATATCTTTTACAAAGGATATGTTCAATTAATTATTCTATCAAATGATAGAATAAGTGTATTAAAATTAAAAATGTGGAGATATTAAGTGCTGGGTAAGTTAAGGAAAATGAAAGTGGAGTTGAACAATCCAGTTAAATATCAATTGCCATTAAGTGATCAACTGGTTGACCTTAATCCATTAATAGGCAAATCTATAAAATTGGTTTTTACAGGCAATATTTCTTGTATTCATTGTGATAGACCCATTAAAAAAAGCTTTAATCAAGGCTACTGTTACCCTTGTTTTATTGCATTAGCTCAATGCGATATGTGTATTATGAAACCTGAGACTTGTCATTTTGAAGCTGGAACTTGTAGAGAGCCTTTATGGGGCGAGGAATTCTGTTTTCAATCACATTATGTTTATTTAGCCAATTCCTCAGGGGTTAAAGTGGGTATTACGCGTGGCACACAAATTCCTATACGCTGGATAGATCAAGGTGCTATTCAGGCTCTTCCAATATATAAAGTTAAATCACGTTATATTTCAGGCTTAATAGAAGTTGCTATTGCCAAGTATGTGAGTGATAAAACAAGTTGGCAGAGAATGCTGAAAAGCAGGGTTGAGTCTATTGACTTAAAGCAAAAGCGAGATGAGTTAGTTGCATTATGTCAATCGGAAATTGCTGATATTACCAACCGGTTTGGAGAAGGTGCAATAGAATACTTAGCGGATGAGTCAGAAGTTGATATAAATTTTCCAGTAGAAACTTATCCGTTAAAAGTAAAGTCATTTAACTTTGACAAGAATCCTGAAGTTTCGGGGGTATTGCAAGGAATTAAAGGGCAGTATTTGCTCCTTGATACGGGCGTTATTAATATTCGTAAATTTACGGGTTATGAAGTGGCACTAATTGTTTAACAATTCAGTTGAAATAGGGGAGGGTGATTTTAAAAACTAACAGTTTGATTATTTTGCTTTTATTGATCTTAAAAAAAAATTTTAAGTTAAAATAGGTCATTGTTCATTTTCAAATTGTTATTTTATGAAAAATCATTCTCCTCAAGCTAGTTTTGAATCATTTACTTTTTCAGCTGAGATTTTATCCGCTATAAAAAAAATGGGTTTTGAAACGCCTACCGATATACAGTTAAAAACCATACCTGCGGTGTTAGAAGGGAAAGATGTTTTGGCGCGTGCCGATACAGGCTCTGGAAAAACAGCAGCTTTTGCACTGCCTTTATTGGATAGCATGAGTAATAAGAATATTTACTCTCGTATCGGCCGTGATAAACGTTTTGATGGTGCTAATCGAGTGGCAAGTAATTGTGTTCAGGTATTAGTGCTTGTACCTACGCGAGAATTAGCCATTCAAGTTGCAGAGGTTTTTACTCAGCTTTCTGTAAATATTGAGCCTGCAGTTAAATGTTTGAGTGTTTATGGTGGGGTAAAAATTAACCCTCAAATGATGGCTTTACGAGGGGGGGCTGATATTTTGGTGGCAACTCCGGGTCGCTTACTTGATTTAGTCGATCAGAATGCCATTAAGTTTAATCAAATTAAAGCCTTGGTGATTGATGAAGTTGATCGTTTAATGAAAGGTGATTTTCAGGAAGAGATTGAAAAAATTAGCAAACTCTTGCCCAATAAACGTCAAAATTTAATGTTTACTGCGACTTTCCCTGAAAGTATTAGTCGGTTAGTGCGTGAAGTGATGAATGACCCCGTTATTATTAATATGGACGAGTTTGTTGATGAGCTGGAAATTGAGCAGCGAGTCATTACTGTTAATCATCATCAAAAAAATGATTTGTTAGCACATATTTTAGATAATAATGACTGGCAACAGGTTTTGATTTTTTGTAGTGCTAAACGGACTTGCGATAACCTGGTTAAAAAGCTGGAAAAAAGAAATATTGCAGCGCTTGCAATGCACAGTAATAAAGAGCAATCGGCGAGAATGAAGGCTTTAAAAAGCTTTAAAGACGGTGAAATACGTATTTTAATTGCGACTGATGTTGCAGCAAGGGGGATAGATATTAAGCAACTACCTTGTGTTATTAATTATGATTTACCTCGATCACCCAATGATTATGTACATAGAGTGGGACGTACAGGGCGTGCTGGTGAAAAAGGTCATGTGATTTCCTTGATTGCACATCATGAGTTTCAACATTTTTCTGTGATCGAAAAATATAATGGGCTTAATTTAAAAAGAGAGCAAATAGAAGGTTTTGAGTTGGATGATGTGCCTCCACCTATGCCACGTAAAAGCCCCAAAAAGAAGAAGACAAGGTTAAGTAAAAAACAAAAGGCTCGGCTACCTGAAGAACAAGATGTCAGTAAAACCGATGAAAAAATAAACTTAGCAGAAAAAACGGTTGAGCAAGAAGAACCGGCTATCAATGCTCATATTTGGGGTAAGCGTTAGTACAGCAATCCGTATTCGTTCTAATTAGTCACTTTTTGAACGATATAAAGCCGTGGTGCGGTCTCTTTATTAGAGCTATAGATTGTTTTAAGCTTGTATCTGTCAACTGCTAGCTGGTCATACCAGTCTTTAACTGCATCTGTTTCTTTATCACCACCCGGATGCCCTGGGTATGCAGCAATAGTGATAATACCTGACTTGGCTAATAAATTAATAGCCTGGTTTAGTGCAGATAATGTTGA
>CAYYNM010000179.1:0-3331 GCA_964472945.1 uncultured Methylomarinum sp. | reverse complement strand
ATCAAACCCAAAGACCTTTCCTGTTGGACCTACTTGTTGAGCCATAAACAAAGTATCGTGCCCATTTCCTACTGTTGCATCTACAGCAATATCACCCGCTTTTAAATGTTGCTGAAGAGTTAAATGCGCCTGCATTGTCAGAGATATACGTTGGTTCATCATTAAAATAGAGAGTAGTACCGGTTGATATTGCTCGTTTGTGAAAGGTCTTGCTTGTACAATAAGTGGTCTGTAAAATTTTGACAATGCCAAGGGATTTGTACACTACCTTTAGCACCAAAACCATTGAAGATAAATAGCTTAGAGTGATGCGGGTGCTGGCCAATAAAAGGCATTTTGTCTTGTGTGGTTGGCCTGATACCGGCTTGATGCTTAGTTATTTGTTTAATAGTTAGGCTTGGATAAACCTGTTTTAATGAGGCCAATAATGTTGTTATAGCTTTATCTGTGATATTTAAATTGATATTTTCTCTATCAAAACTTGCACCGGTACGGAACTGAAAATCATCCAAAGGAATAAACCACTGACCATAATTCAAAATAGATTGCTGTAGTTTTTTCTTGGCTACAGCGGTAATAATTTCTCCTTTGACTAACTGAAAAGGTAATGTAGAGAACCAGGGGTTTTTTATTGCGCAGTGACCTTCACAAAATATAACTTGTTTGGGCTTAAATTGCTTCCAGCTTAAAGTTGGAGATAAGCTAATTTCTCGATATTGGAATTCAGCTTTAATATAAGCGTTTAGGCTTATAAAATAATTTTTTAATACAGTTAATAAGGGAGGTGTTAATAAATACCCTGTATTATTTTGTTTTAAAATGCCGTGACTGGCACTTATACCAGGATAGGAGGAGATTATTTTAGCTAAAAAGTTTTTGTATTCAGGGTTTTTTAAGCGTTTAGTACATGCTATTAATTCTTTATTATTACGTAACAGGCGTAACATTGGCTTTTCTATATAGAAATCTTGTTTAAAAACCTGGCTTAGTTTTTGGTAATAAGCAATCGCTGAAGGGAGTAACTGGTCAATATCGGTTGATTTAACAAAACGCATACCTGTTACTGGGTTAATTAATCCCGCAGCAACTAAAGATGCATTAAGCTGACTATTATCAACAATAATTACTTTTTTTTGTCGCTGGATAAGTTCCCAGGCTAATAAGCTACCAGCCAGTCCCTGGCCTATGATTAGGTAATCAATTTCCATTAAACTGAATAATATTTATTTAGCGACTAAAGCCGGGTTAGAAAAATGAATGCCTTCCCAGCCATATTGCATAAAATTTCTAATATTTTGGTGGTTATTGCCAGCTTGATTACTCAATACATCTTTTCGATAAAAATCACCAAATAAATTAAGTGTTTGCTGGGGGGATAATTGGTTGATTTGAGCAAAGGCAAAGATTTTACACGAGCCCTCATTGGAACCAGCAGGATTGACTAATTTATCATTTGCTAAGCCATTACTAAATTCAGTGGGGGTGTATAAATAGTTTTCTGTAATGATAGAAATGGTTTGCTCAAAACTGATGTTTTCATTGTTTTTAAGCTGTTGTAAAAAAGTTGATAGAGTCATGGTTATATAAAATAGTGATTAATTGTTTCAGTTTACAATAAGGGGCGAGGGTTTAATATACTTTAAACGTCTCTTTCAGTTCAAAACAATTAAAAGTGTATTAGAAATTATTAAGGTTTTACCTAGAAATTTCAAAGCTTATGAACTAGGCTAATGACAAGAACTTTAAAATTATACTTTGAATTGAAAAATGAATGTAGCTCAAACAAAATCAAAATTTGTTGCAGTTGCCTCTATTGCGGCTGAACTCAGTGCTGTAATGGATGTTGCTAAAGAAATCTCTTTAGCTGCGGCTAATGCAAAGGCTATTGCATTTAGAGCAGGTGAAAAAGCAAAGGGCTTTCAGCCTATTACTGACTTTATTAATGAATTAGCTAAAGATACTATTGATTTGGTTAAAAAAATAAATGAACATGCAGTTTCTTTATATCAATTGACTGTTAATGAGCACAGGATGACTGAGGCCTATCACAAGTTTGAGCTGGTTGCTATTTTGGCAAAAGATGCTCCCTATAAGGCTTCCCTTGAGGGCCCTATGATCCATTCTCAACAGAGAATGTTGCAGTGTAGGCAAGATTTTAAATCCAATGTCGCTCAACTGCTAGACCAGCTGGCTGAAGTTATGCACCCTGCAAGAGCTGCGCGTGTTATTGCTGCAAATTCTAGGATTGAGGCATCTCAAGCCGGGGAATACTTGCAAAGTTTACAGGCCGTTGCAGAAAGTGTTGATAATGCTGCGCAGGTTATACATGATAATGTTCAAAGATGCCGCACTGCTTTATCCGCTGTTGACTTTGTGGAATAAATTAACCTATTAAATAAGAGGCTTGTTTTAAATGAAAATGACCAGTATATACGAGGGATCGTATCAATGGATTATGTTTGGCCGGGATAATAATAAGCCTGAAAAAATTATTGATACAAATCAATATATGGTGAGAACTGCTGATAGGTGTTTATTAATAGACCCTGGTGGTGTTGAGCTATTTGCACCTATGCTTGCAGCGGTATTGCATTATGCACCTGTTGAACAAATTACTGATATTTTTGCTTCTCATCAAGACCCAGATATTATTTCATCATTAGGACTATGGGATCAGGCTTTACCCGATGCAAAACTTCATGCCTCTGCATTATGGGAAGGCTTTCTTAGGCATTTTGGTTGTGAAAGTATTGAGTATGTTCCTATCGCAGATAATGGGGGTGTTATTGATTTGGGAGGGGTAGAGTTACAAATTATTCCTGCGCATTATATGCATTCAGCAGCTAATTTTAATATTTATGACCCTCAAGCAAAAATATTAATGTCAGGTGATGTTGGAGCCGCGTTAGAAGCGGATGGCGCACCGGTATTTGTTGATAATTTTGATGCACATGTTGAGAAAATGCGCTTTTTCCATCAGCGCTGGATGCCCTCTAATCAAGCTAAAAGAGTTTGGATTGATAGAGTAAGAAAACTGGATATTGATATTCTAGCACCGCAACATGGGCGGATGTTTAAAGGTGATGATGTCAAACGTTTTCTTGATTGGTTTGAAGCATTGCAAGTAGGCGTCGCTGTTAGTTAATGATGCACAAGCCATAGCAGGCTAAAACCCACCATAATTGAGGGGAAGGGGGGTAAAATAAAACTTGATAAAAAACTTGTTGCTTATCGAGAGAAGAGTAAATAATTGGCAAAAAAAAGGAGGGCAAGCCATAGGCTGTCGAAATATGGCTTTTTTCATTGTTTTTGATGACCTGGTTTATGGATG
>CAYYNM010000178.1:0-7077 GCA_964472945.1 uncultured Methylomarinum sp. | reverse complement strand
GCCATCGATCTTTCTTTCTAACTTTGAAAAACTAATATCAAATTTTTTATCTAACTGATCTATATCAGACTTTACATCTTCACGCGTCGCGCTATGCTGTGCGACTTGTAATAAATGTAGCATTAAATCTTTTTGTGTAAACTCATTAGGGCTTAAATTATCGAATTTATTACTATCCATTTTTACAGTCTCATTTTTTTGAATAACCTATTTTATAAAAGTATCCGTAAACATTCAATACAAAACAACAAGTGACTATTAAACGATAGGAACGAAGTACATAGCAATTCGGGGCCTGACCCTAACGGGCATGGACAACGTTTTGCTACGCGGTGATACAAAAGATGGGCAATAGAGCGTTGCCCACCCTACAGGGCTTCGTTGATTTTTTGTTATTCTTCAGATAATTTTGACACAGCATAAAATAATAATACTATCAATATACCTAAACCAATTATTGATAACGCGGCAATATTCATTATAAATCCCCTATCTGTTTTGTTTTATCTGATACTTTTGTAAATAATTTAAATATTACAATTATAATAAAAACTGAAAAAACAACCCCAGCCCAAAAAAGAACATCAATATTATTGGCATCAAATCGCTTAATTAAACCAGTTACAGTTATAATTAAAATACCAAAAGAGATGCTTGTAAGTAGGCAGGCATAATTAACTTAACCTTTTAATTCTCGTCATTCCCGAGTTTTTTTATCGGGAATCCACGTGCCTGAGCAAATGGATTCCTGCTAGGAGCACGCAGGAATGACGAAATTTTTTTGTTAAATTAATTTTACGTGGGTACTTAGTAACCCGTAGTGTATTTAGTATCTCTTTAACTTCATCTAACTTACCCATGGCCAAATGCTATTCCTTTTTTATTCAACGGTCAATTTAACATAAAAGTCAATGGGCAAAGTATCAAAATAATTCACTCCTGGCCCCACAATGCGCCAATGTACTCTTTTTAGCTAACTCAAGTTACCAACAACCTGAAGTAGTTGGTGATTTAGCCCCTGTCTGAGTTAATTCCAGGTTTCCACAGCTATCAGAAACCTGTGGACCAAAAGGCGTTGCGCGCAAAGTATAGGTATTAGCAGTTGCAGCATTAATGGTTAAGTCATAGTATTTATCAGCCCCATCAATTGGACTTTTTATTGAAAATATTCGAGGAGCCCCCGTGTCTGCCGGTGTACCTGCTGTTCCAGCCGCCCCCGTGTAAGCATTATTTTCCGTGTAATACCTCTCCATTGCATTGGCAAACCCCATTAATGCACCCCCAGCATCCCTACGGCGTGATTTTAAAACACTATCTTGGTAACTAGGGTAGGCAATGCTTGCGAGTATGCCAATAATGGCGACTACAACCATTAATTCAATTAAGGTAAAACCCTTTTTTGTTTTATTCATCCTTATTTAACCCAAATTCGCGTAACACGCCCTACTTTTTCGGTAGACCCTTTTTCAACGTTAAAGTAAATCTGCATACCCAGTTTCAAATCTTTTAGCTTGATTACACCAGTACCATTCAATATATATTTTTTATGTCCAATACTAATCCATTGACCTTTTGAATCAATAGCACCCACCCTCCCTGTCTCTCCAAATTTTGTAGTGAGCACAGAACTATCTGACTGACTACTCTTTAGTGTAACGGGACTGATTGTCGTTACTGCCTGAATAAAGGGTGAATCAAGCAAAACAAAAAGTAATAAAAATAATTGTAAATATTTCATAAAATATATCCTTTGTTAACGAAAAACTTCTCGCCAAGCACTACGCTGACCAGTAAGTGGTGTAGTTAATGAAAAAACATTCATGCCACCAGAGCTAGTACTACCCACAAGATGTTCTTGGTTCTGGCCAGGATCTTTAATTACCGTAGGTGTCGTCATGATGTCGCTTATCATAAGACCCACGACGTAATCAGATTGAGGATCTCCGTTAGCATCAGTATAGTTAACTTTAGATCCATAATGTACAAAAGGCGAAGCGGGCAATCCTCCTCCCGTGCGGTAATCTAAAACCATCAACCAACTACTACCACCATTGGCACACAGCCCCGTATCAGGAATAAGTGTTGTAAATATAAAGCGTCCATTAGAGGGGAAAATCGGATTAAAGGCAACACGTTCACCAGAGGTTGGAAGGTCCATATACCAACCTTTTTTGCTAGTATAATCCACTACGTTATGACTGGTAATACGAGCATTCACTCCTGAACTGAGAGTCAGCTCAGCCAGTATGGTTTGCTCCACTAAATCACTACGTCCTGAAACACTGGCTCCATTATCCCAGATACCATAAAGCGTCTGAGTATCAATAGATGATAAATCACTAATCCCTAAATATTTTCCGGTTGCAAACCCAACAATATAGCCGCCAGAATCCTTATTAGGCCTGACTATTGGTGCTGTTGTAATGGGTTGTACATTACTAGAAGAGTCCATAGCAGTAAATAGTGGTGCTGGACTAAGCGCGCTTCCGTACGCCACTTTCCAAGTTGAGCTTGGAGTTGTATTACTTGATACATCGAATTTCCACAAATTACCTAATAAATCACCCGCATAAATGGTATCAACACGGCCATCATCATCGGTATCAATCGGTCTAGGTGTTGCTAATCCATTAGGTGTCCCAATACTTCCCGCCTCGGTATCTATTTTAATATAATCCGTGCCTAACTGCCAAGTATTACCGCTTCCTGTGGGGCCTTGAAGAAATAAAATATAAAGAACCGCATTTCCTGTACTACTAGAATTTCCATCAGCCACTGTGTTGTTATACCCGTTACCAACAATAAGTGCCCAGCGACCATCTTGCATACGAGCAATCTGTCCTGCTTGGTTTGTCTCACGGTTGAGTATGGCTTGATTAAAAGTAAAGCCAAGATCTGCATCATCTTCATCGGTAAACTCCCACAAGACAGCATTAGCCGCATTAGCTTCTGAGAACGTACTAGGGTCCGTTACATCCAACGCATAATAGCCCGGACCTCCACTATTTAAGCCAGCAGTCAGAACGGTTTTCCAATTTGGCGTGCCATCACTACCCAGATTAGCATCTGCGATTATCGGCGAGCCATCTACAGAGTACCTGTGTGCAAATCCACCTTGACCATAACCAGGGTCTGTCAAGTCACTGAGATGCGCATAGACCGAGCCAGGTACATAAGCCATTTTTTCTTGACCATTACTGGCATCAAAACCATGCAGCATACCGTCATTAGCACCCACATAGATAATGGGGGTACGATTCAGGTAAGTTGTTCGAAAAGTCGTATATCCAGGCATCACGGTATCATTATACCCTGCGGCAGGTGCGCCAATATAAGAGGGGGTGGAATTGATAATATCGCCCAACTTACTGGTACGTGTTCTGAACCCACTTACTGAGTCACCTCGTAAGTAGTTCACTCGGTCAGAACCTTTTGAGTCGATTATCGCTGCCGCATTCCTATTCAAAAAGTCTGCTTGTGTTGTATCTGTCTGAGCAGAAATAGCTGACCATTGAAAAGCCATTCCATCTCGACTATCTCGACTATAGGTCATAATTTCACGATCACTGGGTGCTTGAGTATTAATAACAAGCCCTGAATCCCAGTCCGCACTTGAGGCAATGACAGCACTGGTATTAATCGATTTAGATATCAACTGACCACTCCAGCCATCACTATTAAATTTCGCTTGGTAGATATGGCTATTTAGACTAAGCGCGGTTGAGTTAGTCGCCGCTGAGGAAGAAGCGCCACTTTTGGTAAGGATGTCAGTAAATATAGTATCGAAAGCGGCTTTCAGGCTTGCAGGATTGTTAGCGAGATATGCGCTTCCAGTCCCTCCGGCAGCAGCAACCTGATTTAATGTTGTCGGATCTACACCAAAAGGTAGAGCAAAGCCTATCATATAGGTTTCTACTCCTTTGTTTTTTATTCCAATACTCGTACTTAAAAGACTCGCTGCCGCAGTAGTCACGGCATTAATAGCCGTTGTTGGATTGGTCAGAGTGTTGCCATTTTTGTCGGTTGACGGTAGACCATCAGTCATAAAGGCGATAAAGTTTTTCCCACAGGATTCGGCAGGTGCAGCTTGTGGCCCTCCTTGATTAGGTGCTGATAAATTGCCCTCAAAATAATCCTTTGCGGTTAATAAAGTCCCTTCAATCGGGGTAAGTCCGGCATTTTGTAAAGGTAAAGTTGGATTAGTTGGGCCATTGGTAACAAATTGAGAAACGGTGAGCTTGGTGTTCAATAAATTCGCCTGAGCCAAGTCGAGGTCTGTAATAGGAGTATGCAAATAGCCACGCCCGGGTGAGGAATTGGAAAACCAGGTAGGACTAATCTGAACTGATGCAAGGTGGCTACCAAAACCAGTAATACCCTGCGCCAGATCACTATCGGTCGGACCAAATGATCCATTAAACCAGTGGTTAAGGTAGGCAGAATCAATCCTCGCATCGGATATTCCATTTTTATGGTGAAAACACCTATAATGCTGACCGAGTCCTGATATGACGGTAAAATTATAAGGTCTTGGTTCAGGGTCAGGACCTCGATCCGAATAACAGTACATTGTATCACCTGTAGAACCTCCTGTATGATAGAAAGGCAAAGCAACATTATAATAGATAAAACTTCCAGGGTTATCCGTTTGCTCCATCCTAAACCTCTTTGTTAAAGAGCCACGATCACCAGTAAAAGTGGGATCATAATTTGCAGGATCATAGCTGGCATCATAAGGCGAATTATCCAGATTTCGATGGCTGATATTAGTTTGCTGATATGCCATTAACCCCATATTAATCTTACCAGTATAAGTGGTAATTAAATTTCTGACTGCAGTACGGGCAATCTCTGATTTACTGAGTGGGCTACCACTACCCACTGCTGCACCACTCGCATCCTCATCCATACTGTTGGAGTTATCCAAAATAACCAAGACATTGGCTTTTTGTGAATTAGATAAGAATAATGGCGAATCTGCCAGTGGTATAGGGGAGGCAATTACTGGAGAAGCCACAATGACCATTAATACGCCTATATACGTTTGGATGAGCCTATTGCTTAATTTAGTATTCATTGCATTTCCTTCAAACAAAATGGTTGGAGTGATATCCGTTTCCCTAAGGAATATAAATTTCTTCTAAAATACGTTGTGCGTTTTGCGTTCCGCCGTAGCCTATTGCAGTAATACGGTAACGTGCCGTACCGGATGTGATTGCATCAATTAAATATATTGGTTGTAGTGCCACTCCAGGAATTGCTGAGGCACCGGTATAGGTTCCAAAAGAGACTGCATTACTGACTTTTGCAGCATCATTCCAAATGGATGAAAATCCGGCACCTGTGCCGTTAAGACATAAACCATTGGTACAATTTGTATCAAAACCTGTACTACCATTAATCCTTGGAACAAGTGCGCCGACAGTATTGTCAATATCATTTTCCGCATCGATTAACGCAGATTCAGCGGCTTGAAAGGCTAAATTTTGATCTCTAGCATTGCCAGCCATTTTTTCTTCTAAGGTTGTAACTTGCGTTCCTGTTACACCTATTAATGTTAATAATAGCAACATAATCATACTAATCACTAACACTACGCCTGATTGTTTTTTTATTGAGGTTGTTTTTTTCATCTTAGTACCTTTTTAATTAAGTCTATTGCGTAAAACAATAGTCGATGAAAAAGTTCGTCTTAAACGGCCATCACCTGTCCTCGTTAAATTATTGTCAATACTTCTTACCGTTAATATTACCCGTACACTAACAACTTGGTTCATATTTAATCCAGCCGTACTTGCCGGGACATAATAATTTGGAGTACCATCTGAATCTGTGTCTTCTCCATACACGATTTGCATATTTTCGATACCTTCTACAAGTGACTGAAAACTCGCACCATTGATGTTTCTGGATAATACTGGTTCTCCTCCACTTAATCTGATTTGATAATCTGTAAAATTTAATTTAAAAATATTTGAACCTGGGCCATATTTATTTGCTTGCGGTAGTGCTGGTGGGCCTGGCTCAGGCCCTGCTTCAAGGCGTTGAGAGCTATTTCCCGGTACTACAGAGCCTCCAGTATTATGGACAAGATTAGTGCCACTACCCGTAATATTTGTAATTTGAAATATATCACCTGCAATACAGTTACTCACCATAACAACATCATTAACAGCCAAACCCGTAGAACTAACCACCTTGAGAACAGCTGCAGTAGTAGCAGGTGTGTTCTGTACAACAATATCACTAGCTGACAATCTTCTTATTGTAATCGAGTCTGTTCCATCCCAAATACTATTACCATTTTCATCATTATCTGCATCCCCATCATTACCTCCATTGTCATCGTTCTGCCCAGCTAACCCATTTGCAAAAGAGCTAAAAGTATTAGGTATATTAAGCTTACTTTCTATATTGCTAGGGTCTACACATCCCCAGTAGTCAGCCATACGAATATCACGACTAAGAAACTCCATTGCAAACCGGGCATTTTCTTGCATTCTGGACATATTGTCCTGCATTCTATAAGTTTGTTTACTGCCAAGAAAAATCTGCATTACTCCAGCTAATAAGAAAGCACCTATCATAAGGGCAACCATAATTTCTATCAGCGTCATACCTCCTTGCTTGCTCATTAAATAATTTCTTTTCATAGCTGAAAACTCATTTGAAAGCTAGGGTCATTTGTTGTATCAACATTGCCATCCCGATTGTCATCCCAATTTATAGTGACGGTAAAGATACTACCCACTACGGCAATATCTCCAGATCCAAGAGGTAAAAGATTATTAATATCTGTATTCCACTCAAATAAATCATTTTGAGCCATTTGTGCTGTTGTACAAGCATTTGCAATTTGTAAACAATTATTTTGTACGGCTACTGCTGTAATTGGGTTTGCTGTGGTATAAATATATGTACTAGTAGATAATGTTCCTGCATCAACCATATTGGCACGCATTCTGTCTGCTATATCATAAGCCAACTGAGTTGCCTGGCTTCTATTATAAGCACTTACGTTATTTTTTAATCCATTAGCTTGTAATGCTGCTAATCCCAAAAGACCTACGGCTAGAA
>CAYYNM010000177.1:0-7128 GCA_964472945.1 uncultured Methylomarinum sp. | reverse complement strand
GCCTTGCTATCGACAAAAATCAGCAGCTTATAAATTCCGCATCCGTGACCGCGCGGAGTATATCTTATTATTTTTGATTAAAGGCTTGTGTTTTTTATCTGAATAGTTATAATAATCAGCTTGATGTACGCGAGCGTGGCGGAATTGGTAGACGCGCTGGTTTTAGGTACCAGTATCTTTTGATGTGAGAGTTCAAGTCTCTCCGCTCGCACCACATTGATTTATTATAGTTGGCGATAGTCATCGTTAACTTCTCAAAAAGTTCAAATTACAAATTTATATTTTGATTTCTCTGTTTTTAGTTGAATAAATGAGAATTGGTTTTAGATAAAAATTGGACGAGTATAAGGATTACCGTCATATCGGTATATAAACATCACACATAGTTTGAGGTAAAGTAATGCAAGTTTCTGTCGAAAAGACATCGGAATTAAGCCGTAAGATGACTGTTAGTCTGCCTGAGGAAATGATTCAGGAAAAAATGGATGTTCGTTTTAAGTCGTTAGCCCGTGAAATTAAAGTCGATGGTTTTCGCCCTGGAAAAGTTCCTGTTCGTGTCGTTAAGAAAATGCATGGTGAACGAGTCAGAGGTGAAGTGATGGGTGACTTGATTCAGTCAACCTATGTTGAGGCATTACAAAAAGAACAGATAAACCCAGCGGGTTATCCGCATATTGATTCTGCGAATAAAGCAGAAGGGTTTGAATATACGGCAGAATTTGAGGTTTATCCTGAGATTTCCTTGGAAGGTGTATCTGGCATACAGCTTAAAAAACCTGTTGCAACAATAGAGCAAGCAGATAAAGATGCTATGGTTGCAAAGCTAAGAGCACAAAAGAAGGAGTGGACAGAAGTTGAGCGTTCATCTGAAAAAGGTGATCGTGTCACTGTGAGTTTTTCTGGTGTATGTGAAGGTGAAAATTTTACAGAGGGTAAAGTCGAAGACTATGCCGTTGAAATTGGTGCTGGAAAAATGATTCCAGGTTTTGAAGATGAAATGATGGGTTTAACAGCTGGTACAAATAAATCATTTGAGGTTACTTTTCCAGAAGAGTATGGGAATGAAAAATTAGCTGGAAAATCTGCTACATTTGATATTGAAGTCTCTAAAGTAGAGCACGCTTCTTTGCCGG
The DNA here is from genome assembly GCA_964472945.1 of uncultured Methylomarinum sp. Classification (GTDB taxonomy): domain Bacteria; phylum Pseudomonadota; class Gammaproteobacteria; order Methylococcales; family Methylomonadaceae; genus QPIN01. The sequence continues at coordinate 5,995 of CAYYNM010000177.1, read as the reverse complement.
AAATTGATGATGACTTTATTAAGGCTTATGGAGTGGAAGACGGTTCCTTAAGCTCTTTTAATGAAGATATTCAAGCTAATATGGAAAGAGAGTTGGCTTTAGCCTTAAAAGGTAAGTTGAAAAATGCTGTGATGGATGCTTTGTATGAAACACTACAGATTTCTGTTCCGAATGTATTGATTGATGAAGAAATTAAAAATGTAATGAAGCCTTATGAGGCTAATGCAAAAAAACAAGGATTAAAGGTTGAAGACCTTGATTTGCCAAAAGAAATGTTTGAAGCTCAAGCTAAGCGTAGAGTTGCTCTAGGTTTGATTTTAGGTGAAATCATTAGGGAAAATGATATTAAAGTTGATGATGCTAAAGTTAAATCAACGATTGAAGGCATGGCGAGTAGTTATGAGAAGCCTGAAGATGTTCTTGAATGGTATTATGCGGATGAAAGTCGTTTAAATGAAGTTAAGCAAATGGTTTTAGAAGATCAAACGGTTGATTGGGTCGTTGCTCAAGCTAAAGTTTCTGAAGAAACTATTAACTTTAATGATGCTATGGAAAAACAACAGCAATAATTACGAGAAATTTACAAGGTTAAATATGAATCAATATAATGACTTAAAGGCATCACTTGTTTCTCCGCTGGCTGCGGGTGGATTAGTGCCAATGGTAATTGAGCAGACTGCTAGAGGTGAGCGCTCATTTGATATATATTCACGTTTATTAAAAGAACGTGTTATCTTTTTAGTGGGTCAGGTAGAGGATTACATGGCTAACCTTGTGGTTGCTCAACTATTATTTCTTGAGTCTGAAAACCCTGATAAAGATATTCATTTGTATATCAACTCTCCTGGTGGGTCGGTTACTGCGGGTATGGCAATCTACGATACTATGCAATTTATCAAGGCTGATGTGAGTACTATGTGTATTGGGCAAGCTGCGAGTATGGGATCTTTATTGTTAACTGCAGGTGCAAAAGGCAAACGATTTTGTTTGCCGCATTCGCGAGTTATGATTCACCAACCATTAGGAGGGTTTCAAGGTCAGGCATCGGATATTGATATTCATGCAAAAGAAATTCTACTGGTTCGAGAAAAATTAAATAATATTTTGTCTTTTCATACAGGAAAAGATATTGAAGCCATTCAGAAAGACACAGACAGGGATAATTTTTTAAGTGCGCAAGATGCTGTGGAATATGGTTTAATTGATAAAGTATTAACAAGTAGAGTATTGGAAGATAGTAAGTAATTACTCATGCATAATTAATTTTACACGGGTTTTTTTATATTCAAGGCGCATAAATGGGAGCATAGCTAGCTACGCAACTATTTATGCACGGCTGAAGATGGGAAAAAAGACAAGTAAAATGATAAAGTAATTGTATTTGGGTGCTTGAATATCGCTTTTTTAATTTTCGAAATATGGGTTAGTTTTTTGTTCTATGGCGTGAGGGCTTGATTGATGAGTAAAGGCAAAAAAGGCAGTAAAGATGAAGAGAAATTACTGTATTGTTCATTTTGTGGAAAAAGCCAAGATGAAGTAAGAAAACTAATAGCCGGACCTTCTGTGTATGTTTGTGATGAATGTGTAGAGTTGTGTAATGATATTATCAGGGAAGAGTTAGAAGGTGGCGATGGTGAGCCTGGTGAAGAAAGGTTGCCTAAACCAAAAGAAATAAAGGCTGAACTTGATGAATATGTTATAGGGCAAGAAAGCGCAAAAAAAATGTTATCAGTAGCCGTTTATAATCATTATAAGCGCTTACGTAGTAATGGTAAAAAAGGTAATATTGAACTTGCTAAATCAAATATTTTATTGATTGGTCCTACGGGGTCAGGTAAAACATTGCTTGCTGAAACATTGGCGCGATTATTAGATGTTCCTTTTACGATTGCTGATGCAACAACATTAACGGAAGCAGGTTATGTGGGGGAGGATGTTGAAAACATTATTCAAAAAATTCTGCAGAAATGTGATTATGATGTAGAGAAAGCTGAGACGGGTATTGTTTATATTGATGAAATTGATAAAATAACCAGAAAATCTGAAAATCCATCAATTACTCGAGATGTTTCAGGTGAAGGTGTGCAGCAAGCTTTATTAAAGTTAATTGAAGGTACTGTTGCTTCAATCCCACCTCAGGGCGGAAGAAAGCATCCTCAGCAAGAATTTTTACAAGTTAATACGGCTAATATTTTGTTTATAGTAGGCGGTGCTTTTGCTGGTTTGGATAAAGTTATTAAAGACCGAACTGAAAAAGGGGGTATAGGCTTTTCTGCTGAAGTAAAAACTAAAGATGAAGCTAAAAATGTAGGAGAACTTTTTTCTCAGATTGAAGCTGAAGACTTGATTAGGTATGGACTAATACCTGAATTTGTAGGCAGATTGCCTGTTGTTGCAACGCTGGAAGAGTTAGATGAAGAAGCATTGGTTGAAATTTTAACTAAGCCAAAGAATGCATTGATAAAGCAGTATCAGTATTTATTTGAGATGGAAGGTGCTGAGCTTGAGTTTAGAGAAGAGTCATTATTAGCCATTGCACGCAAATCAATGGAAAGAAAAACAGGGGCTAGAGGCTTAAGAACAATTGTTGAAAATATTCTTCTTGATACCATGTATGAAATACCTTCTACAGAAAATATTAGTAAAGTTGTAGTAGATGAGAGTACTATTTTGGGTGCATCAGAGCCTATTTTGGTTTATCAGGATGTTGAACAAAAAAAAGCATAGGTTTTTTAAACGTTAGTAATAATAACAAGGAGTCTTAAAGGTAAGACTCCTTTTTTATGTAAAAATATATGCCGCTCCCTTTCTCTTGATATTTTAAAATCCCCCCCCATATACACTAATCATAGTACGAATATATAAAGGTTCCTTTGATGGAAGAGCTGACAGATTTAAGTAATATAAATGAATTAACTCCTGTTTTACCACTCAGAGACGTAGTGGTTTACCCTCATATGGTGATTCCTCTTTTTGTAGGTAGGGATAAATCTATAGATGCCATTGAAGCAGCTATGAGAGATGACAAGCAATTGCTTTTAGTGGCACAGAAAGAGGCTGATATTGATGAGCCTGAGTTTGAAAATTTATATTCAGCCGGTACTTTGGCTAATATATTGCAGTTACTAAAATTACCTGATGGAACGGTTAAAATTTTAGTTGAAGGGGAAAAGCGCTGTAAGGTTAATAAGTATCAAGAAGTTAATGGATATTTTTCTGCGCTTGTATCTGATATTGTTGATAAAGTTAAAATATCGGAACAAGAACAAGAAGTTTTACAACGTACGGCAATTAGTTCTTTTGATCAATATGTAAAGCTTAACAATAAAATCCCACCTGAAGTTTTAAATTCATTAGCAGGAATTGATGATCTCAGTCGCTTGGCAGATACAATTGCTGCACATATGACGCTAAAGGTTGAAGAAAAACAGCAAATGCTGGAAATGGATGATATTGCTCAACGTTTAGAGAGCTTGATGACCTTAATGGAAGGTGAGAACGATTTGCTTGAAATGGAAAAGCGCATTCGTGGCCGAGTTAAAAAACAAATGGAGAAGAATCAAAGGGAATATTATCTGAATGAACAGATGAAAGCGATTCAGAAAGAACTAGGTGATATGGATGATGCAACTAATGAAATTGAAGCACTAGAAAATAAAATTAATGTCGCTGGCATGTCGAAAGATGCAAAAGTAAAAGCAGATGCAGAACTGAATAAGTTAAAAATGATGTCGCCTATGTCGGCAGAGGCAACAGTGGTAAGAAATTATATCGATTGGATGATAGGTGTACCATGGAAGAAGAAAACAAAAGTTCGACATGATTTAAAAGTTGCAGAAGAAGTGTTAGAGGCTGAACATTACGGTTTAGAAAAAGTAAAAGAAAGAATTCTTGAATACTTGGCAGTTACACAACGCGTCAAAAAGTTAAAAGGCCCTATTTTATGTTTAGTGGGTCCTCCTGGTGTAGGTAAAACTTCGCTGGGGCAGTCTATTGCAAGAGCCACAAACCGAAAATATGTGCGTATGGCTTTAGGCGGCGTTAGAGATGAAGCTGAAATTAGAGGGCATAGACGCACTTATATAGGTTCTATGCCAGGAAAAATATTACAAAACTTGTCTAAAATAAAAACCAGAAACCCAATGTTTTTGTTAGATGAAATAGATAAAATGGCGGCAGATTTTCGTGGTGATCCGGCATCTGCTTTATTAGAAGTTTTGGATCCTGAGCAAAATCATACCTTTGCAGATCATTACCTGGAAGTTGATTTTGATTTGTCAGATGTTATGTTTGTAGCCACTGCAAATACCATGAATATTCCTTCTGCTTTACTGGATAGAATGGAAGTTATTCGATTGCCTGGATATACTGAAGATGAAAAAATCAATATAGCTTCTCGTTTTTTGCTTTCAAAACAGTTAGAAAATAATGGCTTAAAAAGCACAGAAATTAATATTTCTGAATCAGCAATAAAAAGCATTATCAGATTTTATACGCGTGAGGCCGGGGTTCGAGGCTTAGAGCGAGAAATTTCAAAGATTTGCCGCAAAGTTGTTAAAGGCTTATTGTTAAGCCCTAGTAAAGCCAGAGTGACTGTTAATGAAGAAAATTTATCTGAGTATTTAGGTGTTAAGCGTTTTAGTTATGGCTTAGCGGAAGAGCAAGACCAAATAGGACAGGTAACGGGTTTGGCCTGGACTGAAGTAGGTGGTGAGCTGTTAACAATAGAGACAGCTGTTATGCCAGGCAAAGGTAAGCAATTAGCAACAGGTAAGTTGGGCGATGTCATGAAGGAGTCCATTGAGGCTGCTGTAACTGTTGTGAGAAGCCGAGCACAGGTGCTAGGGATTGATGATGCGATCTTTCAAGAAAATGATATTCATATCCATGTGCCAGAAGGGGCAACGCCAAAAGATGGTCCAAGTGCTGGAATAGGAATGTGTACAGCCATTATCTCAGCATTAACAAAAATTCCTGTGCGAGCTAATGTGGCAATGACAGGGGAAATAACCTTGAGAGGGGAGGTTTTGCCAATAGGAGGGCTTAAGGAAAAGTTATTGGCTGCTCATAGAGGAGGAATAACAACGGTATTAATACCTTCACAAAATGAAAAGGATTTGGTTGAAATACCTGAAAATATTAAGCAAAATTTAGATATTAAGCCTGTTCATTGGATAGATGAGGTGTTAGAGTATGCTTTGCAGTACATGCCTGTACCTGTTGAAAAGGATAAGGAAAAAAAAGCTATCGATTCAAAAACAGGTAAAAACAAAGAAAATAAGATTGTGTCTCACTAGGAGGCTGTCCGAGAATAGAGAACCTGCTACGGAAAAAGTCCTTTTGGCCACTTTCCCCGTTCATTTTTGTTAAATAGCACAACTATTCGCCTCAAATGAACGAAAAAACTGACTCAAAAGGGCTTTCCCTCGCGACGGTTTCTATTCTCGGGCAACCTCCTAGAACTAGATTTGTTGATATGTAACAAAAAACCGGTAAATATTGGTGAAGGATTAGCTATTTAGCTTGACACTTGTTTGTTGCTATTGGTATAAATAATGCCGTTTTACGGGCTTGTTTTTTTTGTTATAACAACTATGATAAAAACTCAATTAACTTTTATTTTTGCTTCGTCATCATAATCGCACGAAGTGTATTAGAAACACCATCACTTTAATTCCTAAGGGGGAATAATGAATAAATCGGAACTTATTGACGCTATTGCTGACAAATCAGAATTAACTAAAGCAGATGCAGGTCGTGCTTTAGATGGCTTTTTAGCTTCAGTTACTGAAGCATTAACTAATGGCGATCCTGTTGCTTTAGTTGGATTTGGTACTTTTTCTGTAAAAGAAAGAGCTGAACGCAAAGGTCGTAATCCTCAGACTGGAGCAGAGATTACTATCAAAGCTGCAAAAATACCTTCATTTAAAGCTGGTAAAACTTTAAAAGATGCTGTAAACTAGGCTTCTTTAGTCGGGTGCTTAGCTCAGCTGGG
>CAYYNM010000176.1:0-7134 GCA_964472945.1 uncultured Methylomarinum sp. | reverse complement strand
TGGTTTTTAGTATTTTCTGAATTCAAGTTAAAAAAACTGGAACATCGAGTTATAGCTACTAAACCCGTTTAAAAATAAGTGATGTATTAATACCACCAAATGCAAAATTATTACTCATCACATAATCACACTCTATAAAACGAATATCACCTTTAATGTAATCTAGTTCAGCACATTGTGGGTCTATATTATCTAGGTTAACGGTGGGGTGAAACCAGTTTTCATTCATCATATTAATAGTTGCCCAAGCTTCAATAGCACCACATGCACCTAAAGTATGCCCTGTATAACTTTTCATTGAACTAATAGGCGTATCGACACCAAAAACAGCGGCTGTGGCATAACTTTCTGCAATATCTCCTCGCTCTGTTGATGTCCCATGCGCACTAATATAGCCTATTTTACCAGCTTCTATTTCAGCATCTTGTAATGCTAGTTTTATAGCAATCTGCATACTATCACTATCTGGCTGAGTTACATGTAAGCCATCAGAATTAGTACCAAAGCCTATAATCTCAGCATAAATATGTGCCCCACGGTTTAATGCATGTTCTCTTTCTTCTAAAATAAAAGTTCCGCCTCCCTCACCTATCACCAAGCCATCTCGATCTTTATCGAAAGGGCGAGGGGTTTTATTTGCTTCATCATTGCGCAGGCTGGTTGCAAATAAGGTATCAAAAACAGCTGCCTGAGAAGCAGAGAGTTCATCACTACCTCCGGCAATCATCAATGTCTGTATGCCACATTTAATCGTTTCATAAGCATACCCTATGCCCTGACTACTAGAAGTACAAGCACTTGAAGTAGGAATAATGCGTCCATTTATACCAAAATGCAAACCGATATTAACCGGGCAAGTATGTCCCATCATTCTAATATAAGAGGTTGCATTCAAGCCCCCTTTATCATGATTTAATAACATTTTGGTAAAATCAATCAGCCCATCAAAACTTCCTGAAGAGCTACCATAAGCAATCCCCACTTGACCACTTTTTAAACAAGGATCATTCAGTAAGCCAGCATCTATTAAAGCCAGCTCAGTTGCATACGTGCCGAGCATAGCTACTCGCCCCATACCTCGTACTTGTTTCCGAGTATAATGTTCGGGTCTGGTAAAATCAACAGGAGCTGCTAAACGCGTATTTAAGCCATTATATTGATCCCATTCATCCATTTTTTGAATGCCTGTTTGCTGCTTTTTTAAATTATTTGCTACCGTTCCCCAATCATTTCCAATAGGTGTCAAACCGGCCATCCCTGTAATAACCACACGTTTCATTAACACAAACCTCCATTAACTGATATAACCTGCCGGGTAATATATGCAGCATCTTCAGAAAGTAAAAAAGCAACAGTTGCAGCCACTTCTTTAGCTTCACCTAGGCGTCGTAAAGGAATCATTTTCTTTATCTCTTCCAGTGGTAAATCATCAACCATTTCAGTCTCTATAAGACCAGGAGCCACACAATTTACAGTGATTTTTCGTTTAGCCAATTCTAAGGCCAGCGCTTTTGTTGCGCCAATAATTCCCGCTTTCGCTGCACTATAATTAACCTGCCCTCTATTGCCAATTAACCCAGAAACTGAGGATAAAGTCACAATACGCCCTGGCTTACGTCGTCTAATCATCGGCATAACCAATGGGAATAATACATTATAAAAGCCATCAAGATTGGTATGAACAACTGAATCCCATTCTTCGCCACTTAATGCTGGGAATGCATTATCAGCCGAGATACCTGCATTACAAACTACGCCATAATAAGCACCGTGTTGCTCAATATCTTGATTTAATTGTTCAGAACATTGTTGCCTATCAGATAAATCAAATTGTAGTACACGGGCAGCTTGTCCTATTTCTATAATTTGATTGGCAATGGCATTCGCTTCTCCTCGTCGGCTTCGGCAATGCACCACAACATCATAACCCTTATGAGCTAAATATAATGCAATAGCTTTACCAATACCTCTGCTAGAACCTGTTACTAATATAGTTTTATTCATGTTTTATTTATAAAAGAAAAACCAGTCTTGGTTTGAACCAAACTTGAGTGGTGTAAACCTTGACAGAGAGAGGGAGGGGGGTTCTTAGCTGTTTAAATAACCATCCTTATTGCGCCCTGCTATCCGCATTGAAGTCGCGGATTCAGGTACTAATCAATATTTTTACTTTTATATACTTCATCGACTACTTTTTTAAACCAAGGAGGCCGGAAGATAGCAGCAAACAGGCAAATCAATGTAGTCGTTGGAAATGGCAAAAAGCTGGCCACACTCATAAATAAGAGAAATAAAATAGTAAGAATACGTGTTTTCATAGCTTTATTGTGTTTTTGTCATTTGATTTCAGAATTTCGAGTGGTAGCGTACACTTAAACAGGACTAACAACAAATGTATATTGTGGGAGGCTACCCACAGTGGGTGCAGGTAGTGACAATACCTCGATAAGAGAATGATCAACACCGGCATATCATTTAGGTAAACAGTGTCTTATCCACATTAAAAATAATCAACTAATCACTCTATTAATACTATCTTTAGGTTGATAAACATTCAACTTAGCTGAAACGTCAATACCCTTCCCTACAATATGACAATCAAATACACCTAAGCCTTGATCTTCCATTAAACGTTTTACTGAAATGGTTAAATACTCTCCAACCTTAAAACTGGCAACATTGCTGATATATTTTCGTGAACCAAGTAAAAAACCTAATTGTATTGGTTTACCTGCTAAATAACACTGCATTCCACCCTGTGCCCCCACTGCTTGTGCCATATACTCAATTCCTAACCAAGCTGGAACCGTATCTCCTTGATTAAATAAGCCATCACCTCGAACAACCGCTTCGGCCACTAAGGACTCCTGGTCATATTCAATCACCTTATCAAGTAACAACATTTTTCCATCATGCGGTACTATTTTAGCAATATTAATATCTATCATGTTCTACTAACAACGATTGAAACATTATTACCCCCAAAAGCAAAGGAATTACTCTGACAATTGTTGATGCTCCGCCCTAACTTTTGCCCTTGTTGAATATAATTTAAAGCAGGCAGTTGATTATCTATGGAATCACCATTTATATTAGGAATTAATAGCCCGTGCTTATCATCAGCCGTTAATAGCATCCAACAAAAACCCAACTCGATAGCAGCCGCTGCACCTAAGGCATGACCAGTCATGCCTTTAGTTGAACTAACAGCCACTTCAGTGCCAAAAACCTGCTCAATGGCTTTACTTTCCATTTCATCATTTAATGGTGTTGCTGTGCCATGCATATTAAGATAGTCAATCTCTGAAGGTAATTTTTTTGCTTGCCTTAATGCAATTTGCATTGCACTGATCACCGCGCCCCCTTTCGGGTCGGGTGCTGAAAAATGATAGGCATCACTCGTTGCACCAATACCTTGTAATTCAACAGGACCTTGTTCTTTGCTCAGCACAAATAAAGCCACACCTTCTGATAAATTAATACCCTCACGATGCTGTCCAAAAGGTTTACATAAACCTTGTGAAACTGAAGCTAAAGCATCAAACCCATGAACAGTAAATTGGCACAGACTATCAGCCCCCCCCACAATAACGGCATCACATAAACCCAGGGAAATTAACCGACGCGCTGAAGCAAAGGCTTTTCCACTGGATGAACATGCTGTTGATACGGCATAAGCTGGCCCTTTTAGGCCTAAAAAATGAGCTAAAAAGTCAGCCCCACCGGCTAATTGTTGCTGTTTATAATGAAAGCCAGCTGGTTTTATCTTATTTTTAGCCACTGAAGCTAATGCTAACTCAGTATTTCTCACCCCCGACGTACTCGTACCTAAAACCACGCCTATTCTATCCGAACCATAACGGGAAATCATAGCATCAACGGTATTTCTAATCTGCTCCAATGCAGCGAGTAATAAACGGTTATTTTTACAATCATAAACACTGTATTTTTTATCAATACTGGGTAAATGAGATTTTACTTCGCCAACATAAACAGGGTGTGAGCTGTATTCATCACTTATTTGCAAACCTGAGCGGTCACCTGCTTGCAAGCCTTTTAAGGTCTGTTCAGGGTTATCTGCTAGCGCTGATAACATTCCTAAATCATTAAGAAAAAACCTCATGGCTCTCGACATAATTCAGCAAGTGTTTTTAATCTGGGGGCAGAATTTTTTACGTAAGGGTTTTTCTTGTCCCAAACATAACCGGCCAAAATAGAACATATCATTTGCTTTATATTAGCCTGCTGCTGATCATAAAATACCACATCTTGAAGGTCACCTTGATACCAGGCTGTTACAAAGGCTCTAAAAGTCTCCACCCCGACCTGTAAAGGCTCAACAAACTCAGTTTGCCAGTCAACAGTTTGATTATTCAATTGCTTATCTAAAATATCAGCCGCTAAACTCGCAGACTTCATAGCAATAGTGACACCTGATGAGAAAACAGGGTCTAAAAATTCACCTGCATTACCTAATAAGGCATAGCCTTTTCCATATAAAGAGCTAACATCTGCACTATAGCCTTTTATACTATTTACTTTAGTATTAAATACTGCATTTTTTAACAGCCTGGATAAAGAAGGTTCTTGAAAAACCAGCTGCCGAAGCAGTTGTTGATGGTCATCACCTAATCTTTGAAAAAATGCAGGCTCAGCAACCACACCAATACTACAGCGGCCATTACTAAAGGGAATTAACCAATACCAAACATCTCTATGTTTAGGGTGGACAATAATACGAATTTTATTACGATCATATTCGGTGCAATTAATACCATCCTCAATATGGGTAAATAAGGATTGTCGACAAGGAAAATCAGAGGGTTTTTCTAAATTTAATAACCGAGGTAACACGCGCCCAAAACCACTCGCATCTAATACAAAAGTACTTTCTAGTTGATAGCTATTGCCATTAGCCTGTTTAACTGTTAATACCGGTTTATCATTTGAGAAATCAGCTGCAATAAGCTCTTGTTGCCAGCGAATATCAACACCCATTCTTTCTGCTTCATTGGCTAATAGCAAATCAAATTTATCACGCTGTACTTGAAAAGTCGTATCAAAACCAGCTGAAAATTTATCTGAAAAACAAAAATTAGAAAATTGCTTATTATGAATAAAGACCGCCCCCGTTTTTAATTGAAATCCTGCGGCACGCACCGCATCCATCATCCCAGCTTGTTCAATAAACTCCATACATTGTGGTAATAAACTCTCACCAATACTAAAACGGGGGAAAATATCACGTTCAACAATGGTAACTTTATGACCTTTATTTTGCAATAATGCAGCAGCGACACTCCCTGCTGGGCCTGCTCCAATAACGATGACATCAATTTTTTCCGTCACTCTTTAGCCTTCACTTTTACTCATCCGTTTATCATTTAATGTATTTTATGCGCTATAATTCAGGTCTATAATGCTCTACAACCCGACCTTTAAACTTTGTAAATTATATCCTAAAACAATGAAAAATAAACTACGCAGCTTTATCTTTGAAGAACTGATCTTTGTAGCTGACCCAAAACAATTTAGTGATGAAGATAATTTATTAGAAGCGGGCTTAGATAGCATGGGGATTATGCGTCTTATTATGTTTATTGAAGACAGTTACGGTATAACCTTACCCGATACAGAAATTGAACCTGATAATGTGCAAACACTTAATGCGCTTGACCAGTGGATTTTAAAACATAAAAAAGCATGAGCGACTCTAACCAAGATATTTTAGAAGCATTAAATATTGCTGATAGCTTTACCTTGGCAATGGATGAAGAAATTCGTCAAGATGGACTTGCCGGTAGCCTCTGTGGATTTGCCTTAGAACTTAATCAAATTCCTGATATAAAGTTATTACAACAGCGTATTGAAAAGTTTAGCCATCAGTTCCCTGTCGCTTTATCCAGCTTGCAACAACGGGGGAAACGCTTCTACTGGTGTAAAAGAGAGAAAGTACCAGCACTGTTTTTTCAGCATACTTGTTCAGAAAAGCAAACTGATCAATTATTTCAAAAAGAAACTATTAAACAGCTGATAAATAATAAACAAAATAGAGAAGAAGTTTTACCGATAGAATTTCATCTCATTAAGAGTTCAACCCAATACTGCTTTTTTATCCGTTGGGTTCACCCCTTTTGTGATGCACGAGGTATTGATTTAATCCTTAAATATTTATGCGCTGAAGATACCACTCCCTTCGAACAAGAAGTTGGCAAACCATTAGTTAATCAACAATTAGATAAATATTCATGGTGGAAAAAATTCACCTTGTTAATCAAAGGTAAACGATATATTCAGTCTATTGATAAACTAACAAGTATTCAACCCTTTAAAAGTGAACAACCACCCCAACAATTAAATTACAGTATTTTTAAACTAACGCCAGCGCAAACAGATCAAGTCAGTAAACTGGCTAGAAAAAAAGTTGGCTTAACAGGAACCAGCCTGTATTACATAGCTTGTTTAATGCGTGCATTAGATAAAATGAACCCTGATCATGGTGGGGATGCTTATTGCTCACCTTATGCCTTTAATTTACGCAAGCAACGTGCTTTAACACCGGTTATAGCTAACCATGTCTGCGCCTTATTTGCCCAAGCCTCACGAGAAATTGTACAAGATAGGGATAAATTATTTGCTCATCTAAAACAGCAAAATATGCATGTTATTCGCCAACAATTAGACTATGCTTTTTTACCCCTGATGTGGGCAGGTAGTTGGTTATCATTGGCTGAATATGGAAAAATTTTACGCCAATCTAGTAAACGAAAAGAGCGTAGTTCATTTTGGTTCTCTGATGTTGGTAAATTAGATATTCCTAGCCATAGCTTTCCTGGAGCAGAAATAACTTCTATTTTCCACCTTTGTCAGGTAACCACCCCACCAGGCCTTGCTTTTTTATGTTGTATTTATCAAAACCAGCTTGCACTAAGTTATAATTTCGTTGAGCCATTAGCGAGTTCAATACAAATTGAAAAATTACATCAATTGGTTTTAGCTGAATTATTGGAGGAGACTTAAAATACAAAAGGGTTATGAAAAAACAGCTTAATTTACAAAATAAAGTTATAAATCTCTGGTTACAATAAGCGGATTGAGATAGCCCCGACGATAGCCATTGTGCTATGTGATCTA
>CAYYNM010000175.1:0-7169 GCA_964472945.1 uncultured Methylomarinum sp. | reverse complement strand
ACACTCGGGAATGACGAAAATAAATTGTTAAGTTAATTATGCCTGTCTACTTACCAGATTACATGGAATATTAGCTAACTTGTTGTGCAACACCCACCCCCCGATCTCCAAAAATACCCTGTTTGTTTGCCGAACAGTAAAGCCCCCATAATAAATTGAAGCCAATACCCAGCACTATAATTTTGCGCTTAACTGATTTTTCTAAGTTAACTTGTTAGCCGTTACACTTTGAGCGTTCAAAACCGCACAAAGTGTAACAATCAAACTACCAGCCTTTCTTTACTGTTTTACACTTGATAACAACATTTTCCATGTGACAGCTATATCCTGGGTCAACACCTTCATCCTCTTCCTCACAAGCTTCACATACCAATTTACCTTTCTCTAAAGCCCTATCATAACCCCAACCAAGCCCCATATTATTACAGGCAAGCTTGGCATACTTTTTAAATCGCCTTCCTGTAGATGCCTGCTTAGCCGCTCTTTCTTTAGATTTACAGCCTGGAGTTGCCTTTAGTGTACTGGTAATAGTTTTGTATTCCCAGTCATCAACAGCCAATGCAAAACATTGGTTAGAAAAAACAAACAGCAAAGCCGCGAATAATATTTTATTGATTTTCATACTTTATCCTTCCTCATTATTTTCATTATAAAAATTGATACATTAACAATTGTAACTCTAACTTTAAAGTAAATAAACTTAACACTAGATGAATGAGTTTTTTATAATATACTAATTTGTTTACAAGACAAGTAAACATCCTTATTTACTATGCTATACTCAGTGACGCGAAACTAATTTATCACTCAGGCCGGAGCTTGAAAACATGAATAAAATAATAAAACTTTTACCTTTACTTGTCATTGTTTGCATAGCTTTTCCTGCAAATGCAAAAAAACAGGAAAAAACAATTGCTTTAGAAGATAACTCCCAAGTTCTCGGAAAATGGAAGATTTACGCTGAATCTCCTACTAAAAAGAAAAGAGATAGAAAAGAAGTTAATATTCAATGGAACTTTAAAAATAATGGCATTATCCATGCCATAGCAACTGATACGCGTGGAAGAACGGGACAAACTTCTATTAATATTAAATATTCCATTAAAAATGGCATACTCAACAAACAGTTAAGGCCAGGAACCCAAAAAACTGAAGATTGTAAAGTGGTTAAACTAGACAGCGAAGATATGGTATTACATTGTAAATTCCTTTATTTTTATATGAAAAAGATTTAATTTTCCAGTTACCAGCAACTAATAAAAAATGCACACGGAATAAATTCAGCAACTTGGCGTAGAATTTATTCCGTGCTCGCTCCTAAGATTGACAACAAACCTCAACGCGCTCGACTCACTGCATACAATGCCGAACAAAAAACCACAATACTCGGCAATATGGCCATCAGCATCGGCTCATAACCATAAACTAACCCAATATGCCCTGCAATTTTATCGAAAATATTAAATGTTATACCGATAACAATACCAAGCATCATCCTTCCGCCTGTACTAACCCCTCTTTTAATACCGACCACAAAAGGAATCGATACCATTAACATAACAAAAATAACAAAGGGATTTATAAGCCGGCTCCAGAAAGCCAGTTCATATATTTGTGATTTTTGATTATTTTGCTTAAGAAAATCAATATACATATACAAATCATATAAAGACATATTGTCTGACTTAACCACAGCGACATCCAATAAATCAGGTTCTATTGATGTTTTCCATTCTCCTGACACTTGTCTACTGGAAAACACCTGATTAGCTGATATTTCAGATTGCAATATATTATTTACATCCCAAAGTCCATGTCCAATATAAATAGCTTTTTCAATATGCCTGACTGCAAGCAAATGCTCATTACCCTCAACCTTATAAGTATAAATATCAGCTAACTTATTTTTACCTGTAATTTTTCGCACATTAACAAACTCATCCTTTTCTCTTAACCACACACCAGATTTTGATTGCAGGGCTACTTCATTATCCTGGGAAAGCATCTTAATCAACTGTGCTTCACGCACGGCTTTAGTGGCAATAAACTCACCTACCAAAAAAGCTATCACAACCATAACAAGACCTGCCAACATAACAGCTTTTATGACCCCAAAAATAGAAATTCCTGCCGCTCGCATAGCAATGATTTCACTATTATTCGCCATTCCCCCAATAACAAAGAGACTACCTAGCAATGCCCCAAAAGGAAGTAGCTCATAAAAAACGGTAGGTGCAGATAAAGCAAGGTACATTAATATTTGTTTTAAACCATATCCACCATGACCCATATCTTTTAACTCATCTCTAAAGGCAAACAACATAAATAATGTTAATAAAAATATGGCTGCAATAGCAGAGCCCTTTAAGACTTCCTTGACAATATATTTTGTTAAAATATTCACGCAGCCTCCCTAGCTAAAATTTTCATCATAATCCACTTTGCCCCATAAAGACGTAACAGTAGCATGCCCGCCAACAGCAATAATAAAAGATATACACCATAATACCCAAATGAAGCAGGGATAACTTGGTTCACAACCCAGCTTTGGCTTACATGCTTTAAATTACCAAAAATAAAATAAATGGCAAAAGCGACAACTAAACTGCCATACACCCCTCCTCTAGGTGAAATTTTTGCAAGTGGCACTGCTAATAAGCTTAAAAAAATAACGGATAATGGTACAGATAAGCGGCTCTGTATTTCAGCTATATCCTTCAACTTATCAGACGTCCATAATTTAGCCGTTGGGGTACCTTCTCGATTTTGTTGAATATTGCTTTCTTTTTTTTCTATTCGTACTGCATATTCAGCAAATTTTTCAATAATGAAATTATTTTCTCCAGGTATTCCTTGTACTCGCTCTCCCTGTTTTAATACCAGGTATAAACCACCTGGCAAGCTTTTTATTCGGCCGTATTTGGCATTAACAATCCCTAAACGTTTGCCCTTTCTATTTTGCACAAAGACATTTTGCATTTGCTTATCTTTAGTAATATTTTCCGTATACAAAACCAATTCTCCCTGGCTATATTCACTAAATCGTCCAGCAGCAATACCTTTTATATCAGCATGTTTTTTATCTTCATGTATCAACTGGTTCATTTTAGCTTCTGCCCAGGGTGTCGCAAGCATAGAAAATCCTGCAGCCACAAAACTAAGAGGAAGTATTAAGATAAAAATAGCACGATAAATAACATAAGCTCCTCCTCCCGCTGACGCAACTGCTGCCATTTCTTGATCTCGATACATCCGCCCTATAACCATTAATATTGCCATAAAGACAGAAACAGGTAAAAAAATACTAATAGCGGTTATTATTTTCAGCCCCAGCAAACTTAAAACAATCTCATTTGAGATTTGCCCTTCAATAGCTTGCGCCAATACTTTAATAAACTTTCGACTGACTATAATAACGACAAGCACTAACAGTACAGCAGACACTGTTTTCATTAGATCTTTAACAATCATCTTATCTAAAACGGAAATAAACCGATAAGACCTGGTGCCACCCTTTTTATTCGACTCAATGCTCAAACAACCCACCTTAAAAAACTCATGTATAATCTACCTTTATTATCCCTTTAACACGCTTATTCAGATACTCTCTTATGGACTATTCTATAGAAACCTTGGCTTTAGACAAACAACAAACTGATTGCATCATTGTTGGTATATATGAAAACCAGCAACTTAGTGCTTCAGCAGACTCCATTGACAAGCTAAACCAGGACATTATCACCCAACTTATCGAGCGTGGTGATATTAAAGGAAAAAATGCTGAAACACTACTTATTAACCATTTACCGAATAGTTCAATAAAGCGAATTTTAGTTATCGGTTTAGGTGAAAAAGAAAAAATCACTGCAAAGCTATACCGTAAAGCACTTTCCTCAGCAATAAAGGCTGTTAAAGCCATAAAAGTTAAATCAGCCACCTGTACTTTGGTTGATATTGAAGTAAAAGACCAAGATACTTGCTGGAAAGCTCGACAAATTATCGAAGTTTTTAATGACGCTCTTTACCTGTTTCAAAATACCAAAAGCATTAAAGACCCGGATATTGCGCTAGAGAAACTGTTTATTTCTGCGACAGAAGAATCAATCTCTCAAGTAGAAATAGGGATAGTTCAAGGTAGTGCTATTGCAAAAGGAATGGATTTAACAAAAACATTGGCAGATTTACCAGGCAATTATTGCACTCCAACTTATCTTGCTGAACAAGCAACGATGGTAGCTTCTAATAGTAACAAAATGAGTGTTGAAGTGCTTGAAGAAAGCGATATGGAAGCTTTAGGCATGGGGTCTTTTTTATCTGTTTCCCGTGGTAGCCGCCAGCCAGCAAAGCTTATTGTATTAAATTACCAAGGGGGTGAAAAAGACAGCAAACCTATTGTTCTTGTTGGTAAAGGCCTAACTTTTGATGCCGGAGGCATTTCTTTAAAACCTGGCGCAGGGATGGATGAAATGAAATACGATATGTGCGGTGGCGCAACTGTTATAGGCACACTACAGGCCGCAGCTGAAATGAACTTAGCACTTAACGTCGTCGGTATTGTTCCTTCATCTGAAAATATGCCAGATGGAGATGCCAATAAACCCGGTGATGTTGTGACCAGTATGGCAGGTTTAACCATTGAAATATTAAATACCGATGCAGAAGGTCGGTTAATCCTTTGTGATGCTTTAACTTATGCAAAAAAATTCAATCCAGAAGTAGTGATTGATCTAGCCACCTTAACCGGTGCTTGTTTAGTGGCATTAGGCCGTGTCCCCAGTGGATTATTAGGCAACGATGATGTACTTTGTAATGATTTAATAACGGCCAGTGAAACAGCCTGTGACAGTTTATGGCGTTTACCTATCTGGGAAGAATATCACGAGCTATTAAAATCTAACTTTGCAGATTTGGCTAATATTGGTGGTCGTGATGCAGGCACCATTACAGCAGCCTGTTTTCTATCTCGTTTTACTGAAGATTACCGTTGGGCTCACCTTGATATTGCGGGTACAGCATGGCGTTCAGGCGGTAAAAACAAAGGAGCAACAGGTCGCCCCGTACCGCTACTCAGTCAATATTTAATTAACCGAGCAAATGGCTGAAGCTAGTTTTTATATTTTACCAAGCGACACCTTACCCGCTCGGTTCCTGTTTGCTTGCAAACTAATAGAAAAAGCTTATCGTAACGGTCAGTTTTGTTATGTGTACACTGACTCACTACAACAAAGCCAACAGTTAGATAATCAACTCTGGACCTTTAGGGAAAATAGTTTTATTCCTCATCAGCTCTACGAGACAGAAAATAAAGTTCCAGATTACCCAAAAACCGTTTTAATTGGTACTCTGGCCGCACCAGAGAAATGGCAAAAACTGATTTTTAATCTATCATCAAAATACCCTGATGATTTAACTAAAACTGATCGTGTCTTAGAAATCCTTGATAATAACGAAGCGTTAAAACAAGCAGGACGACAACGTTTTCGCCAATATAAACAAAATGGCTTTGATATATCAACTCATAAGATATGATTATTTACCTTTTTTGCGGGCAAAATACTCGCGCTACACCTTTTTATAAATAAATAGACTTTCCATGGAAAAAACATACACCCCTCATTCAATAGAACAACGCTGGTATAAAAATTGGGAAGATAAAGGCTACTTTAAAGCAAAGCCCGAAGGCGAATCATATTGCATTATGATCCCCCCTCCCAATGTGACGGGAAGCCTGCATATGGGGCATGCATTTCAAGATACTATTATGGATGCCCTAAGCCGCTACCATCGAATGAAAGGCAAAAGCACCTTATGGCAACCAGGTAGCGATCATGCAGGGATTGCCACTCAAATGGTGGTTGAACGCATTGTCAATGCTGAGGGTAAAACACGCCACGACTACGGTCGGGAAAAATTTGTCGAAAAAATTTGGCAATGGAAAGAAGAATCAGGAAATACCATTACCAAACAACTTCGTCGCATGGGAAGCTCTTTAGATTGGGAAAAAGAACGTTTCACCATGGATGACGGCATGTCAGATGCTGTACAAGAAGTATTTATTAAACTGCATGAAGAAGGTCTAATTTATCGTGGCAAGCGACTTGTAAACTGGGACCCTGTACTACACACCGCTGTCTCTGATTTAGAGGTTTTATCTGAGGAAGAAAATGGCTTTATGTGGCATATGCGTTATCCATTATCAAATGGCTCAGGCTATATGGTCGTTGCCACTACTCGCCCAGAAACATTACTGGGTGATGTTGCTGTTGCTATCCACCCAGATGACGACCGCTACAAACATCTTTTAGGAGAATTTTTAGAACTCCCCTTAACAAACCGTCGTATTCCAATTATTGCAGATGAACATGTAGACCCTGAATTTGGTACGGGTTGTGTAAAAGTGACTCCTGCCCATGATTTTAATGATTATGATGTCTGGACTCGTCATAAAGATTTAGCCGCTATTATGGATGCTCCTCATGGAGGATTGATTAATATCTTTACTGAAGATGCGGCAATTCGTGCAAATGAAGAAGATGAAAATAACCTTATCCCAGAGAAGTATATTGGTTTAGATCGTGTTGCAGCTCGCAAACAAATAGTTGCAGACCTGGATTCTCAAGGCTTATTAGAAAAAGTCGAAGACCATAAGTTGGTTGTTCCTCGAGGGGATCGTTCAAATAGTATTATCGAACCTCTTTTAACTAATCAATGGTATGTAAAAGTAGGGCCGCTTGCTCAACCAGCTATTGAAGCCGTTGAAAAGGGTGATATTAAATTTGTCCCGGATAACTGGAAAAATACTTATTTTGAATGGATGCGAAATATCCAGGATTGGTGTATTTCAAGGCAAATCTGGTGGGGGCATAGAATCCCCGCCTGGTATGATGATGAAGACAATATCTATGTCGGTCGGTCTGAACAAGAAATTCGCGAGAAACATAACTTGGCAGCAGATTACCCATTAAGGCAGGACGAAGATGTTTTAGATACTTGGTTCTCCTCTGCCTTATGGCCTTTTTCAACCCTGGGATGGCCAGAGAAAACAGCTGAATTAGCACAACATTACCCAAGCAGCGTATTAGTTACAGGTTTTGACATTATCTTTTTCTGGGTCGCCAGAATGATTATGATGGGGCTTAAATTTCAAGGCGAAGTGCCTTTTAAAGAAG
>CAYYNM010000174.1:0-7257 GCA_964472945.1 uncultured Methylomarinum sp. | reverse complement strand
GATATTTATGAGATGATGAAGCCATCTCAAAATACTCCTGAGCGTCGCGTTATGCCTTTCAATAATTCAATGAATCGAGAAATATATGGATAGAGAATTTTCACTTTTGTTGCCTAAATCAGATGGAGGAAATGAAGAACTCAAAACAAATACAAGTTTTCTTCTTATAGGTGCTAATGGAGCAGGTAAAACAAGACTTGGTACATGGATAGAAATGACTTCACCACAAAAAGAAAAAGTACATCGAATTTCAGCACAAAAGTCACTTTCAATGCCTGATACGATTACACCAACATCTATAGAACGTGCTGAAAAAGATTTACTTTTTGGCAACGTTGATGGCACTTGGGGGCATAAGCAAGGCCATAAATGGGGAAGTAAACCCTCTGTTTTTATGCTTAATGACTTTCAAAAACTAATGGTTTATCTTTTTTCAGACCATACAGAAAAAAGCTCAAAATATTTGGCTGATTCAAGGAGTCAAATTGAAAAAGTAGAGCCACCTACAACAAAATTGGATACTGTAAAACGTCTATGGGAAACCATACTTCCACATAGAGAATTGATTTTAGGAGGGCTGAGAATCCAAACAAGAGTAAAGGGGAGTGAAGATAACGTATTATATGACGCCTCCGAAATGAGTGATGGTGAGCGAGTTATTTTCTACCTAATTGGTCAATGCTTAGCGGCTCCGAAAGATGGAATAATTATAATTGATGAGCCAGAAATTCATTTACATAAGTCAGTACAAGCCCCACTTTGGAATGAATTGGAAAAGTTAAGGGAAGATTGCTTATTCGTGTATTTAACTCATGATGTAGATTTTGCAGTTTCTCAAGAAGTAGCAAAAAAAATCTGGCTAAAATCCTATGATGGACAAAAATGGGAATGGGAACTGATTCAGGAAATAGAGGGGTTGCCTGAATCTCTACTTATAGAAATATTAGGTAACCGAAAGCCTGTTGTTTTTGTTGAGGGAGAAAATGGTAGTTTTGACTTGTCGTTATATCGTTCAGTATTAAACAATTTATTGGTAATTCCGAGAGGCTCTTGCTCTCAAGTCATACAGTCTACAAAAGCACTAAAAAATAGTGAACAACTCCACCATCTGTCGGTTTATGGAATTATAGATAGAGATAGGCGCGTAAATGAGGAAATCGCAGCTTTAGAGCAGCATGGAATATATACTCTATAGATGTTCGCATATGAATTGATACTTAATATTGCAACTTTTAACATAATACTCTATTCTTAAATCCATTAGACTTAAGGGTGGATAGAGTATGATTTCCTGTCGTGGTAAGCCATTAACGCCAGAAACTAAAAAACTTGTTGTTTCAGTAAAGCAGTATTTCGACCAAAACAAATTTGAGCTGATTGAGCCTAGTACAAAACGGACGGCTGATGCTCTTAGTATTGGCGTGGCGACTGTCAAGAGAGTTATGGCAGATTATAATCGTAATCCTGATTTACTTGATGAGCCAGCAAAAATGCGTGGTCGTCCAGCTCATGCAGTTAGTGCGTCGCATCAAGGATCAGTTCGAGCCTACATTCGGTCTGCAAACACTAACGGAGAATATATAACACTTGTAAATATTCGAGATTTTCTAAATGGAATCTCGAATAATGAAGCGTTTCATATTGCAACATTGGCAAGAACTCTTAATCGATGGGGATTTGAATTTGGCAAAGGAACACGGTTACAACATTTAAAAGAAAAGGATCATGTCATTGCTGCTAGGCAACGTTACCTGAGAACAATGAGAAGTAACCGCTTGTCGAAAGTAGGTACGGATACAATTAGACCCGAAGTTTATTTAGATGAATCGTATGTCAGCAAAAATCATAGCAATGACTTTATCTGGTACTCAGGTGAAGACGGCTCTTGGGTACAGAAACCAACAGGAAAAGGAGAGCGTCTCATCATTATCAATGCAATCACTAAAGCTGGCTGGGTTTCTGGTTCAAAACTCATATTTAAAAGTACAAGAAAGACTGGAGATTATCACGGACAAATGAATTTGGAATTGTTTACAAAATGGTTTGCAGAGATGCTTCTTCCAAATATACCTGAAAATTCTCTTATCATTATGGATAATGCACCTTATCATAATAGTCTTTCAAAGCATTCGCCTCCAACACCGTCATCCTCCAAGAAAAAAATCATGGTATGGCTGGCACAAAACAAAATTCACTGCCGTGACGATTGCTTAAAACCTGAGTTAGTGGAAACCTTAAAAAAATAGCACCTGAACCTGTTTATGCAATTGATGAAATAGCGCGAACTCATGGGCATGATGTTGTCAGGACTCCACCGTACCACCCTGAATTGCAACCAATAGAAACTTGCTGGGGAGTAGTTAAAAACCATGTGGCTAGAAATTGCAATTTTACAATGGATAATTTAATCGAGCAGCTTGATTCTGGTTTTGAAAAAGTCACGGCTAAAACATGTGCAAAAATCATCGCAAAAGAGAGAAAGATTGAAGATAAATTCTGGACAGAAGATTTAAAACTAGACGTAAATGAATGATACTTAAAAGTATCAATTCATGTGCGAAGATCTATAAAGCATAATTTTTTGCCAATTGGTTGAATATAGGTGCGTCACCCTGTGCCATATTATAAAATCCCATTAGCTCACCACCTTGCTGAGTGTTATCAGGTGTAGGGCTGTCAACGCCATTGTCCCCACCAATACCGGTAGTTGTAGTCACCCAGGTAAACAAGCTATGATCTTTATTGCTACCAGATGTTTGTTGCCACATTTGAAAAAAACCGGTGAGCGGGGTCCCCCGTTGCAGAGTTGACTGAACCATACTTAGTTATTTGAAAAGGGCCGTTGGGAAGGTCAGTCGGGAAGCGAGGGTCAGTAATGCCGCTGATAAACTGAAAAGTACTGGGGTCGAGAATTCCCGTTTGCAAAGGTTGTGGTAACGTCGTGTAAAATGGGCCTCTTAAAGGGTTTGCTGTGTATTCATCTGAAGGGTTAAAGCCTTCCCGCTGTGAAGCTTTTTTGTAATTTCGGTCAGGTGTGCCATTGCTATTGATGATACCTAATGATAATAAATTTTTTATCGTTTGGCCTTTAGGGGGGTGTATGCACCATACAACGTATCAAAAGAGACGTTTTCTCCAATGATTACGATAACATGTTCAATCGGTGTTATGGGTTCGTGGGCGAAGGGGGTGCTACTATTTATTGCTATAGCAATACCAATTGCTAGCGATGAATAAAGGTTTAACTTTTTATGGCTCATTTTTATGCTCTCGATATAAAGTTTTTTTAAAAACAATCTTGTTGTGATTATAAAATGAAGGATTTTGTAATCACAGAAAGTCTACTGTGTCTTTATTACTTGGCAATGACAATTATTTAAGTTGTTTGTTAGAGTTCTATATTTAAGGTATAAGGGGTACAATGAAAAAATTTTTTTTTATCACAGGTACCGATACAGGAGTCGGTAAAACTTATTCAACAGTGGCGTTAATGAGGTGCTTTAAGGCACAAGGTTTGTCTGTTGTTGGAATGAAGCCTGTAGCGGCGGGCTGTGAGTGGATGGATGGGCAGTTAAAAAATGAAGATGCATTGTTATTGCAGCAAAACTCATCTGTAGCATTGCAATATCAAGAAATTAATCCTTATGCTTATGAGTCACCTGTTTCTCCACATTTAGCAGCAGATAAAAACCCAGTAAAGATTAATAATATTGTGCAGGGTTTTGAATACTTAAAAACCAAGGCTGATGTGGTTGTTGTCGAAGGTGCTGGAGGTTGGTTTGCTCCACTCAATAAGGAGGAGGACATAGCTGACCTTGCTAAGGCGTTACAAATTCCTGTGATTATGGTGGTTGCTATTCGTTTGGGGTGTATTAATCATGCGAGGTTAACTTTTCAAGCTATTCAGTCTGCTAAAATAGCTTGTGCAGGATGGTTAGCGGTATGTGTAGACCCTGGTATGTCGTTACAAACAGAAAATATTAATACTATAAAGCAAAAAATATCAGTTCCTTTGTTAGGTGTTTTGCCTTATTTAGATGAAATGGATTTTGATATTCTAGCAAAAATCTTAAGTGAAGAAAAATTGATCTAAGTCAAAATATAAAAAAAATAAAGCCTCATAATTATCGCTCCTAATTATAAAAATACAACTTGGAGAAAAGATATGTCTTTAATTACTTGGACTGAAGCACAACATGGCACTAGCGTGGGTTTTATTGATACAGAGCATAAAGAACTTTTTGCTCGTTTAAATAAAGTATATGATGATGTGGCTGGTGGTGCTGAGCGCTCTCAAATTGGTGTGTCTTTGGATTCTTTAATTTCTTATGTTGTTGATCACTTTGCCCATGAAGAAAAAGAAATGATAGCTGCAAATTATGCGGGGTATGATCAACATAAAGAAGAACATACAAAATTATTAGAAACATGTGGTGGTTTACAAACAGCATTTCATGCAGGTGATGCTGAAGTGACAGCTGAAGTTGCTATTATGGTTAAAGATTGGTTGGATAGCCATATCCCAACCTTTGATAAAGCAACTAATGTTGCTCTAAGTTAATAGGCGGTATGGCTATTATACTTCGCACGGTCACGACTGCAGGTTTCTAACCACTGAATTTTTGCCGATAGTTGTGTTGCTGAAGCAGTTGCGTAGCTTGCTATGCGCCTGTTTTATCGCCTCGGCAACTGCTCCTGCGATACTCTACCTCCTGTATCCATGCAGTCGTTGCTATCGACAAAAAAATTAGCAGCTTATAAATTTCGCATCCGTGACTGCGCGAAGTATATATACAAATCATAAGCTATGGTTTGTTAAGAGCCGTGATCGACAAACAAGTATTTTTTATAGAAAGACCTGTAAATATGATTTTCAGGTCTTTTTTTGTGCCTATAAGAACGTGACCTGTTAAATCGTTCTGGAATAGAAAACCTTGATAGGGTAGAATTACGCAGTTAATTTGCAAAAAAAATTAAATAGCTTAAGTCTAAAGCTTAAGAAAAGTTTTGTTGGGCAATGCTGGCAAAGGTTTTTCTTGAATAATAAAAATAATGCATACAAGTTTATAACTACAAACAGGAGGTTTCTCCGTGATAAAAACAAAGCAACTATTCGCTACTCTTACCTTGATGATCTTAGGGTTGAGTAATGCCCATGCGGATTACACCCTCAATCTAATGCGGGGGGTAACAGAAGTTAGTAATGATATTTATGGCCTGCATATGTGGGTTCTATGGGTCTGTATTTTTATTGGTATTGCTGTATTTGGTACTATGTTTTATTCGATTTACTATCATCGTAAATCAATGGGCCATAAAGCAGAACAATTCCATGAAAGTACCACTGTAGAGATTATGTGGACAATCATCCCAACTATCATTTTAGTGGTAATGGCTATTCCTGCTACTAAATTAATGATGAAAATGGATGGTGTGCATGAATCCGATATGTCAATTAAAGTAACGGGTTGGCAATGGAAATGGGAGTATGAGTATTTAGATAATGGAATCCATTTTTTTAGTAGCCTGGATGAAGCAAGTAATAAAGCACGTCAAAGAAATTCTGGTATTGATCCCCGTTCGGTTCCGCATTATCTATTAAATGTTGATAAGCCTTTAGTTGTACCTATTAATACAAAAATACGTTTTTTGTTTACCGCGGGTGATGTTATTCACTCATGGTGGGTACCTGACTTAGGTTGGAAACAAGATACAATTCCTGGGTTTATTAATGACGCCTGGACTTTAATAGAAAAACCTGGAACGTATCGTGGTCAATGTACTGAGTTATGTGGCAAAGACCATGGGTTTATGCCTATTGTACTGATCGCAATGGAAAAAGATGATTATGCTGAATGGGTAAGTGAGCAGAAAGGCATAGCAGTCGCTGAAGCAAGTGCCGCTGATAAAGAGTGGGCTACTGATGTGTTAATTGCTAAAGGTGAAGCTGTTTATAGTAGCAGCTGTGCATCATGTCATATGGCAGATGGTTCAGGAATGGCTGGAACATTTCCGGCTATTAGTAAGAGTGCAATTGTTACAGGTGACATGGACGCACAAGTTGATTTGATGTTGAACGGAAAAGGTATGATGCCCGCTTTTGGTCAAATGCTGAGTGCAGTTGATTTTGCAGCGGTAGCCACATTTATTCGTAACGGCTTAGGCAATGAAGTGGGTGATTCAATTCAACCCTCAGCAATTAAGTCAAAACAAGTAGCTTTACCAGAAGGTGAAGACGAGAATAACGACATATAGTTGTTACGTTAAATTTTCTTGAGTCTAATCTTTTAAATATTATTAAAGAGGTAATAAATATGTCTGCTGTAACAGCTGAACATGATGATCATCACGATCACGGTCCTGCAAAGGGCTTACTAAGGTGGGTAGTAACCACTAACCATAAAGATATAGGGACACTCTATTTACTGTTCGCACTAATAATGTTTTTTGTGGGTGGGTCGATGGCTCTTATTATTCGGGCAGAGCTTTTTGAACCGGGTATGCAGTTTGTTGAGCCACAGTTTTTTAATTCAATGACGACTATGCATGCCTTAGTGATGGTGTTTGGTGCGGTTATGCCTGCATTTGTAGGTTTGGCTAATTGGCAGATTCCATTAATGATTGGTGCGCCAGATATGGCTTTACCTCGTATGAACAATATGAGTTTCTGGTTGTTGGTCGCGGGTGTGGTATTGCTGGCAAGCACTTTATTTATGGAAGGTGGAGCACCTGCAGCTGGCTGGACACTGTACCCACCGTTAGTATTACAAACAGGTAATGCTTTACCTTTTGCCATTTTCTCTGTGCATTTATTAGGTATTTCGTCGATTATGGGTGCGATTAATATTATTGCAACTATTTTTAATATGCGAGCACCTGCAATGACATTAATGAAAATGCCATTATTTGTATGGACCTGGTTAATTACTGCATTTTTGTTAATTGCAATTATGCCAGTATTTGCTGGTGCGGTGACGATGCTATTAACTGACCGTTTCTTTGATACTAGCTTTTTTGATGCGGCAGGTGGTGGTGATCCTGTTCTTTATCAACATATTTTCTGGTTTTTTGGACACCCTGAAGTTTATGTGATGATTTTGCCAACCTTTGGAGTGGCTTCTACTATTATTCCTGTTTTTGCTCGTAAACCTTTGTTTGGATATTCTTCAATGGTTTATGCAACAGCATCGATTGCTTTTCTATCATTTATTGTTTGGGCGCATCACATGTTTACCGTGGGTATGCCAATGGCAGGTG
>CAYYNM010000173.1:5349-7396 GCA_964472945.1 uncultured Methylomarinum sp. | reverse complement strand
GAAGCGGATTCAAGTTTGTGGTGTGCATGCCTGTTTTATACGGGAAGCCTGATCAGCTGATGAAGCCTCCACTTGAACCTCCGGTTCAAGGACGAAGGTACGAGACGGCGCAGGTGGGAGGTACCCACCCCATTTATAAAGATAATTTAAAGTCTAAGCCGCCAGTTTTCTAGTGAGAAGCTGTGAATTTATTAACTTTTATTCCCACCTCTCTAGCAAAGAGGTATTAGGGGGGAGAGGTTTGAGCCTTAAAAATAAAACCTTTTATTTCAATGAGTTATTTTTTATAAAATCCCCCTCAACCCCCATTTTTCAAAGGGGGGGACTAAAAGAATGATTTTTTCACAGCCTCTGAGTGTTGGTTTGCCTTATTGTGTACTCAGAGCTTTTGATGTTTCTCCTCAATCATACTGTCAATTTGCGTCATAACATCTGCACTGGCATCTTCTGAAGATTGCATCTGGAGAATAATATCATCTAATAGTTCAGGGTTATCAATCCAGTTCTCACGTGAAGTTGCATAAGCTTGTTGAGTATAATTATGCACATCGCCATGGGGTAAATCCAAGCTAGCATAAGCATGAGTTCCTCTAAAATTCTGATATCCTATTCCTTCGTAATACCACTTACCTAGACGGCAACTATGATTATCCACACTAATAGCATCTGCCTGTGAACAGGGTTCTGAATTTTCTATAGCAACGTAGCCATTTTGCTTATATATAATATGATCAAGCTTAGTCAGTAAGCCAAAACTTTTATCTTTAGCATAGCTAATATAATCAATAGAGGCTTTAGCTGATTCAGAGAGTCCAGAGAATTGGGTTTTAAATGAGTTAACTTGCTGCATTATCTCTTCTGATAAATTAGATGAACTTTCAGCCTCTGAATGCATTTGTTCAACCCGTTTATTAAATGAGGTTAAGGTCTGAGAAACTTCTAAAGCAGCATTTTTGGTATGCTCTGATAAGCTTTTAACTTCATCAGCAACGACAGCAAATCCTCGGCCATGTTCTCCTGCTCTAGCTGCCTCAATAGAGGCATTTAAAGCTAAAAGGTTGGTTTGGTCAGCTATTCCTGTAATCATTGATAAGGAGTCAGTTACCTTTTTACTATCATTTATCAATGCTGAAATAACATCTGATACCGAATGGATATTGGTATTAATATTTGTTAGGGAAGAACTAATGGTATCGACAGTCGTAAGGCTGGCATCGGCACTATTTCCAGTTTCGGTAGCAATATCTTCAACCTTTTGCATTTGCTCGGTTATATTAATTAAATCCTGTTGATTTGCTTTTAAATTATCCAGTAAATTAACCGTATTTAAACCATGTAAGCCTGCAGATAACTTGTTTTTGGTCATTAAAATTTCATTTTTGCTCATTTGTTGAAGGGCTTCATTCATATTTTTAGCAGAAGTTTTTAATAAACCAGGAAAGCCATCAGCAAACGCATACCTGTCATGATTACCTTTTGAAACCTGTTGGAAACAGGAATGAACTTCTTTAAAATAAGACTCCATTATATCCAGCATTTCATTTAGTTCCCAGGCAACCTTACCTATTTCTCCCAAACCTTTTGTCTGGGTTATTCTATGATAAAGCTCACCTTGATTGGTGCGTGTTAAAACTGTTTGAATCTGGTCTATTGCTTGCAACGGTTTTTGTATAGACTTCCAGCCAAAAAAAGCAACTAGAAATAAGGGAAGTATTAAACAAAGGGTAATCCATGAAAAACCGTATTGAAAGCTAGAGTAACTAAAAATTGTAATAGCTATTAAGCAATTAGCTATTACCAGATAATTAATTTTAGTTCTTAAAAAAGGGATATTCGCACTGGAATGAGCCATTTTACACTCCATTTGGTTTGTAGAGGTTTAAAACAAGACTATCATAACTTTTAGCTCCAACTTGCTGGACTACATCAACTAAATAAGCAATTGATTTTTCGGGAGCCTCTTTAGCAGATGAGCGTTTTTCAATGGCAAGCATCTCTTTATACACGGGGATTAACACATCAAGTGCTGATTGTGGAGGCTGGCGTC
>CAYYNM010000173.1:0-5249 GCA_964472945.1 uncultured Methylomarinum sp. | reverse complement strand
TCCATAAAAATACGGTTAGCGTAGGTTATCCTGCCTTTAATATCTGTTTTGGAGACAATAAAATCATCAGGGCCTAAATTTCGTCTATTAGATGTAGGGGTAATTTTGAGTTTCATATAGTGCTACCTTTTACTTAATCATTTTATAAGTTTAGGCTATTTTGAATAAAATTAAAGTTTGTAAGGGTTTATCTACAAGGAAATAAAAGTATTTATTCTAAATAGTTGAAAATAATTGAATTTCCATTTAAAAAATTATTACATAGCTCTTACATAAACCATTGTTTATGATTGCAGAGCGGACTTTAGTCCGCAATAACTGACAAGTACCCAAGAAGAATTAATTTAATAAAAAGCGAATTAGTCCACTCTACAATTCATAATTTGTTACCGCCTCCCTAAGAGCCATTAATTAACCGTATAATGACCTCTATGGCGCATGCAGTTGTTATAAGCTCTTTTATAGCTGTTTTCTGCACTGAATCCTTGTTTAACACCACCTCCTATAACACCAGCTGCCGCACCATAAGCTGCACCTCTACCCGGGTTTCCAGAAATAGCCCCCAAAGCAGCACCGGATGCAGCACCAATAAGCCCACCAACAGCCGCACCTGTTGCCGATTCTTTAGCTGTTCCACCTGATGCTCGTTGTGCTAACTGTCTACACTCTTCTAAATCCTGGTTTAACCGATAAGCATTTTGGTCTCCGTAGGGGTCGACGGTAGGGCTCCAGTTTGTTTGAGAGGCGCAGGCAGTTAAAAGTAAACTACCCGTAATTAAGCTTAATTTTAAAATTTTATTCATAATATTTCTAATGGGTCTGAGTATTAATTGATCGAAGGTGAGGCAGAAAAGCGATAAGGCATTCCGCCATTATTTTACAATTCACGTAAAATAAGCATAGGTGGTTTTTTTACTATACCTCGAACGCCAAAAAATCCAGCGATTGAGATACAGATTGAACTAAGTAAAGGTAAACCTAAGCACAACAGTCCATTAAGCCGAAAGTCTAAGTGCAGTATATAAGTATAGATGACATAAAGTAATAATTCTGAAATAAAAACAGCAATTAATCCCGAGCTTAAACCTAATAGAGAAAACTCAATAAGGTGCGATTTTCGTAATAGCGTATGACTTGCCCCTAATGTACGCATCAGTGCCGCTTCATAAATTCTATTGTCTAAAGACGTATTAACAGCAGCAAATAGCACAGTAAACCCAGCTAGTAAGGCAAAATATAATAAATAATTAATAGCCGCTGTTAATTGAGTCAATATAGTTTTAAATTGCTTCAACATGACATCTACTTCCAAGAGGGTAATACTAGGATACTTTTTAACCAAAGCATTTAAAATATTTTTATTTTCATCTGCCACATAAAAGCTGGTGATATAAGTTGTTGGGTAGTTAGTTAGCGTGACAGGGGAAAAAATCATATAAAAATTGGGCTTCATGCTCTCCCATTGCACGCTACGAATATGAGTTACCGTTGCCTGTTGTTGCTGGCTTCCAATAGTGAATGTCAGTTTATCACCTAAAGTTATATTTAAACTTTTAGCTAGTTTTTGCTCTATAGAAACTTGTCCGTAGAGCAAAGGGTTCCACTCCCCAGCAATGGTTTTATTATCATTAGGTAAATTACTGCTCCACGTTAGGCTTAAATCTCGGTGCGTAGCCCGTTCCCCCTGGGAGTCTTTACTGACGATTTTCTGTACAGCGACACCGTTAATTTTCACTAATCGACCACGCACGACAGGGAAAAACTCAGCTCCGTTAATATTTTGCTGTTGTAAAGATTGTTTAAAGGGTTCCACTTGTGCAGGAAAAACATTAAGCACAAAATAATTGGGGGCGTGTTCAGGTAGCTGATTTTGCCAATCATCCAGTAAATCGGTTCTTACTGTATAACTAAGTACCATCGCTAACAAAGTAATACTAAAGGCCAGTGTTTGACTTACCGTTACTCTAGGGTTTCTTAATAAACCTTGTAAACCAAAACGCCAGCTTAAACTCACGTAAGGTAATATTTTACGGCATTGAATTAATAAAACGTAAAGCATAAGCCCGGAGATAAAGGTTGTCACTATCCCCCCCGCTATAATGGTCACTGTCATTTTAATATCTTGAGTATATTGCCAGATTAGCAAAGATATTAAAGATAAAGCTAAACTATAAACCAGCCAGGCACTACTGGGTAAAGGCTCTAATTCTCGGCGTAAAACACGTAAAGGAGAAACCTTTTTAAGCCGTAATAAGGGGGGTAAAGCAAAGCCTAATAAAATGGATAAGCCTGTTACAAACCCTAAAATAATGGCAATAAAACTAGGTTTAGCAACTTTAGCGGGTAATAAATCCTTTAATAAATCAAATAAAACTTGTTGGGCAAACCAACCAAACAAACTCCCTAAAGCACAGGCTACAATACCCAGTACTATAAATTGGCAAAGATACAGCCAAAGAATTTCAGCTTGTTTACAGCCTAAACAGCGCAAAATAGCGGTAGCATTAAAGTGGCGTTCCGTGTAACGACGTGTGGACATGGCAATTGCTACACCAGAAATTAAAATAACCATAATACTGGACAAGCCTAAATAGCGTTCGGCTCGGCTTAAAGCACTGCCTAATTCTGGACGGTCTTTATGTATATCCATTATGCGTTGTGATGCATTGAGTTGTGGCTTAACCCAATGTCTAAATTGCTCTAATGCTTTAGCTGAACCACTAAATTGAAAGAAATAATGCACATGACTTCCAGGTTTTAAGACTTGAGTAGCGGCAAGATCGGTATCATTAATCATAACTCGGGGTGATAAACTATAAAGATCACCTCTTTTATCAGGCTCATAAGTGATTAATTGGCTAACAATTAATGCTTTTTCACCGACGATTAATTTATCGCCTAGTTGTAGTTTTAGGGTGGATAAAACCCGTTTATCCAGCCAAGCCTTCCCAGCAACAGGCCCTTGGTGTTTTACTGATTCAGTATTGTAATCACCTGATTGGGTGGTTTTTAACACCCCCCTGAGCGGATAATGTTGACTAACCGCTTTAACCCCAGCAAGTAGTAACTCGTCATTTTCAATCAATACCGTTGAAAATTCAGCTGTTCTAGCTTGATTTAAGCCAAGTGTTTGGGCTTTTTTTAACCAATGGTCTGGGATTAATGCAGGACTGGTAATCACTAAATCAGCGGCTAAAAATTCTGCTGCTTGGGTGCTCATGGTGCGGTGTAGGCGATCAGCAAATAAACTAATTGCTGTGGAACTGGTGACTGCAATAATTAATGCCAATACTAGAATCGTTAACTCACCACTACGACCATCTCTGAATAATAATCGCATAGCTAGCTTAAAACGGCTCATAATACTTGGCCTGCTTCTAGTTTTATGGTGCGTTGGCAGCGTGCTGCCAACGCATTGTCATGGGTTACTAATATTAAGGTTGTTTGTTTTTCTTGATTTAATTCAAATAATAAATCAATAATATGCTCACCTGTTTTACTATCTAAATTGCCCGTTGGTTCGTCAGCAAATAAAATGGCCGGCTCAGTAACAAAAGCGCGTGCCAGGGCAACTCGCTGTTGTTCCCCACCTGATAGTTTCATAGGTGTATGACTTAAACGATGGCTCAGCCCGACTCTATCTAATAATTGTTCTGCCGCTATTTTGGCATTTTTATCCCCCCTTAACTCAAGAGGTAGCATTACATTTTCAACTGCCGTTAGGCCTGGTAATAGTTGAAAAGATTGGAATACGAATCCGACAAGCTGGTTTCTTAATTCGGCACGCCCATCTTCATTCATATCGCCTAAATTTTTACCCTTTATTTTAATAAAACCTTCAGTTGGTGTGTCTAACCCTGCTAGTAAGCCAAGTAAAGTTGACTTTCCTGAACCTGAAGTGCCAACTATCGCTATACTTTCAGCGGGTTTGATTGTTAATGCAACTGATGACAAGATGCACAAAGAGCCATCAGAGGTGGGAACTGTTTTGCCTAAATTTTCTGTTTCAATAATATTTAAGTGAGTTTGTGTCATGTCTAAAATTTGTTTTGCATTAATCATCAGCCTATTTTCAACCACCTTAACCGCTAAATCAATTTTGGTCTTAGGGGATAGTATTAGTGCTGGTTATGGATTGGAGAATGGTAAGGGTTGGGTTAGTTTAGTGCAGCAAAAGTTCAATAACAACAACAAATCTTATATCGTATTTAATGAAAGTATCAGTGGTGATACCTCTGCAGGTGGCTTGGCGCGTATTAACAGGGCACTCTCTCAATATAAACCTGAACTGGTTTTATTAGAGTTAGGTGCGAATGATGGTTTACGTGGTTTATCACCCAAATTAATGAAAAGTAATTTAGCGGAAATTGTTAAACGTTCACAAAAATCCGGTGCTAAAGTCTTGTTACTGAGTATGCGCATTCCACCCAATTATGGTAAACGTTATGTGGATATGTTTTATAAAGTTTACCCCCAGTTAGCTGCAGAAATGAATATCCCCTATGTACCTTTTATTTTAGAGGATGTCGCTTTGGTTAAAGAGATGATGCAAAAAGATGGTTTACACCCTAATGCAAAAGCTCAACCTATTATTGCTGATAAAATATGGAAATATATACAGCCTGTTTTAGAAAAATAGTACTTCGACAATATTATAATGACGATTCTATTTTGTAGAGCGGACTTCAGTCTGCTATCCCCAAACAGTATTAGCGGACTGAAGTCCGCCCTACAGTACTTTGTCAAAATATGTTGCTTTAGCGTTATAATTAGCATTTTTATGCTGATGTAATTTTATAGAGATTTATTAATGACGGTTTTAACCTTAAAAAAAGCAAATCAAATTATTCATGGTGCATTAACCAAAGCACGTCAGTTAAACCTGGATCCTCTGACTGTTGTGGTGTTAGATGACAATGGCTTTCTAAAGGCTATGCAAAGAGAAGATGGTGCAAGTATTTTAAAACAGGATATTGCGACAGCAAAAGCATGGGGGGCTGTTAATATGAGAATGTCTTCTCGTAATTTAGGCATAGTTGCCCAGCAACGCCCTGACTTTATGAATGCCTTGGTTGATATTGCTAAAGGTAAAGTAATGCCAGTTCCTGGCGGGGTATTAATCCGAAATGAGGATAATATTATTATTGGCTCCGTAGGTGTGAGTGGTGATGTCTCAGACCAGGATGAACGCAGTGCCGTTGCGGGGATTAAAGAGGCTGGGTTTATTGCGGGTATATAGATAGTAAAAG
>CAYYNM010000172.1:5790-7416 GCA_964472945.1 uncultured Methylomarinum sp. | reverse complement strand
ATACGAACAAAAATCCTGCGTCAGTTGCTCAAGTTATTCCGTGCGCGTTCCTTAATGACATCTTAATTAACTCATTAGTAAAAAATATTGTGCAAAACCAAGAAGAAATAAATAGAATAAAAAATCTGGTTCAAGATTTATTGGATGAATCAAAAAAACAAGGCGCAAGTTCTGCTGAAGCAGGACTAAGTATTGATAATGGACTTTCAGTTAATGCTCGTTTAGGCGAAGTAGAAACTATTGAACACCATTGTGACCAAAGTTTAGGTGTGACGGTTTATATTGGACAAAAAAAAGGTTCAGCCAGTACCAATGATTTTTCAGCTGATTCAATTAAAGAAACTGTTAAAGCAGCTTGTAGTATTGCTGGTTTTTCCAGTGCAGATAAATATGCAGGTTTGCCCGAAAAAGACAGTTTAGCCACAGAATTCTCAGACCTCGACAGTAACCATCCCTGGAATATTGATGCAGAAGCCGCCATTAAAATAGCAATAGAATGTGAAGATGCTGCGCGTACTTACCATACAGAAATCAGTAACTCAGAAGGGGCGAGCGTCAATAGTCACCAGGGTATCAGAGTATTGGGGAATAGCTTGGGTTTTTTACAAGGCTATGAATCGACTCGTCATTCCATTAGTTGCTCAGTTTTAGGTGAGCGTAATGGAGATATGCAAAGAGATTATTGGTATAGCGTATCCAGAAATGCAGATAAATTAGAAACAGCAAAAGCAATAGGGATAAAGGCCGCTGAGCGTACAATTAATCGCTTAGGTGCTAGAAGCTTAACAACCCGTCAATGCCCTGTATTATATTCAGCAGAAGTGGCATCAGGGTTAATAGGTTCTTTAATTGGCGCGATAAGTGGCGGAAGTTTATACCGAAAATCCAGTTTTTTACTGGATGCTTTAGGCACCCAAATTTTTCCAGAGTTTATCCATATTCATGAGCAACCCCATTTAAAAATGGCTCTAGGAAGTGCAAATTATGACTCCGAAGGGGTCGCTACGGCAGCAAGAGATATTGTGAAAGATGGAATATTGCAAGGCTATGTACTCAGCAGTTACTCAGCTCGAAAACTAGGGATGAAAACAACAGCTAATACAGGTGGGGTGCATAATTTAATCGTAGAAACCAGTGATAATGATTTTACTGCGATGCTAAAGCAGTTAGAGACAGGTTTATTGGTAACAGAGTTAATGGGGCAAGGAGTTAACCAAGTGACAGGTGACTATTCCCGAGGTGCATCTGGTTTTTGGGTAGAAAAGGGGCAAATACAATACCCAGTAGAAGAGATTACCATTGCTGGAAATTTAAAAGATATGTATAAAAATATTATTTCTATAGGAAATGATATTGATTATCGAGGCAATATAAGAACAGGGTCTATTTTAATAGAGCAGATGTCTATTGCAGGGGAGTAAAGAAATTTGATTTAAATTCTCCCCACCCAACCCTCCCCAGCAAGGGAGGGCTTTAAGAGCGAGGTTCAGAGGAAATACTAGAACAAGCTCTTTATTCTCTTAACCCTCCCCTGATGGGGAGGGTTGGGTCGACTGCATGGATGCAGAAGGTAGAGCAATGCAGGAGCAATTGCCGAGAGGAGAAATAAAATAATGCTCTTCTTCA
>CAYYNM010000172.1:1229-5690 GCA_964472945.1 uncultured Methylomarinum sp. | reverse complement strand
TAGAGCAATGCAGGAGCAATTGCCGAGAGGAGAAATAAAATAATGCTCTTCTTCACAAACCAGCCTTTAACAAACAACAATGACTTTAACTCATCTGGCGCGTAAACTAAGAAAATCCCAAACAGATACAGAACAAATATTATGGTTACAGTTAAGAAATAAACGATTTTTAAATTATAAATTTCGTCGGCAGTTTCCTGTCGGCAATTATATTGTTGATTTTATTTGCCTTGAATTACAGCTTATTATTGAGCTGGATGGATCCCAGCATATTGAAGCTGAAGAAAAAGATACAGAAAGAACGCTGTTTTTAAATCAACATGGATTTAAGGTCATTCGTTTTTGGGATAATGAAGTGATTAGAAATCTTGATGGGGTGATGGAGAGCCTACGTTTGACTGTTGAGGCTAAATAGAATGGTTTTTTGAAATTCTCCCCACCCAACCCTCCCCAGCAAGGGAGGGCTTTAAGAGCGAGGTTCAGAGGAAATACTAGAACAAGCTCTTTATTCTCTTAACCCTCCCCTGATGGGGAGGGTTGGGTCGACTGCATGGATGCAGAAGGTAGAGCAATGCAGGAGCAATTGCCGAGAGGAGAAATAAAATAATGCTCTTCTTCAACTTTTTTTAATTTCTTTTGTTTAAAGCAGAGTAAAAATAAGGAAACTGATTTTAAACCCTCTGCAAAATATCCTCAACCAACTGTGGACCACGGTAAATTAAACCACTATAGATTTGAACCAAACTAGCACCAGCGGTTAGTTTATCCTGAGCATCTTGTCCAGATAAAATACCACCTGCCGCAATAATTGGAATTTTGCCATTTAATTCAGCCGATAAACCCGCAACCACGTAGGTCGATTGGTCTTTAACGGGGGCACCACTCAAGCCTCCTGTTTCTTTAGCAAATTTATGATTTTTAACTGCTTCTCTGGAAATAGTGGTATTAGTGGCAATCACCCCATCAAGATCAAATTCTAATAAAAGTTTAGCAATATGAAGGATTTCACTATCCTCTAAATCAGGGGCAATTTTAACGACAAGCGGAGTATATTTGCTATGAGCTTGTTGTAAAACCAGTTGCTCTTCTTTAAGGCTTGATAATAATTGCTTGATTTCATCACCTTGTTGCAGTTGGCGCAGGTTTTTGGTGTTAGGGGAAGAAATATTAAGGGTAATATAGCTAGCCAAAGCATAGCTTTTACGCAGACCTATTAAGTAATCATCAGTCGCATTTTTAATAGGGGTATCAGCATTTTTACCAATATTAATCCCTAAAATACCTTGATAGCTTGCTTGTTTTACCTGCTCAAGCAAATGATCAATCCCCAGGTTATTAAAGCCCATACGATTAATAATCGCTTCGTGCTCAGGTAATCGAAATAATCGAGGTTTCGGGTTTCCAGGCTGAGCTCTTGGGGTAACGGTGCCAATTTCTAAAAAACCAAAGCCCAAAGCGGCCAAGGCATCAATATAATCACCATTTTTATCCAGCCCTGCTGCAAGTCCGACAGGGTTTTTAAACTCTAAGCCCATTATTGTGACAGGTTTATACTCTGAGCTAGGCTTGTTTAAAACCGAAAGCCCCGTTGTATCTGCTAGTTTTAATAGCTTTAAAGTGAGGTTATGAGCAAGCTCAGGGTCAAGAGAAAATAAAGCAGGGCGAAGCAAAGGGTATAAGTTCATAGTTTAAGCTCTATAGCTATTGTAATTTATAAGGCTCAGGATCAACGCAAGGTTTCCTGTTTAAAATTAAATCTGATATTAAACGTGCAGAAGCAGGGCCCATCACTAAACCATTTCTAAAATGGCCGGCATTAATACTTAAATTTTTAATTTCAGGGTGCTTATCTATATAAGGTATCCCTTGTTTTGTTCCTGGGCGTAAACCAGCCCAGTGTTTAACCATAGGAATATCTTTTAAAGTCGGAAATAACTCGGTAGCCATTTTAAATAATTTTTCTTTGGCTTCTGGCGAAGTGCTTTTATCAAAATCAGTATGTTCTACTGAACTACCTGCTAAAATTTTTCCATCACGTCTAGGGATTAAATAATAATCAGCATCTAACACCATATACGATAAAGTATCGGGTTTGGCATCAAATAATAACATCTGGCCTTTTACCGGTGAAATATCAGGTGAGCATAAACTATTAGGTAAAAGTTTTTTGCTTAGCTTACCGGTCCAGGCACCGGTACAAATAATTAACTGCTTAACTTTAATATCGCCTTTATTCGTTATCAGCGTATCAATTTGTGCATTGTTAATGCTTACATCACACACCTCACAATTTTCTATAAAAGTAACGCCTTCAGCAAGTAAATAAGCTTTTAAAGATTTTAATAGTCGTGGGTTACGTGCCTGAGCAATGGTAGGGAGCCATAATGGATTAATAGTTTGAGTCTCTAAATCAGTAAAAAAAGAACTATCAGCAGGTTTATAAGGAATACTATGCTGATTGCACCATGATGATGCTAAGTCTATATCAGGGTTTTTACAAATCAGTAAACCACAGTTATACCATTCGGGGTCAATATGGGTGGTATTAAAGAGGTCGGCTGATAAGTCGGGATAGTTTCTATTACTCTCAATAACTAAGGTGCTAATCGCTTTAGGTTGGCGCCAAGGGTAAAGAGGCAGCAAAATACCACCACCGGCCCAAGATGCCTCTTGCCCAGAAAGTGATTTATCAATAAGGGTAACAGTGAGGCCGGCTTTAACAAATTCTCTGGCGGTTAATAAGCCGATTGCGCCACTTCCTATAATAGTGACTTCTGAAATTTGGGTCATAATATTTAAAGACAGTTGTTGAATCAATATACATTCTTATAACATCGTATAGTGGACTTTAGTCGGCTATACAGACAACGATACTCACACAAAGCCACTGAGACGCAAAGAAAAATAATTGCTCTTCTTCGTGTCTTTGTGCGAACTTTTTCTCGTTCCCTCCGTCCCCAGTGGGAACGCATACAAACTTTAGTTGTAAGTTATTACAGACTAAAAGTCCGCCCTACAAATAAGTGATCTTAATTTATTAAATGAATCTGTGCTAAGTAAATAAGCATGTAAAGATAGTTAGAAAAAAGCTAACAAAGCATAGTATACAACAGTTACAACAAAGATTAATTAGTTGTTTTATAGGTACAAATAAAGGTTAAATATTAGAAAAGTATTATAACTTATTGAAATATAATAAATAAAAAAACTAACTTAAAACTTGTGTGGAATTGAATTACCTGCTACTATTACTCCCGTGAATTACTTTTGTTGTATTTCAGCAAATTAGGTTTAACAATAATAATCTCTATGAGGGAGAAATCAATGATCAAAAAAACAAAGATTGCGTTGAGCGTAGCTACAGCGACATTAACACTAGCTGGAGCGTTGGTTTCTCCGCAAGCGGCTGCTCAAACACAAGCAGACGCAAACGCTAAAAAAACAGCAGCTTTACAGTCACAAGTTGACCAAATGGCAACTATGATGCAAGCCATGCAAGCAGAATTAAGCCGTGTAAAAACAGTAGCGGCTAGTGCTGCTGATTCAACTAAAGTACAAGAGTTGGATCAATGGATGGCTTCTATGAAAAATGCACCTATTCAATTAGTGGCTAAAGATAATTTAATCGCATTCCGTGGTGGTTGGGCACATTTTAATGATAACCGTAATGGAACCAGTACAGGTGGTTTGGGTGGTTTAAAAGTAGATAGAGATGCCTACTATTATGGTGGTGCAATTGATTTTAATACTACTAATGACTTGTTCGGCTTTATGGATGATACGGCTTTAGCCATGGAAGTGGGTGTTGAATATACGCATTTGGGTAATAATAAAAATAATGCGGGTTCTCTTAATGCTGTTAACATTAACACAGGAGGTACTGCTGGTGTTGTTGGAAATACAGCAAATGCCACTCTAAATAATAAAACAGCCGATGTTAATCAATTAAGAATTAGTATTGCACCTAAGATTAAATTTATGCAGGGCAGTAAATTAACACCTTGGATTATTCCAGCAGGTTTGGATATTAATATTATCAGCCCACCTTCAAATGCAATTACTGTCTTAAACACAGGTATGCAGTTTGGTGCAGGTGTTAACTATGCATTATTTAGTGGTATTGTAGCGGGTGTTGATGGTCGTTATCACCACTCTTTCGATAATATCGATGGTGTAGATACTGATGGCTTTACATTAGGTGGATCTCTCGGTTTCAACTTCTAAGGTTTACTTAACTTAGCGGAACCCAAAAAGGGAAGGTGTTAAAACCTTCCCTTTTTTTATGTCTGAAGGAAAGTGGGGGCAGACTAAAGTTTACAGTGATAGTGATTTGTAGTACCTTAAAATAGTTCCCACGCTCTGCGTGGGAACTCAGCTTTTGGACGCTCCAGCGTCATTTTGTTTCGAGACGCTGGAGCGTCTGTCAATGCATTCCCACGCAGAGCGTGGGAACGATGGCAA
>CAYYNM010000172.1:0-1129 GCA_964472945.1 uncultured Methylomarinum sp. | reverse complement strand
TTCCCACGCAGAGCGTGGGAACGATGGCAATATCAAGTTACATACTTTAGGAAAAAAGTGAAAAAAAATACCCCTTATTTTTTAGTATTTTGTTTGTTAATAGTATTAAATGGTTGTTCTTTAGTTTATAAAGGCACTGGCAAGGTAATGATTAGTTATGCCGAAGACCAGGGTGTGCCCTATATGCTGGCGGCAGATGATATTGCATTAACCTGTTCAATGACAGAGTCATTTTCCCCTTTTCTATTAAGTTTTTCACAAGTCACAACCCCCCCCGATCAACTGGCTATTCTGTTTTATTTAATGGCAGGAAATTGTACCGAATTTAAAGCCCAAAATGAGAATTTACGTTATTTACGAGCCGTTTACGCTAAAAATGTAACTGAAGCGCAAGATGCCCGTATTGCTCAGCAACGGTTACTGGGTTTGGCGGCTCAAAGACAGTTCAAGGGTTATCAATACTTGCTCAAAGCCTTTATTGAGCCGGGGCTAAAATGCCCTGATTTTTCCAATGATAGGGAGCAGTTATATTGGCTATTAGGCCTTGCCAATGGAATTCAGGCACTGTTAAATGATGTGGCTTCGGAAGGGGCGGCAGGTGTACCTTTAGATATTGCGGCTAAAGTGAGCAGAGGGGCGAGCTGTTTAGATAATAAAAAGTGGTGGGGTGTGCCAAAAGCGATTCAGGCGGCTATCTGGATGACGACTCCAGGTAATATTCCTGCTGATAAAAATCCACAACAAATTTTACAACAGTCCATGCAGATTGGTTTGCAGCAAGGTATTAAAATGTCTTATTTATTGGCTGCTCAAGCCTATTTGGGGCAAGGTGATATTAAGCAGGTTAAAAGTATTATCCGAGATTATACAAAGTTTAAGCAAACAGCAATGAGTCAGCGTTTTAAAAGTTTGAACCAAGTCTCTCATTTACAAATCCAGGCTATTTCTGATCGCTTATGGACAGAAGCAACCGGAAAACGCACCCCGACTGGAAAAATAGGCTCGTTTTGGGATGACCCAAAAAAGCAAGTCGATACGGTGGATATTGATGAGTTTCTTTAAATTATTAAGTTATTATACTTCGCGCGGTCACGACTGCGGATTTCTAAGCACTGAATTTTTGCCGATA
>CAYYNM010000171.1:0-7460 GCA_964472945.1 uncultured Methylomarinum sp. | reverse complement strand
GAGCACGCAGGAATGACGAGATTTTTTTGTTAAATTAATTTTACGTGGGTACTTATGCGCCTGTTTCATCGCCTTGCTATCGACAAAAATCAGTAGCTTATAAATTCGCAGTCGTAACCGCGCGAAGTATATATTATTCTCTGTAACTAAATAAAATACTCTTTAGCTATAACTTTTGATGAAATCATAGATAATCTTGAATCCAGTAGTGCTAGCGATTTTCAACGAGACACCTTACAAGAAGCGATTAAGATACAAGACGACATCACACCTCCTTTATAGATATCGTTGCTTTCTCAGCAAACAAGCTTGACTGGTTAGAAG
Organism: uncultured Methylomarinum sp.; assembly: GCA_964472945.1. Lineage (GTDB taxonomy): Bacteria > Pseudomonadota > Gammaproteobacteria > Methylococcales > Methylomonadaceae > QPIN01. The sequence continues at coordinate 7,136 of CAYYNM010000171.1, read as the reverse complement.
AAGAAAACCCTGATTTAAATCGTTCATCATTTTCCAGGGCAGTAACAAACCCACTTTCTACTTTCTGGAAAGCAACAATACCCAAGAGCCTGGGTACTCTGTCTTTTGCTGTATCCGCATGCATCCATACCTTGTAACGTGACAACAGATAGTTGAGATGCTTGAGCACTCAAACTCCACAACAAGAACCCAATAGCTTGGATTATCATGACTAATTTATGCCCCATAGTTTTTATTCTACCAACCTTTGTTGGTTTTACCGAGGAAAGCGGGGGGGGGAATACAACAAATCCACTGCCGTTATAAGTCGTTGGAAGATAACTAAAAAAGCATTGCCCCGTTTTCCCCATTATTTTTAGGAGAGAGACATATAAAAATTAGGACTTACAGATAGGCGTCAGCTTACGTCCCATAGCTGACTTCCAGTTATTCCAACAACGTTGCTTTAAATAATTCAGGTTTATTCCATCTGCTGGAAATTAGATTTAGAATTTGCCCCTATCCGTTCAATAACTTATTATCAATATACTTACAAAACATATAGTAACCACCCCAATGTCATTTATAAAATTTGTTAAGCTCTCTCCTTTCTTTCGTTGTATATTTTTATTAGGGTTATTATTCCTTAATGGCTGCGAACCAACACCACAAAATGTTTTAAAAATAGGTACAAACCTTTGGATTGGCTACGAATCATTATATCTTGCTCAAAACTTGGGTTATTTTGATAAGAAGCCTATCAAGCTTATTGAGATGCCATCAGCAACCGAAGTTTCTCATGCTTTTCGTAACAGGGCACTCGATGTTGCAGCACTTACATTAGATGAGTCCTTAGTTTTAATGCAGTATGAGCCTGATCTTAGGGTTATTTTAGTCATGGATGTATCCGTTGGGGCCGATGCTTTATTAGCCAAACCAACAATTCATTCATTAGCAGAGCTAAAGGGAAAGCGTATCGGAGTTGAAAACTCAGCTGTGGGAGCCATTTTATTGGATAGTGCTTTGCAGGCGGCAAACCTAAGTATCAGCGATATAAAGTTTCAATCCATAATGGCTAATGAGCATGAGTCAGCCTATAAAAAAGGGCTTATTGATGCAGTAGTTACTTTTGAGCCTCACAAAAGCAGGATTATCTCTCAAGGTGCGATTATTCTGTTTGATAGCGCTCAAATTCCTGGACGAATAGTTGATGTATTAATCACTAGGCAATCGGTTATAGATCAACATAAAGACGTTTTAAAAATCATTGTTGCAGCTCATTTTAAAGCACTTGAATATCTTGATCAAAACATAGTTGACGCCACTTTGCGTATTGCATCCCGTTTAGCCGTTCAAAGTAATAAGGTGATGAGTCAATTTGAAGGCATCACCTTACCTGGCGTGTTGGAAAATCACAATTATTTATCCGTAGAAAATCATACCCTATCTACCTCGGTGGCAGAATTAACATCTTTAATGACGGATAAACAGTTATTATTTAAATCTATTGATACATCTCAATTGATTAATGGTAGCCTTTTACCTGAAAAATAAATATCAATAGAGAGCCTATTTTTCCATGAAAAATAAAACCAAATCGTATCGATTAAAACTATGGCTACCGATGAGTAGCTTTTTTATATTTGCTAGTCTGTTGAGCAGTATATTTTTCTTTAACTATCGTATTGAGCTAGATTTGCTTCATCAACAAACAGAGCAACATATACATGAACAAATGGAACGTTTGCAATTGAGGTTGGAGGTGTTTATTCAACAGCAAGACAGCAATCATATTGAGCGTGAATTAAGCTATATCGATCTGATGCCTCAGACTAAGGTTATCTCTTTAATAGATAGCAAAGGAATGATTCTTTTTGCCAATAACCGTCGTTGGAAAAACAAAGTAGCAAAAAATTTATTTACTGAATTTGATTTAAATACAGTTACAAAATCACAAAAAAACTTTTATACCATCATACAAAACAATCCAGAAACAGCGCAATATTTTGCATATACGCCGATTATCCTATCCTCACCATCAACACAATTACGTGATCATAACGTAGGTGTGATCTACTTTATCTATGATAATTCAGTTGCTCACCAAGCTATTTGGCAAAAGACCTTTGAGCAAAGTGTTTTAAGTGCTATTGCAGTCATTTTTTCACTGTTGCTATTATTACTTATTCAACATTTTATTATTAGTAAACCCTTAAAGCGACTGGTTTGTTTTACCGAAGAAATTGGCAAAGGCAACTTTTTCACCTCAAACCCATTATTTGGAAAGGGTGAATTGATGTTGCTGGGAAAAACTCTGGAACAAACTAGTAAACTACTTCAGCAACGCGAACAAAACCTTGCTGTTACTTTAAACAGTATTGGTGATGCTGTTATAGCAACAGATATTAACGGCTGTGTTACACGCATGAACCCAATAGCGGAACAACTTACGGGCTGGTCGTTAACTGAAGCAGAGGGGATATCATTAAAAACCATCTTCCCTATTATTGATGCATCCACTCGCAAACCTATCGAAAACCCTGTAGATAAAGTTATTAATACCGGGAAAACAGTCTATCTCAGTAACCACACCACGTTGATTGCCAAAAATAAAAAGGAATATCAAATTGCGGATTCTGCAGCACCGATACGTGATGCCAACAATGCTATTTTGGGAATGATTCTGGTTTTTAATGATGTAACAGAGAAGTATAAAATCCGCAAAGAACTTAACAGTAGTATGCAGCGGTTAACTCTGCACTGGAAAGACACCCCTTTAGGAATGATTGAGTGGAATACAGCATTTGAATTTCTTGATTTAAATCCAGCAGCAGAACAAATGTTTGGTTTTAAAAAATCTGAAATTTATGGGCAACATATTACCAAAAATATACTTACTGAAAGTGCAAGAGATGCTGTTGATAAAGTATGGGCCGGCTTATTAACTAATACAGGCGGAAGACGAAGCCGCAATGAGAATATAACTAAAGATGGACACACTATTCTCTGTGAATGGTACAACACCCCTCTGATTAATGAGGAAGGAAAAGTAATTGGCATATCCTCTTTGGTCATGGATGTCACTGAACAGGAGCGCTTAAAAGAACAGGAACAAGATAATAAGGATCAATTACAACAAGTTTTGAACAGTATGTTAACTATGGTAGTAACACTATTACCCAATGGAACCATTAGCTTTATCAATACTTCGCCATTAATGACACAAGGACTTACTGAAAATGAGGTGAGTAATTCTAAATTATGGAATGGTCCTTGGTTTTCTTATAACAAAACTATTCAATCAATGATCGAGAATGATTGTAGGCTAGCAGCAGTAGGTGAGACCATTAACAGAGAAGTTGAAATTGCAACTTTAGATGGATTGGTATGGATTGATTTTAGCGTACATCCCGTCTTCGATGAAAAAGGGTATGTTGCATCACTGGTGGCTGAAGGTAGAGATGCCAGTAGACGTAAACTGGCTGAAGAGCATGCAATTCGTAGTCAGAAAATGGAGGCATTAGGTAAAATTGTGGGTGGCATTGCCCATGACTACAATAATATGCTGGGTGTGATTACTGGGTATACAGGGTTACTTAAACGAAAATGTCACAATATAGAGGGAGCAGAAAAGTTTATCAATGAAATTGTGCATGCGACTGAACGAGGAAAAAAACTAACTAAGAAAATGCTCAATTTCTCTCGTCCAGAAAGTAGTCATGCAGAGCCCTGTAATATCAACCTAGCTTTGCAGAATTTTCGTGATATTTTAGCTAAATCGCTGACCTCTGTTATTACCCTTAATTTTGATTTAACGGCAGAAGATGACTTGGTATGGTTAGATATAGGTGAATTTGAAGACGCTGTTTTAAACATGGCTATCAATGCTAAGTATGCAATGCCGGAAGGAGGAACATTGAGCATTAGCACTCACAATATCCACCTTGCAGAAAAAGAGGCAAAATACCTTAATATAGCTGCTAATGATTATATTAAACTGACCATTGCCGACACAGGAACAGGAATTGATGCGACTGTAAAAGACAAAATATTTGATCCTTTTTTTAGTACCAAAGGAGATGCAGGAAATGGTCTTGGATTAAGCCAGGTCTTTGGATTTATAGAGCGGACTGGTGGTGCAATTAATGTCTATTCCCAAGACGGAGATGGAACACAGTTCAGTCTTTACTTTCCTCGCTATCATCAACTAACTGATAGCATTAAAAAAACAAATATTACAAATGTAGAACCTAAATTATCGGGGAATGAAACGATTTTAGTCGTCGATGATGAGCCTGCTTTACGTGAATTAGCCAGACAAATTTTGTTGGATGCGGGATATAAAGTTTTAACTGCAGGTGATGGAAAAGAAGCACTTGATATTATACCTACCCAATCTATTGACCTTATATTAAGCGATGTTATTATGCCTAATATGGATGGTTATCAAATGGCACAAAAAGTATTGGAGTGCTACCCCACGATAAAAATACAATTGACCAGTGGTTTTAGTGGTGATCGACACAGTATTTTAACTGACTCTACGCTAAAGGATAATATGTTATATAAACCTTATGATAGCCATGAACTATTGACACATGTTCGGCTTTTATTGGATGGCTTTATTCTTCTTGCAGGTGAGCAGTAATGGAAAACAGATCAGAAAAAAATAAATCTTGGCATTGGACTGAAGAATTAAGTGTTGGCGTAAGCGAGATTGATAACGATCATAAAATGATGTTTCAACTTTTTAATGAGGCCTATTTACTCAGTCAAAAAGGTTCAGATAGCACCCGGTTATATCGCTTAGCCTCTGAACTCGTAGCCTATACAGAGTCACACTTTAAACGTGAAGAAGCCATTATGGATGCTTCAGCCTATCCTTATTGTGAGAATCATTTCGCCATCCACAAAGAACTGATTAAGCAAATTAAACAGCAATTCTTTTTGGTAGAGGCTGGACAAACATCCTCTGCTGATTTCGTTATATTTTTAAGAGATTGGTTTATTGAGCATATTGAAGGGACTGATCAACGAATATCATCCTATATTGCAGGGTATGAAGAAAATATTACTATAGCAATTCAAAAAGTCGGTCCGTTAACAATATCTAATCACAGTATTATTTATCTTGTTGATGATGATGATGAGAATTATCTGGAACTTATGCAGGCAATGGCGAATGCCGCTGGTTTCAAGAGCACTGCTTTTACATCAGGGGTACAGTTTTTATTAGAACCCATTACAGATAATGATCTTGTGGTACTGGATTTAAATATGCCAGAAAAGGATGGTATTGAGATCATGCGAGAATTGGCTGACAAAAGAGTGAGTCCCACTTTTATTCTTGTCAGTGGCTTTGATGAACGAGTGCTACACTCAGCAAAACAACTCGCAGAATCAAAACAATTGCGAGTAGCTAAAATACTGAGTAAGCCTATAGATACAGAAGTATTTATTGATGTGCTAACAGAAGTGCATCAACAATGTGACCTACCCCCTAAGGTAAAACAAATACCAGACATTAAAACTGTTAAGCCTGAGGGTGAAATTTCAGTTGAGGAACTACAACAGGCACTACAAAAGCATGAGCTTATTGTTTATTTTCAACCACAGGTCAGTTTCGAAGATGGTTCGTTATCTGGGGCTGAAGTTTTAGTCCGTTGGCAACACCCCATTCGGGGGCTGGTTTTCCCCGATCAATTTATTCCATTAGCAGAACATCATCAATTAATGGGTGAGTTAACTGAGACTGTTATTTTAGATTCTATTAAATCCTACCAACAATTTAAGGCTAGAGGAATTGATACAAATTTGTCGATAAATTTGTCAGCACAAAACATTAATGACCTGGCTTTACCTGAAAAGTTGGGGGCACTTTTAAAAAATCATAATATAGCACCCGAAGCATTCACTTTAGAATTAACTGAGTCTGAAATACTGACTGATACAACTGCTGCCCTGGATATTTTTAATCGACTACGCATGAAAGGCTTCTCACTTTCTATAGATGATTTTGGCACAGGTGATTCATCACTAAAAAAACTGTATCAATCCCCCTTTTCTGAATTAAAAATAGACCAGCATTTTGTCAGACGCATGGAAAAAGATGATGAAGCTGTTGCCATTGCCAGAATATGCATTTTATTAGCCAAAGAATTTAAAATGCATACCGTTGCTGAAGGTGTAGAAACCCAACAGATATGGGATAAGTTAAAGGCCTTGGGTTGTGACATAGCACAAGGATATTTTATTGCTAAACCTATGCCTAGTGAAGTATTTATTGAGTTTTGTAAGAACCACAAATAAAGATTGTCACAATTAGGTTAACGGGCTCCTTTTGGTTGTATTGAGCCTGTTAGCATCTGATAAGTTCTTATCATCAAACTGATGCGGGGTTCTAGGGACACAATACCGGTATCTTGAGCCAAGGCTATTGCTTACTCAGAAAAGGGGGGATAATTGAAAAAAAGGAGGCTTTATGGGTGATCGCAATGAAAACCCATAGGTTTCCTGAAAATATATCAAAAAATAGAAGCCCGATGCATGATTCGGGCTGTTCAGCAAAAAGCTATTTGCAATAGCGAAACTCACACCAAACAGTAAAAACGGGCTTGTCCAACAAACGGTTCAGATTGTGGCTCGTTTCGCGATCACAATCTAACCTTATTCGTTAGAACTTACACCTGACAACTGTGACACGCAACAACTCTTGATTGTTTGCACTAACTTTTTCTTTTTAGGCTTTTTATTATTGAATGAGCCATTCCGCTTTTCGACTTTTCGGCTTTTTATTGAACGAAGGCACTTCCCTTTTAGCCTATGTTGGCTTGCCAACTATTTTACTGCTGTACATTTTTTACTCTGTTTGTGCTTGAATCGTTTTTCTATTCTTTTCCGAAAGTTTCAGCGGTTAAAACACCCAATTTTTTTCAGATTTACATCTGACCTTTGAAACTCAAACTGAACTAACCTATTTATTTTTATTATTATTTATTTTCATCTGCACATGATTTTTTCAACTTCAGGTTTTATTGAAAATAATAAGTATTTTTTCACCATTTTTAGTTTTATTTTTACAACTTCAACTGTCGGTTAATGATTAAGTACCCACGTAAAATTAATTTAACAAAAAAATTTCGTCATTCCTGCGTGCT
>CAYYNM010000170.1:0-7503 GCA_964472945.1 uncultured Methylomarinum sp. | reverse complement strand
TACTTACAGCCCATCAGGAATAGTAACGGCATTAATACATTTAGTTTCTGACTTAGAGAAGCAGTAAGCAAGTATACACTCGCCTCTCTTGACACCACCCCCCCCTTAAATATCTTCAACTGCAGGCTCTTATGGGATAGTAAATTAGTAGGGTTTGTTATATCAGTAGGTTTCTTGGCCATTTTTAACCCTTGAGGTCGTAATTAAATACAATGAAAATATAGAATATTATCAGTACCTAAACATAAATTTTGAAAAAACAATCAAAACACATTATTTTTTCAAAATTTCCCACTTTAAAATCAGGTTATAATAAATTTCCTTCTAATAATTTATAATAAAAAAAGGTGAGTTTAATGAAAAAATATATTTTAGTCTCTGTATTAGCCACTACATTAAGTTTATTATCGACAGGAGTCTATGCTACAGGCGGTCACGGTGCTGGCGGGGGAGGTGGCGGTAATAAAAGTGGAGGGAAGTGTAACACAACCTCTATCAGTCGCTTTTTACCCGGACACCTTAAAGCTGTCGCTCCAAAATCTAAATTTTCTTTTTGGGTCAAAGGGGTAAGAAACCCAGATGTTATTAAGGTAACTGCAAAAAAACTCCCTGTAAAGCTGTCTTTTGAAGATAAAGAATCATTTTTTTTAGTAACCGGCACTTTACCTGCATCTTTATCTAATACCGCAGCAAGAATTCAGGTTATCGTTCATGAACCAAGATGTCCTGCTGATAAAGGCTGGCTATTAAAAATTACTGAATAAATTTATAACTTTTCCGTTTAATATTTAGCATAAGTAGGTAACTATATTTATTCTAACATTTGGAAGTGAGGCTTTAGCCTCGCATGATTCAGACGAGGCTAAAGCCTCACTTCCAAAAATATTTACAAGCTTATTAAAACTGTCTAGTTTCATATTGATTCAGCGGATGGGGGTAATTTTAAACAACCTTGAATGCCAACAATTAATACCACCTTTTATTAAAACCCACCCCTCACTTTGAAATGAAGATATTGGGTTGTGAGTTATCAAATAATTACTATTTATAACGTAATAAATCATTAATTTTCCCCCTATTTCTCCTCAGAGCATGTAAAATTGTCTGATTTAAGTTTTCTCAGTGGGTATACAGTGAGTTTTAGAGGCACAACAATTATTTCAGTTCGCCGTGGCGACAAAGTTGTAATCGGGGGTGATGGCCAGGTTTCTTTAGGCAACACCGTAATGAAAGGTAATGCACGTAAAGTTCGTCGCTTATACCATGGCAAAGTTATTGCCGGGTTTGCGGGCGCAACAGCGGATGCCTTTACTTTATTTGAACATTTTGAAGGCAAGCTTGAAAAGCACCGCGGTAACTTAACCCGTGCAGCGGTAGAAATGGCTAAAGACTGGCGTACAGATCGAGCATTACGCAAATTGGAAGCACTGTTACTCATTGCTGATTCAAAAACTTCATTACTTCTTTCAGGAACAGGAGATGTTATTGAGCCAGAACATGACTTAATGGCTATTGGTTCTGGCGGAACTTTTGCTCAGTCTGCGGGCATTGCCTTATTAGAAAATACCAATTTAAGTGCCCGTGATATTGTAGAAAAATCATTACATATTGCTGCAGATATTTGTATTTATACCAACCACAACCTCCGCATTGAAGAACTAGATGCTGAACCAATCAGTGTCGAAGAGTAAAAAGAATGAGCAAAATGACACCCAAAGAAATTGTAAGTGAACTGGATAAACATATCATTGGTCAAGCTGGCGCTAAACGTTCAGTTGCCATTGCTTTGCGTAACCGCTGGCGCCGTATGCGCGTGGCTGAAGAACTACGTGATGAGATTACCCCTAAAAATATTTTAATGATAGGCCCTACAGGGGTTGGTAAAACAGAAATTGCCAGGCGTTTAGCCCGTCTGGCTAATGCGCCGTTTATAAAGATTGAAGCGACTAAATTTACTGAAGTAGGTTATGTGGGCCGTGATGTTGAATCTATTATCCGTGATTTAGTAGATACTGCGGTAAAAATGCATCGCATGACAGAAATGGAGAAAGTACAAAACCGTGCGGCTGACGCAGCCGAAGAAAAGGTTCTAGATATTCTGTTACCTTCAGCTGAAAACGGTATGATTTCAGATACAGAAGCCTCTACTCGCCAAAAAATGCGCAAAAAATTACGTGAAGGTGATTTTAACGATAAAGAAATTGAAATTGACTTAAAAGCACCGTCAGTGGGCGTAGAAATCATGGCACCTCCTGGAATGGAAGATATGACAAGCCAGCTACAAGGCATGTTTCAAAACATGAATAGCGGCAAGACTAAAACCAGCAAAATGAAAATTGCTGATGCCTTAAAAGCATTACAGGAAGACGAAGCTTCAAAGCTGGTTAATGAAGATGACATTAAAATGTCTGCCGTTGAATCAGTTGAACAAAACGGTATTGTATTTTTAGATGAAATAGATAAAGTTTGTAAGCGTTCTGATTTAGGTGGTGGTGGCGGAGAAGTCTCTCGTGAAGGTGTTCAACGTGATTTATTACCCTTAGTTGAAGGCAGTACCGTTAGCACAAAATATGGCATGGTCAAAACTGATCATATTTTATTTATTGCTTCGGGTGCTTTTCACTTAACCAAACCTTCTGATTTAATTCCTGAATTACAAGGTCGATTTCCCATTCGTGTTGAGTTAAATGCGCTTTCAGCCGATGATTTTGTCCGTATATTGACAGAGCCAGATGCTTCATTAACCGAACAATATCAAGCCTTGCTTAAAACAGAAGATGTAGAGCTTAGTTTTTCTGATGATGGTATCCAGCGAATTGCCGAACTAGGTTGGCAAGTTAATGAAAAAACTGAAAATATTGGGGCTAGAAGATTACATACTATATTAGAACGCTTATTAGAAGAAATCTCTTTTGAAGCTTCCGATATGGTTGAAAAATCAATCACGATTAACGCTGCTTATGTAGACTCTCACTTAACTGAGTTTGCTGAAGATGAAGACTTAAGCCGCTATATCCTATAAGCATGAGATTAAGCACAGAACCTGCAAATTGTAATATCACAGATATAACACTGCATCAATCTTCACATATACTTGAAGTTAGTTTTGATAATGGTGAGATCTTTAAGCTCCCTTGTGAATACCTGCGAGTTTACTCGCCTTCTGCGGAAGCATTAGGTCATGCTCCTGGGCAAGAAGTACTACAAACAGGTAAACAAGAAGTTAATATTATAAGTATAAAACCTATTGGTAATTATGGTATTGAGCCTCACTTTAGTGATGGTCATAGCAGTGGAATTTACTCTTGGGATATGCTTTATAAATTAGGTTCGCAATACCAGGAACTGTGGACAAATTATCTTGAAAGGTTAGAAGCTTCTGGTGCTTCTCGCACAGAACAGCAACAAATACAATAAGATTATGACAAACGAAAATACAACTCATTTTGGCTTTAAACAAGTAGCAACTGACGATAAAGTCAGCATGGTTCGCGGCGTTTTTGATTCTGTTGCTAGCAACTATGATGTTATGAACGATCTAATGTCATTAGGCATTCACCGTATTTGGAAACGCGTTGCCATCCAGTTAGCAAACGTAAGAAATGGTGATAAAATTTTAGATTTAGCAGGTGGCACCGGAGACTTAACCACCCTGTTTGAAAAACGTGTCGGCAAAGAAGGCTCTATAGTTTTAGCTGATATTAACTCTGAAATGTTACGCACTGGACGAGATCGTTTAATCGACCGAGGTTTAGTCGGTAATATTAGCTATGCCCAAGTAAATGCAGAATGCTTACCTTTTGCAGATAACAGCTTTGACTGTGTTTGTATTGCCTTTGGTTTGCGTAATGTAACCGATAAAGACGCAGCTCTACGCTCAATGTTAAGAGTTCTTAAGCCAGGTGGAAAAGTTATTATATTGGAATTTTCACATCCTATCGATAAAGTGACAGAAAAAGTTTATGATTTTTATTCATTTAAACTATTACCTAAAATCGGTAAATTTGTGGCTAAAGATGAAGATAGCTACCGTTATCTTGCAGAATCAATTCGTATGCACCCTAAGCAAGATGAATTAAAAAAAATGATGGAAGAGGCGGGCTTAGAACGCTGTGAATATTTTAATATGAGCCAGGGAATTGTTGCTGTCCATAGAGGCTATAAAATCTAAATCGCCTCACTTCTATTATCACCGATAATAATGTTGGGTTACGCTATCGCCAACCCAACCTACTCAACACCACCCATCACAGACATTGCCAAATGATTATTAAACCATTACTAATCAGCACCCTGGAACTTGCATTAAATCAATACTTGTCTTTAGATGAAGATGTTAGTTTATTTCTGACACCTATTAAAGGTAAAGTTATTGCTATTAACATCCTACCCTTTGATGAAACCATTTATCTTTGCCCAACTTCAGATAAAATTCAAATATTAGAAAGCTATTTAGCTAAAGTTGATGCTACTATTAGCGGCACTTTATCTGCTTTGGGATTTATGGGATTAAGTTCAACCCCAATGCGCTCTATTTTTAATGGTGAGGTTAAAATTGAAGGTGATACCGATACCGCTCATAAATTCCAACAACTATTTGATAAGCTAGATATAGATTTGGAAGAAAAGCTATCCCAATTTACTGGCGATATTGTTGCCCATAAGATTGGAAACTTTTTTCGTAGTAGCCAACAATGGACAGCAGAAAGCGTTGAAACTTTTAAACTCAACACCAAAGAGTTTTTACAAGAGGAAACCAAAGACCTACCAGCAGCTGCAGAAGCCGATATTTTATACCATCAAATTGATGAAATACGCTCTGATTTTGACCGCTTATCTGCACGTATTGACCCGCTAAAAAGACAGGTAAAATTGTGATTCATCCAAAAATATTAATGCGTTTAATCCACATTAACTGGGTCATGATGTACCACGGCTTAGACGAATTGGTACTAAAAACACATTTATTTCGCCCTATCCGTTATCTCGCTATTTTTTCGCCTAATTACTGGCTTAGAAAACCTACAGAACCCCGTGGCGTTAGAATAAGAAAAACACTGGAAGAACTAGGGCCTATCTATATAAAATTTGGTCAAGCCTTATCTACCCGAAAAGACATCCTTCCTGACGATATTGCAGATGAACTCGTTAAATTACAAGATAAAGTCCCTCCTTTTTCCAGTGAACTAGCCATACAAATTATTGAGGAACAACTCGGTGAAAAAGTCACTGAAGCCTTTGCCAAGTTTGATGCAACCCCTTTAGCCTCCGCCTCAGTTGCCCAAGTTCATACTGCCACACTGCATACAGGTGAAGAGGTGGTGGTTAAAGTTTTAAGACCTCATGTTGAAAAAAGTATTCATTCCGATGTAGGTTTACTTTATGAGTTAGCAAAACTAGCTGAAAGGTTTTGGGCAGATGCCAAACGTTTACGCGCACTAGAAGTTGTTGCCGAATTTGAAAAAACCCTACTTGATGAATTAGACCTCGTTAGAGAAGCGGCCAATGCCGTTAAATTACGCGAAAACTTTAAAGATTCGGATGCACTTTATGTGCCTGAAATCTACTGGGAATTTACCCGTAAAAAAGTGCTAGTTATGGAAAGAATCTATGGTATTCCAGTAGGCGAAATAGAAAAATTACGAGAAGGAGGTGCTAATTTTAAATTGCTGGCAGAGCGCGGAGTGGAAACCTTTTTTACCCAAGTTTTCAGAGATAATTTTTTTCATGCAGATATGCACCCAGGCAATATTTTTGTTGAATTACCCGATAAATATATCGCCGTTGATTTTGGTATTGTGGGTACTTTATCTTTATCAGACCAACGCTATTTAGCAGAAAATTTCTTAGCCTTTTTTAACCGTGATTATCGCCGCGTTGCTGATATGCATATTGAGTCAGGCTGGGTTCCTGCTGATACTCGCGTAGAAGACTTTGAGTCTGCCATCCGCAGTGTTTGTGAACCCATCTTTGATAAACCCCTAAAAGATATTTCATTTGGTTTATTATTATTGCGTTTATTTCAAACAGCCAGACGCTTTGATATGGTGGTACAGCCACAACTGGTTCTACTACAAAAAACCTTGTTAAACATTGAAGGTTTAGGCCGCCAGTTATACCCAGAGCTAGATTTATGGCAAACCGCCAAGCCATTCCTTGAAGACTGGTTTCATGAGCGTATTGGGCCAAAAGCTAAAATCAAACAAATGGTTAAACAATTTCCTGAAATTGCAGAACATTTCCCCGAAATGCCAACCCTGATTTTTCAGGCCTTAGATAGCGCAACACAGACTAAGCAACAAATTGAAAATCAAAATAAACAAATAACAGAGCTACGCCAACAAATGGAACAAAACCATACCGGCACAGTCTGGGCAATTTTAACCAGTGCAGTTATCGTTAGTTTGGCTGTTTTATTTCAGTAGGCTGGTAAAGAAGAAAAGGCTCGCTCATCATTTGATACAGTTAATATAGTTATAAATCACTTTTAAAAACCTCTCCATCAAGAGGTCTTAAGAATTGATAAGTAGCCAAGAAGAATTAATTTAACAAAAAATTGAGCATCGCTACCGTATAGCGGCGCATTATCAATAGGCACTGCGCCCCAATTTCTAATAAGTTTTACCTATAAATAAGACGGAGTAACTCCCTTTTGCTAAAAGTTAAATTAATTTAATATTCCTCCTTACTCTACATTTTAAAGCCCTTGCTGGGCTGGGTGGGGAGAAATAAAATAGTTCTTTTCTTCCTGGTATCTTACTCATAGATTTTTACCCCCCCCCCTCTTTATTTATCCCTTACACTCCAGGCAACAAAGTCTGAATACCCCGCTCCTCTGTTCCCTCACCATCCAGCACTGAAAACAAAAAACTATACGAAACACGCCATTGACTACCCGGCCCAACCTGTATCGTTGCCGTTTTTTGGTTTAGCCTGATAACCTCTCCATATAAATCCTCTTGCTCCTTCCCTTTAAACCCAACCCTATCCCCTACTTTTAAAACGGCTCTTGCAATACCTTTTTGGTTTTCGGAAGGCTTAATATCTGTATCTACATCATCTAAATTAATATAATAAAAGGGAATATTCCAAAACTTCCCATCTTCAATATGCTTAACCAAACACCTTGTTTTCTTAGCTTTAACAACAACCGCATCAACCAGGCAGTTTAAATCCGAATCGAAATATGAAATTTTCTTTCCTGGTTTTAAATGTACCTTTATTGCCTGTATGCGTATAGGGTTTGACATTTCTTGGTAAATGGCCGACTGTAATCTATGTAAATCAAATAAAGTAGCCTTATTTAAAGTCTTTAATACTTCTGTAAAATCCATTCTCACCTCTTTTTATTATCTTTTTCCTGATTATCTAAGTAAGTGTTTAAAATTACCCTAACAATTTGAATTAAAATATTTTTGGAAGTGAGGCTTTAGCCTCGCAAGGTTCAGGCGAGGCTAAAGCCTCACTTCCAAATGTTAGAATAAATATAGTTACCTACTTACA
>CAYYNM010000169.1:1902-7616 GCA_964472945.1 uncultured Methylomarinum sp. | reverse complement strand
GAGTAGAAGGCGAGTAATACATCTCTCGACGATATTTAACATTATCGGTGATGATCTTAATGTCCTGAATAACAATGTCAGAATAGCCTTTAGATAGCACGTCTTTAGGTAGAGTGCTTTTATCTATGTGGCATATTTGTTCTCTATCACAATAACGTTGGTTAGTTTGGGTTTGCGTTGGCGTTTCTTTTTTTTCTCTTCATTGTTTGAGTCATCGTTCTGTTTGCGCTCCTTTTCCGAAGAATGATCACTGGGTTGACTATTCGCTTTAATCATAGGCTTTCCCTGCTCACCTTTCAAACGATTGACTTCATCATTGAGCTGTTGGTTTTGTTCTTTTAGTGATTCGTTTTCACTGTAAAGTTTATCAACCAGATTAAGTAAAGTATGAAAGATATCTTTTGTCTTAGGATCTGACAAGGCGGCAGATTCACTGTATAAATCAACAATGGTTTTTTGAATATCATTTTTATTCAACCGCTTGAAACCCATGTGGTATGTAAGATAGAGCTATTTTACCATGCGTTTTTTAGGTCGATTTTTTGTCATTAGGATGAGATGTAAGCTATTTTGTTTTGCAATCAACGCCGTAGGTTGGTCTTCTGATAAGACATCAGATATGGCGTTGTAGTAAGAGGAATAGATAAAATGAGTACTACCTGTAAAAAGCTGTAAAATTACCATTTTTAACACAAAATACTGTTTGTACAATCTTTTTGTCACATTTAAGCTATATTTATATTGAAAATAGTTTGAGGTATAAACTAAGGGTATATCGTTAGTTTATACCATAATCTATTTTTTTAAAAAGGTAAGTTGGAATATTATGGGCCTATTTCTATAGTTTAAAATTGAGGGTTTTATGAAATTATCTGTATCAAATATTGCATGGGATACTAAAGAAGAGCATGATGTGTTTGAATTATTGTTGACTAATGGAGTTTCTGGTATCGAGATGGCTCCAACAAAAATCTGGCCAGCATGGCAAGGAGCAATCCCTGATAAGGCGACTCAAATTCGGCAAGAGTATCAGTCGATAGGTTTTAAGATTCCTGCATTACAAGCAATCCTATTTGATAAACCTGATCTGCAGGTTTTTGGAAGTGCTGGTTCTCAAAAAGGTATGCTGAATCATCTGGATAGAGTAGCATCATTAGCCAAGGCGTTTGGAGCAAAAATATTGGTTTTTGGCTCACCTAAAAATCGTGACCTAGGCTCCCTTTCATCTGAACAGGCTTTTTTACAGGGGATTGATTTTTTTCGGCGTGCTGGTGATGTATGTGCTAAATGGAATGTTAAGTTATGTTTGGAGCCTAACC
Source organism: uncultured Methylomarinum sp. (assembly GCA_964472945.1). GTDB lineage: Bacteria > Pseudomonadota > Gammaproteobacteria > Methylococcales > Methylomonadaceae > QPIN01. Next base: position 6,297 of record CAYYNM010000169.1, on the reverse strand, counting down.
CATCAATTTATAACTGTAACTTTATGACACACTGGTATGAAGTTTTAGAAATGGTAAATAAAGTTTCTCATCCCTCCGTTTGTGTTCATTTAGATACGGCATGTATTGCTCTTGAAGGTGATGATGTTATTGAAGCGATTCACCAATGTGCCGATAAAATAACACATTTTCATGTAACTGAGCCAAATTTAGGTGACTTTTCTGCACCTACTCTTGAGCATGCAACCATTGGTCAGGCCTTAAAAGATGTGGCTTATAATGGCTGGCTATCAATAGAAATGCGCAGATCAGATAAGCCAACAAAGAGTGTTAAGGATGCCGTGCAACAAGTATTAGAATGGTATGGCTAAAAAATAACGAATAAAAATTGAAGAATTAATAATATGAATTCTGCACAAAAGAAAAATAATATAATGCCAGTTAAGCTGTTTTCTATTGTTATGCCAGCCTATAATGAAGAAGATGTTATAGAACAGACATTACTTGAATTAACTTCATACCTCGATGACTGTGATTTTCAATATGAAATTGTTGTCATTAATGATGGAAGTACCGATCAAACAGAAGCAATTTTAAAAAAAGTAGAATCAACTTATAAGGTAGTACGTCATGTTAATAATGAAGGGAAGCATGGATATGGCTATGCGATTCGTAAGGGGTTAGAAGTATATAAAGGTGGTGCTGTTGTTATTGTAACTTCTGATGGCTCAGATGCGCCAAAAGATATAGCCGCTTATTTTACAAAAATTCAGGAAGGTTATGATTGTGCTTTTGGTAGCCGCTTTTTACCTGGAACAACTGTTACCAACTATCCAAAGTTTAAATTATTGATAAACCGCATAGCGAATCATTTCTTATCATTGATTTTAAGAAGTGACTATAAAGACTTTACTAATGGATTTAAATGTTATCGTCGCCATGTTATTGATGCAATGCAACCGATGGTCGCTGGCCAATTTAATATTACAATAGAGCTCGCAGTATCAGCCACACTGGCAGGTTGGACTTATGCAGTTGTTCCAACTGACTGGACACAAAGGGATGCAGGGGATTCTAGTTTTTATATGGGGAAGCTACTAAAGCCTTATGCTTTAACTTTATCCTATTGTCTTATTAAAAACTATTTAATTAATACTAAGCGCTAGAAACCTTAAATATTGGCCTTAATACTTAAAGGCGAAAAAAAGAGTTTAAACAGTATTTTTTTCTCTACAGATATATGATTTTAAGTCTGAGAGAACTTGTGCTTTGTTATATAAATAGTCATTATGACCTGCAAACAGATCAGCAAAACAACTTTTATAATCATATTTTGCTCCAGGTGAATCCATATCATTTTTGAATTCATGACCAAGACAAGTTTGTGCAATTTCTTGAACGCTTGTGGGTTCTGTACTGATATTGAGTAACTTTAGTTCATTATTTAAAGCTGTTTCAATATCACTACTTAAATGATCTAGGTAATAAAATTGAAATACACCTTTTGGATTTATTTGTTCAATATTATTGTTATTGATAAAGTCATAAATAATGTTTTTTTTCAACCCCGTACCAAATAATGCAGGTAACCGTATAATAGTTGAATCAAACTCATTGCTGATAAATTGCTCTAATTCAAGACGATGCTTTCCATAAGGGTGGCATTCTTCAATGTTAATAACAGAATTTTCATTAACATTGATAGGGTTTGGGTAAACATCTACGGTTGAAATTAAGATAAATTTATCAGTTTTAATTGTTTTAAGGTGTTTAATTAAACTTTGAATATTTTTACGATCTTGGGCAGGTTCACGGTTAGCTATCCATTTTTGTGCAGGTACACCAGCACAAACAACTTGATTAAAATGTTTATTTTTAATTTGATCGATATTTCTAGAGTTATAAAGATCATCAAAAGCTTGTTGATTTAGGAGATTGCTTCCAACAAAGCCAGTATATCCAATAAGTGCTTTGGTCATAATTAATTAAATCCTGAATTTAAATGTTTACATGGCTATTAATTAACCATAGAGGTTAAAGAAAATAAAAAAACATGCAGCCTTGATATAGGAAAACGAAATCAAGGGGGAACCTTAGATAAACCTTGATTCCATTTTATTTCATCAAGGCTACAAAAGCTTAACTTATTTAGCATTACTTCTTACCGATAAGAATAACTCGGTAATTTATTGGTTTTTTATAAACCTGTGGTTTGTATAGCGTTATGAGTATTTGTTCTATTTTTTAAAATTACTTTATAAATCAATAGATTCAGATTCCTCTACAATATTATGCCGTTCTCTGTCTATTAGTAATATACTGCTATTTTGTTCATTCATTAAATAATATAAAGGTCGATTTTGTAATCTATTTAGCATACGCCCCATATATTCACATAGAGCCGTTAATATAACGGTAATAAAGAAAAATTGCCCTGCATTTTGTAGCGAAAGCGTTGTCCAGCCTTGCATAATATCTTCTTTTAACAGGTAAACAGCGACAATATACCCGGCATAGATTAAATTACTGGTAGCGGCAAATACACCTAGCCAACTTACAAACCGTAAAGGGTGGACAGAATTTTCCATAATAATCGTTAATGCTTGATTAACTGATTCACTAAAACTCCGTTTTCTAGCATTTTTTGTTGGTTTTATTGGGTCGTAAACAATTGGTTTACTTGCGTAGCCGACATAAGAGCTAAAAAGCCGCAGATGACGATACGAATCTTTAATCTGTATTATGGCATTAACAACTTGCCTGCTCATACAGCGAAACTGGGTCGCATTTTTTGTTAAATTTAGTTTTAATATTCTACGACAATACCAGTAAAATAACCCCGTAGCTCTACGGGTTAACCAATTTTCATGTGAGCGTGTTCGGCGAACACCAAAAACAACATCAGATCCATCTATACAATACTTAACAAATTCAGGGATTTTATCAGGTGGATCCATATGAGGAATCATAACGACAGTAAAATCACCAATAACTGTTTCTAATCCAGCCGTAATAGCAATTTCTTCACCAAACTCTCTTGATAGTCTGAGTAGGCGGATACCTTCAAACTTATCTAACATAGAGGCTGCAAGTTCAACGGTATTATCTATAGAACCATCATCAACTAATACTAATTCATAATTGGTATAGTTGTTTTTTAAAATAGAAATAGTATCTTCAATATATTGAACTACTATATCGGCATTGTTATATAAAGGGGCTATAACGGATACAAACTTATCAATCTTCATTTCTAACTCCATTCAGTATCTAGTAATACTCGTAATTTCTCTCTAATATCAAAAATATTATCAATTTTTCCACCCATTACAGACACAATATTAGGTAGCTTTTTATCTCGTCTAAAAAGAATAGGTCGGCTATCATCGATTTCGCTCTGGGGCAAAATGGTTTTAATTTCCCATATAGAATCAGAATATTTACAATCTCTTAGTGCAGGTAGGTAACGTTCAGCATCTTTAAGCATATGAATATGTGCACTATTTCTAAGAGGGGTGTTGACGCAACTATTCTGTTTAATATACCCATGAGTATTGATAAATGTTTTATCTGTATCGTCCTGCCAATAACAATGCGGAGTGTATCGCACATGGCTTAATGAGTGTAGCCCTTCTCTTGCAGGAAAAGGCATAATTGAAAAAAATGGGCCATCCATAATAGTAAAGCCAGTATTTTTGAGTTTTTCCGGCATTTCCATCAATGCCATTTCAGTCAGTTCATGTTTTAAAGGCACCATCTGTAAATTTGATGCTTTATTGATTTGGTTAATGCCTGAATAGGTACAATTTAAAATATATTTAGTATTTATGCTACTTTCTTTTCCTTGCTTAGAAAAACTCACTTTTAATGATTTTTTGGATTGCTTGATATTTAAAACCTGGCAGTTCAGTTCAACGTCGACTTTTTCTTGATCAAGTAAATCAAACATAATTTTTTTAAGTTTAACCGCATCAAATGCATATTCTCGCACTTTAAATACATTTTCGATTAGGTCAGGGTTAAATAAAGAACCTATTTCTTTTGGAGCTTTTTGTAACGGGGCATCAATTCGGTTACAAAAAAGTCGAAATTGCTCTGCATTAACTTTAGATGATATTTTTCCAATTGCGTAATATTTATCAAAGTCAGAATAGACACACTCACTGAATTCTTTAATAAACTTATCAAAATTAGTTTTGGAACGAAGGGCAGTTAAAATACTTCTTGGGTAATGGTAGCCTTGGTGTATACGAGCTTGATTTGTATAAGAAGCTCGTTGCATAATGTCCGATTCTTTTTCCAACAAGGCTACGGACTTGCCATGTTTCCGTAACTCAACGGCAATTGAACAGCCATAAAAGCCACCGCCTACAATTACTATATCGTAATATTGTTTTTTTAGATTCATAATAAATA
>CAYYNM010000169.1:0-1802 GCA_964472945.1 uncultured Methylomarinum sp. | reverse complement strand
TTAGTTAAACTTAATTAAAATATGATCATTATTAAATTTAACAATATGTGCCCAGCCTTCAAGTATAGAGCTATCAAAGCTGCCTTTAATACGGTCAAACCCCATAACAAAAACATAAACATTATCGAGTACTGGCCAGTTTCCTGATGTTAAATGCGCTCTAATTTCCAATAAAAAATTTTCTAATGCTTGCCCTGTATAGGTTTTTCTTGGGTTATCACCTTGAAAATCCTTAATACCTCGGTATTTAACAGTCACATTCATCGGTTGTTTAGTTAAATCAGCGAAGGTCATAGGTACAAACCTTGGGCCATATAAAACTGCATAAGAAGAAACATGTTTTAAGGGTGGGTTCCATGCAGCACGTTCTATGGGTGTGTCAGTAACCAAATGAGTAAAAGGTTGGGTTGTTGCACTAAAAATCGTTGCTCCTGGCTCGGTTTGATTAAACACTTTGATAATTTCGGAAGTCTCTTTATTAAAATCTGTCCATTGGCGTGTAATACTTATTGAAGTAATGATCGCTAATAAAATGGCTACTACAGCAATTAAACGATTAGCGTTAAAATCAGTTGCTTTTATATCTATAGTTGCAATATAGAGTAAGGCAATTGCTGGGCCTAGCCTAACATATACGAAACTACTACCCATGATAGATGAGGGTAGAACAATGAAGGCAGTGACCATCATTATTAATGCAAACCTTAGCGGAGCATAAATCTTTATCCGATCAGTCACTAATAAAAAGATAGAAAGGATAGCAATACTAAATAGAGAGATACAATCAAGCCAAGTGATGCCGGTTAATAAGCTATATAAAGCACCGTAGGGCTTTGCACCTAAATAGTTTGGGTAGCCAAAGCCCTGTCCAACAACTTCAGCTGTTGGGGACAAAAGCATGAATAGACCTATTGTAATTAGAAAAGGTGTTGATGAAATAAATAGTTGTATTATGGCTTTTTTAAAGTCTTTGTTACGCCAGCGATTAAAAGCAGTATGAATTTCAACAGAGCCTACAATAACAGCAAAAACAGCAAAAGCTTCAAAGTGCAATAAAACAAGAAATAGTGATGCTATTAGGGTAGTCACAATCTTGAAATAACCGGGTTTCATTATCAGCCATAGAGCAGCAGCACAAAAGGCTATGCCCATACCAAAAATATAATTTAAAAAACCGTAACGAAATATGCCATTGAATAAAAGTGTAACAGCAAGTAAAGGCCAAGGAGAAAATCGTTTATGAGCTGCCTTATGTAAGAGCATGGTGCCGAACAACATAGAGAGCAAGCTAAGCATTACAAAAATACGGGAGGCAGTTTCTGCTCCAACAAAATGGGCTAGAGGAATGGCAACCATATCCATTGCCATATTAGGAAGTAAAAAACTGCCTTGTTGATAAAATTTGCTGTATATCGGATTATTTAAGTCTGAGAGGATAATAATGCGGGCTAGGTGGAATGGGTAGTCGTTTAAGGGGATTAGTTGGTTGAATATAACGGGACTTAGTACCAATAGAGTAATAATTAGTGTGATTAACAAGCCATTAATGGGTGTCCAGCGAGGCAGTATATTTTCAATTATATTTTTCATTAGACCTATTCTAGTGATATTTTATTTTAAGTAGCTAACAATATTTATTCTAATTCTTGGAAGTGAGGCTTTAGCCTCGCACGAGTCAGGCGAGGCTAAAGCCTCACTTCCAAAGTTTATTAATTCAAAATGTTAAAATAATTTTGATCTTCTACTTATACTCGATGTTCCAGTTTTTTTAACTTGAACTCAGAAAACACTAAAAACTAGAG
>CAYYNM010000168.1:0-7628 GCA_964472945.1 uncultured Methylomarinum sp. | reverse complement strand
GCATCTGTAGAAAAGTATTCTCTCTATCCCCCTATTTTTCAGCACTTTACAAAAGCAACAATTAAAAACTGGAACATAGAGTATATAGCCCACATATCATTAGATTATTTTCAGGGAAATGCCCGAAAAACAGAAAGAGAAATGGGGCAGGGTAGAGTCTGCATTAAAACAGGATTGAAAGAGAAGGAAACAGGGATTAGGTGCCTTGATAATTACAAAGGAGCTGGGCGAAAAAGAACAGAAGATAAATTACTCAACCTAAGTGATGACATGAAGTTGCTAGCCAATCTTCAAACCCAAGCAGACCCCTCAATGAAAAGCAGTTCCTTAGCCTATACACGGATCACGGCGAAAATGAATAGAAAGGCTTTAATTGAAGAAAAAGGATATACAGATGAGGAGCTTCCCAGTGAGCTCACAATAAGTAATATACTGAATCGATTAGGATATAACTTAAAACGAGCTCAAAAATCCAAGCCAAAAAAAAATTAAAGAAGTTGATGAAATCTTTGAAAATGTATGGAGAGAAAACAAAGAATCCGATGAAAACCCTAGCTCATTAAGAATTTCTATTGATGCAAAAGCCAAGTTAAAAATAGGTTACTTTTCAAGAGGAGGTAAATCTCGAGATAGAGTGGCTAAAAAAGCGGATGACCATGATATGAACCCGATAGCCAAGCTGGTCCCCTATGGGGTTTTAAATGTTCTAACGGGTCTGTTAACTGTTTTTTTCGGAAGCTCGTTGGAAACGAGTGACTTTATAGCGGACTGTATCGAAAGCTGGTGGGAGGCCAATGCACTTAGTCATATAGGAATACAAGAATTGGTTATTAATTTAGATAACGGTCCAAATAGCTCAGGTAGGCGGACTCCGTTTATAAAAAGAATGACAGAGTTTTCAGACAAATATGGCTTGAAAGTTCGTCTCATTTATCACCCCCCTTATCACAGCAAATATAATGCGATAGAAAGATGTTGGGGGCGATTAGAAGAGCATTGGAATGGAGAAATATGGACTCTGTTGATAAGGGCAATAGAATGGGCTAAAACAATGACCTGGAAAGGAATAAAACCGATTGTTCACTTATGCCAAAAAAACATATAAAAGTGGGGTTAAGCTGACGGTTAAAGAAATGAAATATTATGAAAACAGGATTGAGCGATCAAGTTCATTGCCTCAATGGGATATTACTATCGAGCCTTTAACTGAGTATGTTTATTTCTTTGATATCCATAATTCACTAAAATCGATAGGCCTAGGAGGCTGTCCGAGAATAGAAGCCGTCACGAGGAAAAAAGCCCTTTTTCCGTACTAGTGCATGGATGCACGTTGGTAGAGCAATGCAGGAGCAATTGCCGAGCAGGTTCTCTATTCTCGGACAGCCTTCTAGTGTTCGCACCTCAAAAAACACAATTCTTTTTCAACACCGAGCTATCCATTTAATAGTATGGCTAAATCATTCAATTCATTTTCTCGACTATGGACTTTATGGCTCTTGTATTTTTCATTAAAACTAAACAGGTTTTATTATTGGTGGTGGGATAATTTTATAGTTTTAACAATTATATCCTCATGAGCGATAGACCTTTGGGGCGCAGGTGTTTTAAGTTGCATTGTTCATAGCAAGAGCAGGCTAAAGCCTGCACCCCCATAATGGATGAATTTTTAAAATAGCTTTATCAACAGATTCGATTTCACTGGCTATTATTAATATGTTTCCAATTAAAATGTTACCTGTCTATATCATTAAAAGCGAGACTGAAATAGTCATAATATTCCAATTCAGCCCTACATACTGCACCTTACAGTTTCTTTGTCCACGTTCAAACAGTAGATCAGCAAAATATCTGAGAGGCTGTGAATTTATTAGCTTTTATTCCCCCTCTTTAGCAAAGAGGTGGTAGGGGAAGTTTGAGTCTTAAAATAAGGCTTTTATTTCAAGGAGTTATTTTTTATGAAGCCCCCTCAACCCCCCTTTTTCAAAGGGGAAGACTAAAAGAATGATTTTTTCACAGCCTCTGAGTGTTGTGAATCACGTTTTCCATTCGTAAGTAGGCAGGCATAATTAACTTAACCTTTTAATTCTCGTCATTCCCGAGTTTTTTTATCGGGAATCCACGTGCCTGAGCAAATGGATTCCTGCTAGGAGCACGCAGGAATGACGAAATTTTTTTGTTAAATTAATTTTACGTGGGTACTTAACTGTTCGTTAAAACACAGCATCCTAATAACGAACACGTATTTAATGAACAGCCTTTTTTCCACTTATTCTGGGTTCACAGCCTCTGAGTTCCCGTCATTCTTATTTATTCTTATTGTTTCCACTAGTCATAATCAATTTCCTCATCTCAAAATATAGACCTTAACCTTACTAATACCTGAATCCGTGACTTCACTACGGCACAGAACACAAGCTATTGATTCCACAGCGGTCAAAAAAATACTCACTTAACCTAAGGGTGAAGCTAAGATTTTTTGAGCCACATGGATGTGGTGAATGTCGATTATGCAGGAGCAATAATCTGACTAAAGCCCCTGTGAAACCATTATCTTGCGCCCTGTTATCCGAATTGAAGTCACGGATTCAGGTAATAACTAACTTTTAGAAAGAATATAAAACTTTCCCCCGACTCCTTCCTATATTTTTCCCATAAAAAAACCCCCACCACCTAAAAGGTAATGAGGGCTTCTTTTAATTCCTAACTTAAAACTAAAGCTTTAAGTTATTTTTCATTAGATGAAAGATGGAATTAATGGAGCATCTACCATAACCATTTGACGGTTACCATCTTCATCGAAGAAGAATAGTAGACCAGCAAAACGACTATCTGGATCGTAGATCAAATCAGCTAGACGGTAAACTTCCCATGCAGCATCAGATGCAGTAACATTGACAGTTCTTGTCTCACCTGGAGCCAAAGGACTGTTATCACTTACAGTTAGACCTTCTTCAGCTAGTAGATCATCTGGGTAACCAGACTCATCTTCTAGTACATCAGGATCCAAGAAACGTACTGCAGCAGTGTTAAACTCACCTAAACGTACAGCTGAATCACCATTGTTAGTGATAGTCAATGTCATTTGCATTGCACGACCAGGAACACGGTATGTAGCATCTTCAACTTTAACATCTACAGTAGGAGCAGGCATTTCAATCCATTTGATACCACGCATCAAACCAGCTTGAAGCGGAGTAGTTACAGGATATGCATCGTTAGTTGCGCCCATAGCACCACCCAACAATAATACTGTACCTAGTGCGAAAGCAATACCTACTTTCTTATCACCAGAAGAAATCAATGAAGAAGCCTTACCAGAACTTATTGCAATATGACGTGGAATGAACATTGGACGTTTAGCCCAGAACAGTAACCAAGCCACACCGATCGCATACCATATTGCATGCCAGAAATAAATATTTCCTAGCGAATATGTTTCAAGATCGATAGTTTGCCCTGTCAATGTAACTAAAGGATTTGTGAATTGTCCCATTGAACCAGTAATAGTTACCCATTTACCTGGTCCAATAACTGGTCCACCACCTTGAACGTTCATCATAGTATGAACATGCCACTCACCTGGACGACGAGCTTTCAAAAGAACTTTAAAGTCATAAGTTTGACCAAGTTCTAAAGACACAGAACGTGGAACTAATTGACCACCGATCCAAGAACCTGCACGAATAAATACTGGTCCTGGAATACCGATGTTTAAAAATGAAACTTCTGGTTTATCAACAGTTTCAGGCCAACCCGCGAAAACGTGGAATTTACCAGAAATTGTCATAGTTTCGTTAATGGCTACTTCTTCTTTTGACCAGTTAAGATCAAACCAGTGAATAGTACGCATACGCATGAACGCTGCTTGTGACTTTTCACCGTGAGCAGAAGCTGTAGGTGTGTAAAAAATCGCTGCTGTCATTGTAACCAGCAGTGCGACAAAGGATAATTTCGCTACCTTGTCTTTTATAAGTTTCATATACCCTCCTCTATTACTAGAGAATCTGTAATTAAGACTTCCTGACGAATACAATATCGCCAGATTCGTTTGTTTTTTTTATTTATTGCTATTTTATAGCTCGTCGTCAGAAATAAAGTCTGTTTTAGAGAACCATTTTCCGAAGAAGTGCCATAAGAAGTAAATAATAATAGATACGAAACCAGAGAAGAACGCTGATACTGGAGCAACGTCTTTACCGAAAGTTCTTAATGTACCTTTTTCAACCATTCTGATGTACTCAGGAGTACCAGTACGTACGTAGTGGTAACCTTGTAAATCAGCTAAAGTAAACATCATACCGTTGTATTCAACAGGCACGTGTAATGGAGCAATGATTGGCCAGTTACCTGGATAGAACACTAAACCCCATGCTAATCCACCGACAACAGCTGTCAATGTCATAGATCCACCCAACAATAAAATAGCGTCAAGTAAAATAGCACCTGGCATTAAGTTTGATGGGAAGCAAAAGTTTACTGGGAAATAAGTCCATCCCCAGAAGTTCAAATAACGGTTAATCCACTCACCTAACAATAGACCCAACACACAAAGTGTTGCACCTACTGGTAGACGATAACGCCACCAAAGACATGCTTGAACAGCAGCAGGGAAAGTGATTGAAACGATTGGCGCTACAGTTACCCATAGACGTCTATCTTTCCAGTCAGCCCAGAAATCCCAGTCACCGCCAGTTAACATATAGTGAATATGATATCCACCTAACACGACGAAGAACAGAGTAAAAAGAATCATCCAGTCGAATGTGCGTGAAACCGCTACAGCTTCAGCGCGTGATCGTACAGCTGATTGAGATGCGCTCATTGGCTTACCTCCTAAAAATTAAAATTATATTTTTTATTTTACTTTCTCATCAAGCCAGCTCAACACTGCGTGAAGAGCAGGCCAGGAGATAGTATTTATTATTACTTTAAACTAACGTCGCTATTATTAAGCTAGGTCTTTTTTAAGTAATTTTGAAATTGCCATAACTTCAGTGTTAACAACACCCATTACAGCAAGAGCCGCCCATCCAAAGAATACGAAACCGTAGTGCAATGGAGCAACAAATAACTCTTCCATGAACCAGAAAGTGTGTCCCCACTCATTCAATCCAACATTTGGAAGAATCATGAAAGGACCAATTACTGATACAAGGTACATTAAATGTAGACCTTCGTGGTAAGTTGGTAATCTAGTTTTTGCATACAAGAAAGAAGATACACCAGTAATGATGTAAATTGGGTATGACAAGTAGAATTCAATGATGTGACTTGGTGTAAAGTCAGTATCACGAACAATAGTTTGATGCCATGTACCATCTTGCTCTGTGAAGTATGAAGCTCCCCAGTAGATAGCCCAACCGTACATTACTAACCATGTCCAGTGCGTAAAATGTCTTCTCAACTCTTCACGAGGTGTGATAGACATTACTTTACGGTCACGAGTTTTCCATAACCATCCCCATAGAGCTGATGCAATAACAACTTCTGCAACTAACTCGATGTATAACATGTTCATCCAGTATGTTTCGAACTCAGGTGCAAATGAATCCAGTCCAGCAGACCAACCATAAACACCTTCATACCAACGTATGAATGAATAGAATACCAAATACAGCAATAAGCCTGCAAATAGGTTTCTTTTATTTAAAAGCGGTGCCTCCGCAGCATCAGCTTTAACTGACTCAGTTGTAGCAGCCATTTTCTACCTCCTAAAGTTTTTTAAATCCTCAGTAATTATCTGAGTGTTTAGTTTAACCTTCCCTAATCAACATGCATCCTTATAAAGACACACCACCTCAATCCATTGCGGTGTAGTGAAGTCTACTCACCTAAACATTTGTTGTCAAGAAAATTGATAACATTATTTTAGCCTACATAATTGGAATGCATAACTATTATGTTATTGTTTTCATTGTTTTGTTATTATAGTTTTATTTTCAATCAATTAACTCTACCCTTTAATTCAATCACTCATGAAATCTAAATTTATTTATTTTATAGTAGGCTTAGTCCTTCTTTTAACTTTACAAGCTAAAGTCATCGTTCCTCTCGTATATAAGGTCGCAGCTTCTGGCTTTTTTCTTGAAGACAGCGGCGACGAAGGTAACCGAATATCTAGCGCATCCATAATGACCGAGGCGGCCTTCACTCAGTGTAACAGCTATATCGCTAACGAAGAACTCCCTGACGACTCCATTAGCTTTTCCAAAAAAGCCATTAATTCTTTTGGCCTAGGCGACTTTCGTTACATCATAAATGCTGACATTACTATACAGCCAAATGATTCAGCTGCTATCTCAAGAAGATATGTCTGCCGTATTCAGTATGATAATGGCGATGATACGACTGGACTTTCTGACCCAGAAAACTGGTCTGTCGATGGTATTTCAGGCATAGACGGCACTGGTGATTTTTAAGTTTTCCCGAATCTTTACTGCAAGTAAGAGAGAAAAAAGATCTAACATTTTTTACCACAGAGCCCACTGAGAACACAGAGTTTTTTGAGCGTTAAGCCTCAGAGCCTGTGAAAGTATATGCTTTTAGCTCCCCTCTTTGAAAAAGAGTGGCTATTTTAAAGATAAAGATTTTAATATCAATGTCTTATTTATAACCCCCTCAATCCCCCTTTTCCAAAGGGGGAGGTAAAAAAAAGAATACTTTCACAGCCTCTCAGTGTGCTCTGTAAGTATTTTGAATATTTCTTTAGGGGGGTTAGACGGTTAGCGCCACTTACCCCAATATATAGGGATGTTACTATCAAAAAATCAAGAATCAAAATTTCACAGCTTGGTAGCAGGCCAAGATTATCCTCGTACCTATCGTGAGTTTGTCGAAATGTTTCCTGGTGAGGAAGCATGTCTTCGCTACATAGAGAGGTTACGCTGGTCGAGTAGACGGGTTCTCCTGATAAGCTAGTCAATGGTTCGATAATACTTTCATTGTACACTTCGCTACACGTAGCTACCATGTGATTTCTATCCATTTCTATTCTCATCTGTTGCTTACCACGCCCCTCTCAGAACCGTGCTTGCGCTATTTACGCACACGGCTCCTCGGCAACACACTTCACCTTGAAGCAGATAATAAATTCACCATGATTCGTGGAGTCGGCAATGGATACAGCTTGAGCAGTTTATTACTCGATCTTCCAGTTTTTAAATTTCTTACAGCTTGACTCTCAATCACTTCATCCGAAGACTCGGTGATTTAGTGAAGGAGTCGATTCTAGCCGACCTAAATTTTTTCCAACCATATGCTTATCAGAGGGCATTAATTGAAAAGTATCATCAATGAGTTCAGCTAGCTCTTTGATCTTGTCTCCAGGTGCAGGGTGATCTAATAAATTTTTGATAAATCCTAGCAAAACATCCATTTGTGACTTTCTTTGTAGGCTACCCACGGTACACGCAGGTAATTTGTTATCAATGCGGGCTGTTTGCTCAGGGTGAAGGAGAAGGCAATGGTCAAGCAACAGACTCAGAATCAGGCCTCGGCTTGATCCCTCTTCATCCAATTGTTTGGCCTCACGCCCCCATCCTTCATAAAGCTTCCAGTCCTCAAAGAAAACCTCTACAAGCCACCTTAATGTATAGGCTTGAATAATATCTATTGTACGCCAGGTCATA
>CAYYNM010000167.1:0-7639 GCA_964472945.1 uncultured Methylomarinum sp. | reverse complement strand
AGAAGCATACTAAAGTTTTCCTCACAAATCAAGCTGGCTGACCCCTTGATTAGAAAGCTCGGGGCATATTAAAGATTCAAAAAAATTACTTTTAAGCGCAGGCTTAAATAGATATCCTTGGTAACAATTACAACCCGCAGAGCCAAGAATTTTAAGTTGCTCTTTATCTTCAACACCTTCTGCAACAATATCTGCATCTAACATTTTTGCCATGGATACGATGGAATGAACAATCGCTAAATTTGATGGTTTTTTGCTAATATTATCAACAAAACATTTATCAATTTTAAGCACATCAAGAGGGAATGAACTTAAATATTTAAGAGAAGAGTAACCGGTGCCAAAATCATCAATAGAAATTCGGCAGCCAATTGCTTTAATTTCATTAAGCCGATTACGAACCTTGTTAAAGTCATTAATTAAGGCGGTCTCAGTTAATTCAATATCTAAATGCGCAGGATTAATAGCTGATGCGAAGATTATTGAGGATAAGTCATCAACAAAATTTTCACTTTCAAATTGTACGGGGCTAATATTGATAGAGACCGTTTTCAGTTTATTAAACAGACCGCAATCTTCCCAATATTTTATTTTTTCACAGCTATTTTTAATCACCCAATGACCAATATCTAAAATCAATCCTGATGCTTCAGCAATAGGTATAAAGTCAGCGGGGGATATAGTCCCCAGTTGACTATTTTGCCAGCGCAGTAAAGCCTCAGCACCAATGATAGTGTCTGATAAAATTTCAACTTGAGGTTGATAGAACAACTCCAGTTCATTGCGTTGCAGAGCAGCTCTAAGAGCTGTTTCTATTTGTAAATTTTTTTTAGCAGCATCTTCCATTTCAGTGTGAAAAAATTTAAAGGTATTTGAACCTTCTGCTTTAGCCTGATACATTGCCATGTCAGCTTTTCGAATCAACTTGTTACATGATTGACCATCATCAGGGAATACTGCGATACCGATGCTGCTGGAAACTATAATGTCATAGTTATCAATTTTTAGTGGTATAGCAAAAGCGTTTCTAATTTGTAGTGCTTGTTTTGTTGCGGTATCGACTACAGTATGGGTAGTGGTATCAATATCATCTATCCAAACAACAAACTCATCGCCACCAAAACGAGAGACAATGGTATTGCCTCTAACAATTGAACTAAGGTGTTTTGAAAATTGGATTAGTACCTGGTCACCAAATTTGTGCCCCAGAGTATCATTAAATTTTTTGAAATTATTAATATCAATATACAACAATGCTGCGGACGAACTGAGTCTTTTTTGTTTTGTTAATGACTGTTCAACTTGCTTGTTGAAAAGAGACCTATTGGGCAAATTCGTTAAATGATCCTGAAAGGCAAGGTATTCTATTCTGGCTTCTTGGGTTTTATGCTGGCTGAGATCATAGAAACTGGCAATATAGTGACTTATTTTGTTATTATCATCTTTTATAGCTGTAATTGTTTCCCATTCTGGGTAAATATCACCCCCTTTTCTTTTATTCCAGATTTCACCAGTCCATGAACCGGTGAGTAATAGAGATTTCCACATCCGAATATAAAAAGGCCGGTCATGCTTTCCAGAGGCGAGTATTTTTGGCGTTTTACCTAAAACCTCTTGTGCACTATAACCTGTGATTCGCGTAAATTCAGGGTTGACTTTTATGATTTCCTGTTCACTATTGGTAATAATAATTGCACTTGAGCTTTCATTAAAAGCGGCATCTGATAAACGAAGTTCCTTTTCAACTATTTTTCTGTTTTGAATTTCATTTTCGAGTTCTATATTATGCTGACGTAATAGCTTATCTTGGTTTGCAATCCGTAAACAGCTATTAACTTTTGATACTAAGATTTCTCGGTCAATCGGTTTTTCAATATAATCAATGGCACCTAAATTTAGCCCCTTTAGCTCATCTAATCGCTGTTTTTTCATACCAGTGATAAATATTATTTGAATGTGCTTGGTTTTGTTATTATTGCGTAAACATTGAGCCAACTCAAAACCATCAATATCGGGCATGCTAACATCAAGTAAAAACAAATCGAAAGTATACTGTTCAACCAAGGTTAATGCTGTCTGAGCAGATTCAGCTACTGAGACCTGCAAGCCTGTCTTATTAAACATTTTTTTCAGTAATAGTCTGTTACTTGCCATATCGTCAACAACGAGAAGATGGCTTTTCATTTTATCTGTTAGCATGTATAAGGTTATCCTAGTGGTAAGGTATCACTTTAGCAACTTTAGCAATCGCCTTCACCCCATAAAAAAATGCAAATGTGATGAAATGTGACATTTTGTACAAATACATTATTTACTCTTGATAATGGCAGTAGAATTTAATACCTTACTGTATTTGTATAGCTTATTAGTTGTTGGGGCGGAGTGCTTTAGACTACTTTTTTGACGTTGTAGTATTGGCACTGCGCCCCAGAAAAATAAAGCTTCTAATTTAATAAAAGTGGACTTTGCCCCATGCGAGGCTGAACATTATAAGTCGAACAGCATTGACTCAGTAAAATAAGCTTCCAGACGGCATTGTAAAAGGTGAGTAAAAGATCTTACCCCAAAGTTGCTGGAAGCAATGCTTGCAGAGGTACTTTAGTCAATGATAGTCAGCAGATTTACTGCTGCCAATAATCTATGGATTTTTATGAATGATATACATGTCGTGTTGGTTGAAGATGAAGACCCATTACGCGATAGCTTGTCTGAATTACTTGAACTTTCTGGTATTTTGGTAGACGGGGCAAGGACAGCAATAGAATTTTATCAGCTGATCAATACAGTACGTTTTGATGTTGCCCTTATAGATATTGGTCTGCCAGATCAATCAGGGCTTAAAATTGTGGAATTTCTTCGTAAAAACACCACGATGGGGATTATTTTATTGACGGCTCGGGGTGCTATAGCCGACAGGATTAAAGGCTATAATTGTGGGGCTGATCATTTTTTTGTGAAACCGGTTGATAGTAAAGAGTTAATTGCCGCCATTAAAAGTTTACATACTAGGTTAATAACAAATACAAGCAAGAGCGAAAACAATGTTGCTAACTGGTGTTTAGACAAGATCTCATGGAAACTTATTTGTCCAGAAGGGCTGGCTGTTAAAATGACATCCAAGGAAATGCTATTTATGCAGATCGTTATGGCACAGGCTGGTCAGAATATTTCCAGAGAAACTTTGATGGAGTGCCTTAAATATCCTTTAAATGAATATGGTAGCCGCTCAATGGATTCAATGCTTCGAAGACTAAGGAAAAAATGTGAAGAAAAACTACTGAAAACGCTACCCATTCAAACTGTGCGTACAGTTGGGTATTGCTTTTCATCCCCTGCCATTATTTTAGATGGTCACTAAATTGTTAACTAACAAGTCTGTTTTTCAACCCAAACGGGTTGAACAGTTTGTTGAACATCTAATTTTTGCTATTATTCTTGCGTTTTCTAATGTTTATGCGGCTGAAACTCAGTCAGAATTGAATATTATAAAACCACTATTAACACAACAAGAAAATGCTTTTTTAAAGAGCAAAGAGTCTATTCGCTTCTGCATCAATGAAGACAATATGCCTCTGCAAGGCTTTGACAGCAACGGTTCTGCTATTGGCATTTTAGTTGACTTAAACCAGTTACTTGCCAAAAAAATTGATAAGCAGATTGTTACTGTTAGAATAGGTTCACCGCAGGGGCAGGAGGCTAAATTGCCAGGACTGCAAATATGTGATGCTTATTCAATAGTTGACCCTTTGGGTAATAATTTATCAGTAAATATTAGCCAGCCCTTTTTGCAGCAAGCAATTGTGATGGCTATTGCTAATACTCAGACGGCATTTTATCAGCGTGAATACTTACTTGATAAACGTTTTGCTATCAACAAACATGTCACTTTCTTTAAGCCTTTATTAGCTAAATACCCGCACATGCAGTTTATTCCTGTTCATAATGCCAAAACTGGCTTGGCGATGGTAGTGGCTGGGCGTGTTTATGGTTATGTCGACTCATTAGCTACTCTAGCGTTTCAGATAAAAGAACAGGGAATTACTGGGGTAAAAATGGCTGATTTTTTAGATAATAAGCAGAATCATTATTATGTCTTAAAAAAACAGCAAACTGAACTGCTCAGCATTATTAATAAAGCTATTTTATCCATTACCCCAGCGGAAAGAAATAACATTATTAGTTCTTGGGTTGCTGTTCATTATCAACACAAAATTGTCAGCTATAGTATTATCTTGTGGGTGGTTATTATATTGTTGTTACTATTTATAGGTATAGGCTACTTTTTTAAAAATAAAACTTCTAAAGGTGATTTACTTGAAAAAATACAGTATTTATCACAAGAAAATAAACGATTATCAGTTGATTTGGCTGAGAAAATACAGATAGAAAAGCAAAGCATCCGTTTTGCTGAAATGTTTTCTCATGAATACCGAACCCCCGTTTCTATCATTAGTACTAACTTGGATATTTTAGACTTAAAAAACGATCAAAGTACGCTTTTTATTGACTCGCAAATAGAAAAGATGCGTGATGCTACTACAAAACTGATTGTTCTGGTTGAAACCGCTTTAGATAGAGAAAACTTGGCTAGCAGCCATTTAATTGCTGTAAAAGTAGATTTTGATTTTTATCAGTTGATGGATGAAGTCAGCGCAGAAATGAAAAATAACTATCCCAGTCGCAAGTTGCAAATAACAATATCTCAAAGGTCGTGTATTATTTATGCAGACCGAAAACTTTTAAAAATAATGCTGAAAAATTTAATAGAAAATGCTTTTAAATATTCGAATAATAAACGGGCTGTTGTTGTTATTCTTATGGTTAAGGAAAATCATTTATTCATTAGAGTTATTGATAAAGGGATAGGAATTCCTGCAGCAGATATCAAACATATTTTTGATAAATATCACCGAGCATCTAATACATCAAATGTATCGGGTATTGGATTGGGCCTGTATTTGAGTAAACTAATTATTGCTCAGCATTCAGGTGTCATAACCGTTATTTGTCCACCGGAAGGTGGTACGCAAATAGAAATAGAATTACCACTATAGGTTTTTTTGATATGAATAAGGATATAAAGAAGCGTTCTACATTAACCTACTTAAAAGATATATTGATTATTTGTATTGTGGCTGCATCTCACTACCTGCTCGGTAAAGTATTTTTATCACTTAATCCACAGGATTTTTATATCGGTTTGTTCTGGCCTGTTTCTGGAGTGGCAGTGTTTTTTGTGCTTCGCTATGGGGTAAAAGTTTTTCCAGCTATCTTTATAGGACAACTTACTTTACTGATAAACCTTAATCATGGCATAACCGGATTACAAGATAGCCAGCAACTGTTTTTATTTATAGCTCAAGCTTTAAACGTAGTCTTTTTTGTTTTTTTAGCACGTTTTATCATTTTACGCTGTACTGCTTTTCAAGGTGATATTTTAGATAAAACCAATATTCCACGCTTGGTGTTATTGGTAGGTCCTGTCAGTTCTTTTATTCCCACGTTAATCAGTGTCTATTTATTAAAAGATACGGCACTTATTTTAGATAATGGTATTATCTTTTCTGCTTTAACCTGGTGGGTTGGGGATAGCTTCGGTATCACAATTTGTTTACCTGTATTATTACTGATTTTTAATAAAAATAGCGCAACTTTTTCTCAGAAAACTATTGTTTTAGTAACGGTTAGTACTTTATTAGTGGCAACCTTAGTGATGTTTCAATATGCTGAAAAGCAAGAAACTCTCCGCATAGAAAATATATTGATTCATAAAGGTGAAGTAATAGCTCGGGATATAAACAATAAATTTCAAAAATATATACGGGTATCCTGGCATTTAAGTAATCATATTGCTGATATGCAACAGCTATCATTAGATGATTTTAATCAGTTTGCCAAACAGCTATTAGATAAAAACAAGGGGATTAAATCTCTCAACTGGGGGGTATTAGTCAATGGTAAAGAAAGAGGGCCGTTTGAGAAAACATTGCAAAAACTCTATGGAAAAGAAATTCATATCACAGAGATAAACTCAATAAATCAGTTACAAGTCTCACCATTAAAATCCCGTTATTATCCCGTGAAATTTGTCTACCCTTATGAAGAATATAAATATGCCTTAGGTATTGATTTTACCGCACAACAAGGCCAGTTAAATGAGCTGTTGTTAGCAATTGAAAATAATGAAGACACCCTAAGTAGTCAAGTTGATTGGGCTGAGGACAAAAGTTTGCCTGATAATTATATTACCCTTTACAGCCCTTTTTATGATAATCAAAGGCACAATCAGACAGTCGGTCAGCAGTTTGCAGGGTATTTAAGTTTAGCCATAGACAAAAAACTCTTTTTTTCAGAGCTAATAAGTGATAGCCGCTTATATCAACAGATTCAATTGCAAATAACGGATTCTCTCGATAAATCAGCAAAGCCTTTTTTTCAATATAATAGTGATAAAAACTATAAAGTCCATGTGGAGTACTTAACTCAGATTGTGAATAACAACTGGTCTATAGACTTACGAACTAATCAAAGTTTTATAACTGAGGGTACTATATCAACTGCATGGTATATATTACTGTTTGGGTTAATTATTACAGCATTAATGCTTATGCTGTTGCTGTTATTAATCCGCAAGCAACAGCATCTGCAAAAATTAGTTGACCATAAGCAGGAGGTTGTTAAAGAATCTTTGTCTCATCAAAGTTTACTCTCCGCAACCTTTAATACTCATCAGGCTATTTTAATTACCGACCCTGAATACAATATCATCCGCGTTAATAGTGCTTTTTGTGAAGTGATGGGCTATACCGAGGTTGAGGTGGTTGGAGAAAATCCCAGAATATTCTCATCAGGTCGACAATCAACTGAGTTCTATAAAGAAATGTGGACAAAACTATTGAGTACTGGGCGCTTCGAAGGTGAAATATGGAATCGGCGTAAAAATGGTGAGATTTTTCCAGAATATCAAACAATTACAGAGATTAGAAATGCACAGGGGGAAATTATTTATTATATTTCAGTTTTTTCAGATATAACTAAATTAAAGCAGAATGAAGAGAAAATACGTCACCAGGCATTTTATGACTTATTAACATTACTCCCCAATAAAATGTTGTTTCTTGACAGATTAGATCAAGAAGTTGCCTATGCCCGACGTTTTGACGGGGTGGGAGCTTTATTGTTGATTGATATTGATAATTTCAAAGAAATTAATGATTTATTAGGTCACCATTTTGGGGATGATGTTTTAATAGAGCTGTCTCATCGCCTAACAACAATGATGCGTAATACTGATACGATTGCTCACCTGGGAGGTGATGATTTTATTGTTTTTATGCCCGTAGAAAAAAATCGTGGTGTGGGTGTTCAGAAAAGTGCAATTTTAGTCGCAGAAAAAATACTTGAACAAATCCACCTACCCTTTTTAATAAAAAACCAAAGTCATGATCTAACAGCAAGTTTAGGTATAAGCTATATTAAAAACAATAAATGCACCGCTTCGGATATTTTAAGGCAGGCAGAGACCGCGTTGTACCAAGCAAAATTAACAGGAAAAAATCGCTATACTTTTTTTCAAGAAGAGTATTAGAAAATAACATATTGATTCCTGATTACATATAAGTCTCAGCCAATACTTAAT
>CAYYNM010000166.1:158-7650 GCA_964472945.1 uncultured Methylomarinum sp. | reverse complement strand
GCAACCACAAGGGATTGCCCCTACAAAAGGGTGTTGATTTTAAATAATGTATAATATCTAAGTTATTGATTTTGTTATTATATCTTTTAAATTATGTTTTTTAAATAATTATAAATCATAAAAGTAAAGTAAAGAGCTCTTCAAGTGAAAATTAGAGAGTATTTATGTTTAGGGAGCTTCTTGTTAGATTGAATTTTCTCGATTACTTAGACAATCAATACCATTAAAACAAATGCTTAATAGCACCTCTTTCTTCTTTTAACTCAGCTTCAGTAATCAGTAATTTCTCTTTAGAAAAATCATTAAGATCCAAGCCTTGCACAATATTGACATAACCTTTAACTACGGTAACAGGGAAAGAAAATACCAAGCCTTTTTCAACACCATAACTACCATCTGAAACCATCCCCATACTCATCCAGTCATTCTCTTCTGTACCAAAAACCCATGTTTTCATATGAGAAATAGCTGCGCTTGCTGCAGAAGCAGCACTAGACTGTCCTCTTGCTTTAATAATTGCACCACCACGCTGCTGAACAGTCGGAATAAATTTACCTTTAAACCACTTATCTCCCACTAAAGATAAAGCATCCTTTTCTTTTACTTTAGCATGATGTAAATCAGGGTATTGAGTTGATGAATGATTCCCCCACACTACAACGTTGCTTATCTCTCTAGAAGTTACACCCACCTTTTCTGCTAATTGAGAAATAGAACGGTTATGGTCTAGTTGCATCATCGCTGAAAAACAAAAAGAGCTTAAATCAGGTGCATTTTTCATAGCAATAAGTGCATTGGTATTAGCAGGGTTACCTGTTACCAACACCTTAACATTTCGATTAGCCACTTCATTCAAGGCTTTACCTTGAACTGAAAAAATTTCTGCATTACATAGCAGCAAATCTTTTCGTTCCATTCCAGCTCCTCTTGGCCTTGCACCGACCAAAAAAGCATAATCAACATTATTAAAAGCCACTTTTGGATCATCTGTCATAATCACTTTACGCAACAAAGGGTAAGCGCAATCATTCAGCTCCATTACCACACCCTTTAAAGCATCCATTGCTGGAGCAATCTCTAATAAATGCAGAATTATTGGCTGTTCTGGGCCGAGTAAATCACCAGCCGCTAAACGAAACAGCAATGAATAGCTAATTTGTCCAGCTGCGCCAGTAACAGCAATATCTACGGGTGTTTTCATTTGTATTCCTATATTTTGTTTCGATTACACTAACTATTAAAAATAAGCGAACCAGTGACCACAATAAAATTTGGTTAATAATAGCGAATATAGCGCGATTCAACCAGCCATATTGTCAAAAAAAGTTACAAATAAAAGTATTATTTATTATTAAGGTATAATGTAGCGGTTTTTAATCAGCTCAACCTTAAATACTTAGGTAAAACTTTAATGAAAAAACTGTTATTCCAATTTGATACAGATAATCACCCTTCATCATTTGATACTGTTGTTGCATACGATGGTGGGGCTGACCAGGTAATACCCCATGGTGGACTAACTGTTGATAACATTTCTTCATTGGTTGAAGGCACAATTTTTACACGCGCCCCTAAAGATAAAAAAAACACAGCTATTTTTGTCGGTGGTAGTGACATGGTAGCAGGGCAACAATTATTTATTGCCGTACAAAAATACTTTTTTGCTGGTTTTCAAGTTTCTGTCATGCTGGATAGCAATGGTAGTAACACTACAGCAGCGGCAGCAGTTGCTAAAATAGCAACAAGTACATCATTAGTCGGCAAAAAAGCAGTTATCCTTGGCGGTACAGGCCCAGTAGGTCAACGTGCAGCAGCAATGCTGGCTCTGGAAGGTGCAAATGTTTCAATTACTTCTCGGCATATCTTTGGTGCTGAAGAAGCCTCCTTTGCAATGAAAGAGCGCTTTAATGTTGACATAACAGCTGTTGAAGCAACAGACTCCGACGCACGAGGTGAAGCCGTTGCCGATGCAAATATTGTTTTAGCCACTGGAGCCGCTGGCATTGAACTATTAAAAGCTGAGCATTGGCAAAACAACCCAAATATTGAAGTTATTGCTGATGCAAATGCTACCCCCCCCCTAGGTATAGGCGGTACTGATATGCTAGATAAAGGGTTGGATCGTCACGGTAAAAAGGCTTGGGGGGCTATCGGTTTTGGCACTTTAAAACTCGCTTTACATCGCGCTTGTGTTGCAAAATTATTTGAAGATAATAAACAGGTTTTTGATGCTGAACTTATTTTTAAATTAGCAAAAGAAATGGCTTAAGCTATATAAATACCTACAATGACAGGTGTAATTAGTAATTTACGCAATGATGCCCTGACTATTTTTCAGCAGGGGGTAGAAGCGGCAAATCCTTATCAAGCCGTTAAAAAGTGCCTCTCAATTACGGACAAATCTCTTGAAATTGCTTTAGATTTAAACGATAGCGAACAAAAGCATAGAGGGCAGTGGTCAAAAGTTTATATTATTGCTATAGGTAAAGCTGCCTGTCAGATGGCAAAAGCTGCTCAGGAAATCATAGCCGGTCATTTAGAAGTCAATAAAGCACTTGCTATTACTAACTATGAAAATGCAATTAATATACCGGACATTGAAGTATTAACTGCAGGGCACCCAATACCTGATAAAGCAGGGGTTAAAGCAGCAAAATATTTAGCACAACTTTTAAATAATACAAAACAGGGTGAGTTAGTATTGATGCTTATCTCGGGTGGAGGCTCAGCTCTTCTCCCTCTTCCTGTACAGAATATCTCTTTGCAAGACAAACAAAAAACCACCGCCTTACTTTTAGCAAGTGGAGCAGGTATTAAACAAATAAATTGCATAAGAAAACATTTATCGCAATTAAAAGGTGGGAGATTAGCAGAGCTGGTAGCTCCTGCCGAATTGCACAGTCTCATTCTATCGGATGTTATTGGGGATGACTTAAGTAGCATTGCCAGTGGCCCGACTGTTGCGGATAACAGTACCTTTGCTCAAGCTATTAGCATCCTTACAGAGAATAATATTTGGGATAAAATACCACTAGCTGTTCAAAGTTTACTAAAAAAAGGCAGCCAAGGTGAAATTAAAGAAACACCTAAACCTAATGCTGACTGTTTTAAACATACTTCACACACATTAATTGGTAGCAACACTATCAGCCTTTATCATTGCCTTAATACAGCTAAAGATTTAGGCTATAAAACCAAGTTATTGAGTGCTTCATTATGTGGTGAAGCAAGCAAAATTGCTGAGCAACTAGCTTTATATGCAAAACAAGTGGAAAATAAGCTTACTAGCAGAGTAGCGATAGTTGCTGGAGGAGAGTCTACAGTTACTATTATAGGTACTGGATTAGGTGGCCGCAATCAAGAAATGGCATTAGCTTTTGCGATGGCGGCTAAAAGATACAAGCTAAAAAGTCATTGGACATTTTTAAGTGGCGGTACAGATGGTCGTGACGGACCTACAGATGCCGCAGGTGGAATGGTTGACCCAACGACACTTGATAAATTAATACGGGGTAAAATAGACCCTGAAAGTTTTTTAAAAAATAATGATTCATATTCTGCATTAAAAGAATCTCAGGACTTACTAATAACTGGAGCAACAGGCACTAATGTTGCAGACTTACAGATATTACTAATCCAACCAAAACAACTAACTTAGGAGACACCATGTTTAAAAATTCCATGACTATTGCCGGTTTTGATGATGAACTTTTTCAAGCGATGGAAAAAGAACGTCAGCGTCAAGAAGATCATATTGAGCTGATTGCATCAGAAAATTATACCAGCCCTCGTGTTATGGAAGCACAAGGCTCTCAGTTAACCAATAAATATGCTGAAGGTTACCCTGGCAAACGCTACTATGGCGGCTGCGAATTTGTTGATAAAGTAGAGCAATTAGCCATTGACCGTTTAAAAGAATTGTACGGTGCAGATTATGCCAATGTACAGCCACATTCTGGATCACAAGCTAATATGGCTGTTTATATGGCACTTGTTCAACCTGGTGATACTATTTTAGGGTTAAGCCTGGCTGATGGCGGACATTTAACCCACGGTGCAAAGCCAAACTTCTCAGGCAAAATATACAATTCTATTCAGTATGGTTTACACCCTAAAACAGGTGAAATTGATTATGATCAAGTTGAAGCTTTAGCCTTGGAACACAAACCAAAAATGATTGTTGCAGGCTTTTCTGCTTACTCTCGTATTTGGGACTGGGAACGCTTTAGAAAAATTGCTGATTTAGTGGGTGCTTACCTTTTTGTTGATATGGCGCATGTTGCCGGTTTAGTTGCTGCTGGTTTATATCCAAACCCTATCCCTTTTGCTGATGTTGTCACCAGCACAACACATAAATCACTACGCGGCCCTCGTGGCGGCTTTATCATCTGCAAAAGCAATCCTGAAATTGAGAAAAAATTTAACTCTAATATTTTCCCAGGTATTCAAGGCGGCCCTTTAATGCATGTAATTGCTGCTAAGGCAGTTGCTTTTAAAGAAGCCATGCAACCAGAATTTGCTACCTACCAGCAACAAGTGATCAATAATGCAAAAGTGATGGCTGAAGTTTTTATAGCGCGTGGCTTTGATGTGGTTTCTGGTGGTACAGATAATCATTTAATGCTGGTATCTCTAATACCAAAAGGTATTACAGGTAAAGCCGCTGATGCCGCATTAGAAAAGGCGCATATCACAGTTAATAAAAATGCTGTTCCTAATGACCCTGAGTCACCTTTTGTGACAAGTGGTATCCGTGTAGGTACACCCGCACCAACAACACGCGGTTTTAAAGAAGCTCAAATGTCAGAAATCGCGCACTTAATGTGTGATGTGATGGAAAATATGGATGATAATTCCGTCATTTCCGCTGTACGAGACAAAGTAAGCTTACTATGCTCACGCTTTCCTGTTTATAGTGATTAAGAGCAGGCGCAAAACGAAAGACTAAAGGCGAAAAGAGCCAGAGAATACACTCGTTCCCACGGACTCTGTGGGAACGCTATTTTTGACGCGTTGCGTCATAAAAAAGCCTACCCCATTTTGGGGCAGGCTTTTTGCGTTTACAGAATTATTATATATGGAGACTTTTTATGTCTGATATTGAAATCGCTCAACAAGCGGAAATGAAACCTATTATTGGTTTGGCTGAAGAAAAATTTGGTATTCCTGCTGAGCAACTAGATCCTTATGGTCATTACAAAGCAAAAGTATCATTAGAATACATTAACAGCCTAACTGATAAAAAAGATGGTAAATTAATTTTAGTGACTGCTATTAGCCCAACACCTGCCGGGGAAGGCAAAACCACCACAACGGTCGGTTTAGGCGATGCGATGAATCGCTTGGGTAAAAAAACCATGATCTGCCTACGCGAACCCTCTTTAGGTCCATGCTTTGGCATGAAAGGCGGCGCAGCAGGTGGTGGTTACTCTCAAGTTGTTCCTATGGAGGATATTAACCTGCATTTTACCGGTGACTTTCATGCCATTGGGGTTGCCCACAACTTACTTTCAGCCATGATTGATAATCATATTAATCATGGGAATGCTTTAGGTATAGACCCTCGTCGGATTCAGTGGAAGCGAGTGGTTGATATGAATGATCGAGCATTACGTAAAATCACAGTTGGCCAAGGTGGTCCTGCCAATGGATATTTACGTGAAGATGGTTACGATATCGTTGTTGCTTCTGAAGTCATGGCTATTTTATGCTTAGCCACCAGTCGTGCTGATTTAAAAGAACGTTTAGGCCGTATTGTAATAGCCTACAAAGCAGACCGAACCACACCCATTTATGCTCGCGACCTGAATGCCCAAGGTTCTATGGCAGCTTTACTAAAAGATGCTATTAAACCTAACCTGGTACAAACGCTAGAAAATAATATCGCTATTATTCATGGTGGTCCTTTCGCTAACATTGCTCATGGCTGCAACACCGTAACAGCGACTAAAACGGCTTTAAAATTAGCTGACTACGCTATTACCGAAGCTGGCTTTGGAGCAGATTTAGGTGCTGAAAAATTTATTGATATTAAATGTCGTATGGCTAACTTAAAGCCTTCAGCAGTTGTTTTAGTCGCAACAGTGAGAGCTTTAAAATCTCATGGCGGTGTTGATAAAGATAATTTAAACATCGAAAACCTTAAAGCTCTTGAAGACGGCTTTGTTAATTTAGAGCGCCATTTAAATAATATTACCAGCCACTACGGCCTGCCTTGCGTTGTCTGTATTAATCATTTTACTTTTGATACTGAAGCAGAAATAGCACTGTTAAAACAAAAATGCGAAACTTTAGGTGTAAAGTGCATCGTTTCAAAACACTGGGCTGAAGGCGGTGCAGGCGCAGAAGAGTTGGCTCAAGAAGTCATTAATATAGTTGATAAACGTGAACCTGAGTTTACCTACGTTTACGACGAAGACTTACCTCTTTGGGATAAAATGGAAGCTATTTCAACTAAACTGTACGGAGCTTCTGCTATAACAGCAAGCCCTAAAGTACGCGGTGAAATTGCAGCTTTACAAGAAAAATATGGTAAATTTCCTGTTTGCATGGCAAAAACTCAAATGTCATTTTCAACAGACCCCACAGCAAAAGGTGCTCCAACAGGTCATACGGTTGAAATAAGTGAGGTTAGACTAGCCAATGGAGCTGGATTTATTGTAGCTCTTGCCGGTAATATGATGACCATGCCAGGACTTCCTAAAGTCCCTGCAGCAGAACGTATTGATATTACTGATGAAGGGACCATTACAGGCTTATTCTAAATAGCTAAAAACAACTGCCACTATTTTCAAATAGTGGCAGTTTTTCATTTAAGTAGTGTTCTCTGTGGTTATTTTTAATATTTCTTTATATTGTTTTTGTTAAAATAATTTTGAACGGCTCTTGAATAACAAAATTGTAAGCATTTGATTTTGTTACTCTCTGATTGATGACCGAGAGTGGCCTAATTCGCTACTTAGTACCAGGCATCAATTCTCTTCAATTTTACCATTCAACCCTTTCAACACCATCAAAACCTAATGTACTACCATCTGCCATAGTTACTACACCTGATGTATCTTCTCCAAAATCAATAAAGCTTTCACCATTAACGGGAGTAACTTGCTCTCCACCTACGGTAACTGTCCAAGCCGCATCAGGGTCAGTAGTACCAACCTCATTCAAATTAATGGTGTCTGTCCACCCTTCACCACCATGAAAAGTATCTTGCCCATCAAAGGCGTTAAAAAAGTAGCTATCATTTCCTTCACCACCAAAGGCAACATCATTGCCACGCCCACCGGTTAGAGCATCATCTCCAGAGCCACCATCAAGTTTGTCATCACCTTCTCCACCAAACAACGTATCATCACCTTTGCCACCTGATAGCTCATCACCATTTTCACCAGCTTCTAAATGATCATTTGTATCAGTACCTGATAGATCATCCTCTTTATCCTCTTTATCCTCTTTATCCTCTTTATCCTCTTTATCCTCTTTATCCTCTTTA
>CAYYNM010000165.1:0-7662 GCA_964472945.1 uncultured Methylomarinum sp. | reverse complement strand
CTGCTACGGAAAAAGCCCTTTTGGCCACTTTCCCCGTTCATTTTCGTTGAATAGCGCAACTATTCGCCTCAAATGAACGAAAAAATTGACTCAAAAGGGCTTTCCCTCGCGACGGTTTCTATTCTCGGACAGCCTCCTAGAGCTATAACTTCTTGAAATTTTACCAAGCAGCTAGAGTGAGGGGTGGATAGGTTTTAACCTACATACTTCATGGCAAGAACAGGCTAAATGAAGGATAAGTTCTTAAAACAGTTTTATCAAACAGATTCAATCCATTATCGTCCACAATAATGGATAAAAATTGTCTCTATAGTGGGCTAAAGTCTCACTGGTAAATAAATAGTTGCATTTAAAGTTTAAGATAAATATACTTGCTCGCTCTTTTTGGTGATTTTGTTATTAAATAATAAAATCTTAAATGGGAAGTCGGTGCGTGATAGTCTATCATTATGCCGACACTGCCCCCGCAACGGTAGATAAGTTAAGAAAAAATCTTAAGCCACTGTATTTTAATATGGGAAGGTGATTTTTTCGGTTAAAGCATATTAAATTTAACCACTTATAAGTCCGGATACCTGCCTGAAAGACTCTCGTTGCAGCGGTGGGCTTTGCTTTCGATATACAAGTTAATCTTGTCTATCTGTGTTTACCCCTGCATTTTTTTTCTAAATGCACGGAGGGTGCAGAGGACTTAATGATTAATTGCTTCTTTATAATACTACTTTTTGTAGTAATGCCTGTTTATGCTGATCTTAATAACCATGATGAGATCAACCTCCCTTTTAAATTTAAAACCCCAGATGATGCCGGATCTTATCAGGCTATTGATCATAAAGAAGAATATCTGGGCTGTAGTGGATATTTAAGGTTTGGGTATATTCAGACTGACCATAAATCCGCTTCTGCTATAGGGGGTAAATTAGGATGTGGCTATCCATTTAATTCAACTATAAAAGCCCATATTGGGTTATTTTCTTCTATTAACCCTGGTTTAAACAGTGAAAATGATCTGAATATTCAAAGTGACTTTTTTAATCAACAAAAAGATAGTTATCTTATAGTTGGAGAAGCTTTTTTAACACTCTCCTATAAGCAATTTGACACAAATTTAGGTCGGCAGAAATTTTATTCACCACATTTAGATAGTGATGGCCTACGCATGATTCCTAATTTGTTTGAGGCTTATCTATTTGATTACCATTTTTCTGATGCACTGACCTTAGGGACAGGCTATATTCGTGAAGTTGCGGGCTGGGAAAATGCTGCAAATGCATCACAATTTGTATCAATTGGTGAAGCATTGGGAGGTCGTTCTAATGGTGCTTTTACTAGCTGGGTTAAATACCAGCCAAATGATATAAGCACCAATACATGGTTTTACCTTATACCTGACCATATCTCTATTTTTTATACTGAATTTATTTACACGCAGGTGTTAAGTGATACCTTGTCTTATAATTTAGGTTTTCAATATGATTGGGGGCATGATGTGGGGGCCAGCAGGCTGGGGGAAATTGATGCGAATACACTAGGTATAATGGCTTCTGTTACCTGGTCTGATGTGTCTTTTACTACCGCATATAATAAAAACTTAGGACAAACTGGGGCTATTGCAAGTGCTGGTGGAGGGCCTTTTTTTACCTCTGTGGAAGACCAAACTTTAGATGCAGTTAGCAGTAAAAATGCAGAAAGTATATTGTTGAGTGTTGAATATCACCTGACGGATTATATTCAACTTGGTTCGGCTGTCGCTAAATTCAACGCTCAGCATAGAAAAAATTATAATAAAGAAGAGCTTGATTTATTTATTAACTTAAACTGGGAGCAGGATCTTAATCTTGAGTTAATGTATGCAGTTGTTGATGATTTAAATTCAGAGCCAGACTTACATCAAGTTCGAGCAATTTTAACCTTTCAATATTAAAAAATTATGTATTTTAGAAACCTTGTTTTATCAGCTTTTATAATCGCAATAGTGGTTGGTGCAATTTTTAGTGTTTACCAGGCCGTTTTTATTACTCCTATTATTGTTGACTCAGAAGTTTATGAGGTACTAGAGCCAGCTACAAATCATGTTGAAGCTTGGGTTCCAGAAGATGGTTTAGAGAGAGAATCATGGAGTTTTGTGACTAACTTTTTACTCTGTTTTGCTTATGGATTAGTTTTGCTGAGTATTATGGCGACACAAACGTCAGTGACGGCTGTAAAAGGTTTACTCTGGGGTACTGCTGCATATTTATCATTTTTTGTAGCACCTTCGTTAGGACTGCCACCTGAAATACCTGGAATGGAAGCGGCTAACCTTGAAGGAAGACAAAGTTGGTGGTTATTAACCGTGATTCTAACCGCGATTGCCTTATGGCTTATAGCTTTTTACTCACCTATGAGTAAGGTTGTTGGGGTATTGTTACTTTTAATACCGCATTTTATTGGTGCTCCTCAGCCTGAAATAGGTGGATTTATAAATACAGATCCCAAAGCGATAGAAGCCTTAACTCAACTTTGGCATGACTTTATTATACAAACCAGCCTGGCTAATGCCTTGTTATGGTTACTTATTGGTGGGTTATCAGGTTATTTGATCGAAAAATTTATTTATTCTATTGATAAAAAGAATACAGGGTCAGTTTAAAAACTAAAATTTCGGAGTTCAAAAAACGGTAGTGGGTTAAATTGTAGTTTTAACAAATATATCCTCATAAGTAATAGTTTTTGGGGCGCAGGTTTTAAACCTGCCCTTTGTATAGCAAGAGCTGGTTAAAGCCAGCGCCCCAGTAATGGATAAGTTTTTAAAATAGTTTGATCAACAGATCCGACACATTACCGAGGGTCAAACTGTAAAAAAATAAAAATCGGGTATACAGGGTTTAATAGGCTGAGGCTGAGGCTAAAACTGAACCATTAATTATAATTCAGTTCTTATAAGTTTTACTCAGTAGCATTTTAAAATGTTCAAAAGGCACAGGTCGACTAAATAAATAGCCTTGGGCTATATCACATTTTTTTGCACTTAAAAAATCAAACTGCACTTCTGTTTCCACTCCTTCTGCAATTACTTTTATACCTAACGCATGTGCCATGGCTATTGCTGCTGTAACTAAGGCCTGATCACTTGGATTGGCTATCATTTCTTTTATAAAGGATTGATCGATTTTAATCGTATCAAAAGGAAATGTTCTCAAATAACTGAGGGATGAATACCCTGTACCAAAATCATCCATTGACAAACCTATTCCTTGCTGTCTAAAGGCTAGTAATGATTTTTTGATAAGCTCTTGGTTATTGAGTAATAATCCTTCTGTAATTTCCAGTTCAAGCCGTGTTGCCGAAAACCCTGTTGACTTGATTATACTGGCAACTAGCTCGGGTAGGTTGTTTTTGCGAAATTGCTGTGGTGAAATATTAATAGCTAAAGAAAGTGCGTAGCCATCAGGTGTCTGTAAGTCTTTAAATTGTTTACAACCCTGTTTCAGGACAAAGGCTCCAATATCTTCAATTAAGCCTGTTTGTTCAGCAAGAGGTATAAATTCATCGGGGGAGACTGAGCCTAATTCGGCATTGTTCCAACGTAATAAAGCCTCTGCACCTATTATCTTTCGTGTTGAAATATTAACTAAAGGTTGGTAATAAACAGTTAATTCATTATTCTTTAACGCATAACGTAGATGGTATTCCATTATCATTCGCCGTTTTACATTGTGATTCATTTGTTCATTAAACAAATGATAATTGTTTTTACCTGAATCTTTAGACAAGTACATTGCTGTATCAGCATTGCTTAATAGTTGCTTATAATCTTTAGAATCATCTGGGCTGATGGCGATACCAATGCTCGCTGTGAGTATGATCTCTATGTCAAATAAGGTATGGGGCTGCGAGAAAATATGTATAATACTTTCAGCTACTTTTTTTGCATCATCGACTTGTTCTAAACTGGGTAAAATAACAACAAATTCATCTCCACCGAGTCGTCCAACAGTATCTACGTTTCGCACACAAGCTTTAAGTCTTGTTGCCGCTTCAATCAGTAATTGATCCCCAGCATCATGCCCCAATGTGTCATTAATATCTTTAAATTTATCTAAATCAATAAATAATAATGCTGTCTTTAGACCATTTCTAAGATCCTGTGCAATAGAATATTTAAGTCTATCCATACTCAAATTTCGGTTTGCAAGTTTAGTCAACCCATCATATAAAGCTTGATGTAAAATTATCTCTTCACTCTGGCGTATTTGTAACTGATTTTTTACACGGACTTTAACGGTTGCAGGTCTTATTGGTTTGGTTAAATAATCTGCCGCACCAATTTTGAAGCCCATTTCCTGGTCTTCATCCTGATCTTTCGCAGTCACAAAAATAATAGGAATATCTCGTGTATCAGGATCGACTTTTAATTCACGACAAACTTGATAGCCATCCATACCAGGCATTGAAACATCAAGCAGAATAAGTTCTGGTTTTTTATTTCGAGCTATTGAAAGAGCTGTTTCACCATCAAGTGCAAACAACACTCTATATTTATCAGCAAGAATCTGATTCAGTATTTCAATGCTACTCGGCACATCATCCACAATTAAAAGGGTGGATTTCTCTAGTGAATTAAGCATCTGTATCACTCTTCAATGGTAGCTGTTAAAAACTGAATATTCCTGTAGTACTGATAAAGCTTTTGCATAATCAAGTTTCGCTATATGTTCACCTAGCAGGTTTAATACTTCCTTATCGAGAGTATCATTTTTTATATTGACCAGTCTTTTAAATTGCTCTCCTGCACTTAAATCATTGTTTTCTAATAATGTAGAAAGTTTTTGAAGTTCGCTAGTTATTGTACTCTTTGATACATCAGAATTATTATGATTTACTTCTATATCTGTTGATAAAGCCAAGCTTTTAATTGATTCAATTACTTGTGCAAACTGCTGATCAACTTGTAACAAAGCCGTATTATCATTGCTTCCTTGATCTAATGCTTTTTGCAAAGATTTACAGGCTGAACGCAATGGCATCATAGAAAGGTTACCGGCAGATCCTGATATGGTATGGACTAAGTTTGCGGCTAAATCATATTGCTGCTTTTTTATTGCAGTATGTAAACTATCTAATAGTGTTTGGTATTGCAGTGGAAACTCTGTTAGCAATTTACTATACAAAGTTTGGTTTCCCATAAGCCGTTGCAAGCCTTCTTTTAATTCAATACCTGCTATATGAGCAGGTAGTTTTTGGACCGGTTCTGTTTTAGTCTGACTACTGGGTAATGAAGATATACCTAAACATTGGCTTAACTCCGCTAGCATAATGGCGACATCAACTGGTTTGGATATATGTGAGTTCATGCCTGCCGACTGACATTTTTGACGTTCTATATCTAAGGCATGTGCTGTCATAGCAATAATAGGTAATTGGTCTTTACTCAGCATTTTGCGAATAAGGTGTGTTGCTTCATAACCATCCATTATTGGCATTTGGATATCCATTAATACTGCATCAAAAGTAGATAAGTTTTGTTCAATTAACTCTACAGCAAGCTTTCCATTTTCAACTGACTCTACAATAAAGCCATTGCGAATTAATATTTCTGTGGCAATATGCCTGTTGACAGGCTGGTCATCCACAATCAAAATTCGTTTACCAGCAGCATCAATTTTTACGGGGTGTGCCTGCTCATTAATGCTTGTGCGCCAATGAGCTTTGGGTAATTTCTCCCCCATTATCTCCATAATACAATCATATAATAGCGATGCATTAACTGGTTTATGCAAAAAACCATTTAAGCCTGCCTTATCAGCTAAAGCCATTACCTTGGCTTTTTCATAGGCACTGACCATAATAATAAGAGGTGAATTAGATAGTTTTAGTTGATGGGTGATAATAGTTGCCGTTTCAATCCCATTCATCTCTGGCATCATCCAGTCCAGCAAAATCAAATCAAAATGCTTATTATTGTCCTGTTTTTCCAACAGCATAATCGCTTCTAACCCCGAATTCACCATAACATAATTAAAAGATAGCTCTTCTAAAATGGCAGCTAATATTTTTCCAGAGGTACGGTTATCATCAACAATTAAAATATTTAATTTTCTTAAATCAGCAGGAATACTGAATGACTTATATTTATCCTGTAATTGTAGGCCAAGCTCAATAGTAAAAGAAAACTCAGATCCGGCTCCGAGCTGACTTTTTACAGTAATTTTGCCCTGCATTGCTTCAATCAAATGTTTGCAAATAGTCAGCCCCAGCCCCGTCCCTCCATATAGACGAGTCGTGCTGCTATCAGCTTGCTTGAAGGCAGAAAACAAACTTTCTATTTGGCTTTCATCCATGCCGATACCTGTATCTTTAATACTGAAAGTCAACTCAATAGTTTTGGCCTGGATCTGTTTAACTGAAATATTAATAAGCACCTCGCCTTGCTTACAAAACTTAACAGCATTACCCGCTAGGTTAATAAGGATTTGGCTCAGGCGTGTGGAATCTCCAACTAATAATCGGGGTAAATCTATGGGAACTTCATATAATAGTTCAATCCCTTTACGTTCAGCTTCCTGCATAACAAAATCAGTTACGCTATCAAGAACTTTATCTAAATCAAAAGGCGCTGACTCTATCTCTAGTTTTCCCGATTCAATTTTAGAAAAATCCAGCAGGTCATTAATAATACCTGTTACATGTATCATCGAGCGGTGGATTGTTTCAATATACTCAGATTGTCTCTCTGTTAACTGTGTTTGCTTAAGTAAATAGCTCATGCCCGTGACTGCATTTAACGGTGTGCGTATTTCATGGCTCATATTCGCCAAAAACTCGGATTTAACCTGGTTAGCCAGCTCCGCTTCTTGCATTTTCTGCTCTGCAATCAATTTGGCATCATGAAGACCATTAATCCACTCTTCACGCTCCCTTAGTTCTCTAGGTACCCAACGGCGAATGAGTAAAAATAAAACGAGTAAGCCAGCAATGACATTAAGTATTTTAGGAATAATAATTAGACTAGGTTGAGATAATAACTCATAAATACTCTTTGGTAACAGCCCAAATAAAGAGTTGAAATACAGACCAAAGTAAATGCTCTCAAATACAGTTCTAAAGGCATCAATAGCCAGAATTGAAAGCAACACTGCAACAGTCCCTCCTACCCCTTTTGAATGCCTCAGTTTAAGCAAATACAGCCCAAGAATAATCAACCACAAGAGTGTTAGAATCCAATAGGATACTGGGGTTATATAGTTGAACAAGAGAAAACTCCAAAAATTGATCTAGTGTATTCGGTCATGTGTTTTTTTACACCACATTCAAAATACAGTTAAATGTGGTATTAAAATTAGTGTTGTCAGTATAAACTAATGATTAATGTTTAAAAAGTTGTAGGGTGTGATTTTCAATAATCAATCACTTATACACATAACAAATTTTAATTCACAAATTGCTTTTAGGCTCAAAACTAAATGATGAAATTCTTCTATGTATTGTCGTAAGCTATTGATAGTTTATTTGTTCTATTGCTGTGTGTAAATTTTATACAATCTAACTTAAGTGCTAACTGTTCATGGACTTAGGGGTACTTGAAACATTTAATACACAGAGTTATCCACAGATAATGTGGACAAAGCATATACTATTTTTATAATGCTTAAACCCTTGCTATGTAAGTAAATGTTTGAA
>CAYYNM010000164.1:0-7679 GCA_964472945.1 uncultured Methylomarinum sp. | reverse complement strand
CTACCTGATATAAAAACTCTTGTTATAGCACCGATAATGCTATATTAATCCACTGTAATCTATTCTTATATATTCAAATTTATGATCATTCTATGGACTGATGCTCTTATTTTTATTTTGGTATTGACCTGTTTATTGGCTGGTTTTTTTATCTTTCGTAAAGCTCATTTTCAACGCCCATTAAAGAAAATTTCAGCCAGTAAAACAGGTATGATTTCACTACTTTTTTTGCTGTTTTTTATTTTTATTGGCTTATTGGATTCAATTCATTTTAAAGTAATGGAAGGGAATTCTAATGAAATTATCAGTGCTTTAGACTATTGGGCAAAGCCTTTACGTTCACAAGGTGAAAAAACTTATTCAGCACCTTTTTCGGCCTATTTATACAGTAAAGAAATGATTGCTTTACCTGATGGTTCCCATATATGGGGCTATCCTCGTTTAAAATTTGGTGGTTCGCACCTGGAAAATCCTAATGAAGAGGGTTTACAAGATGTTATAACAAAAGCAGCCATAGGTTTTGCCAAAGGTGCAGGGCTTTTTATTCTGTTTATTGTTTTATTATGGAGTTATTTACATGATAGACGACAATATTTATTAAAAAACTCGACAGCTAAAGCTTTATGGATGGTAATGTTTTTTTTAGTTTCATTTGTTTATATGTTAATTTATTTGTCTGGCTTTTATCATGTGCTGGGTACAGATAAAGTTGGAGAAGATGTTTTTTACCAAGCGATTAAGAGTATAAGAACGGGCTTAGTTATAGGCTCCTTAACTACTATGATTATGCTACCACTGGCGATTATATTTGGCATTATGGCAGGCTTTTTTAGAGGCTGGGTGGATGATGTTATTCAATACATCTATACCACGCTTAATTCGATACCTAGTGTTCTATTAATAGCCGCTTCTATTTTGATGGTACAAGTCTATATGGCTAACCATGCTGAAGATTTTAATAGTTTAATTGTACGCTCAGATATGCGTTTGCTGTTTTTATGTTTGATTTTAGGCGTGACAAGCTGGACAGGTTTATGTCGAATGTTGCGAGCAGAAACGCTTAAATTAAGAGAAATGGAATATGTACAAGCAGCTCAGGCTTTAGGTGTTAAACAAGGAACTATATTGATTAGGCATATTTTACCTAATGTAATGCATATTGTATTGATTTCTGTGGTATTAGACTTTAGCTCCCTAGTTTTGGCTGAGGCGGTATTATCTTATATCAATATTGGAGTAGATCCGACGACGTACAGTTGGGGGAATATGATTAATGGTGCACGTTTAGAAATGGCGCGTGATCCAATTGTTTGGTGGTCTTTATTAGCCTCTTTTGTGTTTATGTTTAGCTTGGTATTAGCGGCTAATTTATTTGCAGACACGGTGAGAAATGCTTTTGACCCCCGGCGCGTAGAGCAGGGTGATTAAGAAAGTAACTCCTAGCTAAATAGGTATGATAGTATCACAGGGTATTACAACTGTCTCTTTAGGGAGTATTACTTTATGCCTATGCAAAAAAACAATATCTATTACTCAACAAATGAGTAGCTGGGTTAAGTCTCAAGTTGAATCAGGGCAATATGGAAATGATAGTGAGTATTTTCGTGATTTAATTCGTTCTGATCAACAAAAAAAAGTAAGCCGAGAGTCAACTTCTTATTATGCTCGAAGATGCTGAGTCTAAAGGGCTTAGTAAGTGCTCAGTTGATGAAATATGGGGTGCGATTGAAATAGAGTCATAAAAAATGGCTAATTACAGCCTACTTAAAATAGCTGAAGCTGATATTGAAAATATTGCTAGATATACAATCCAACAGTTCGGTATAGAACAAGCTCGTATTTATCG
The DNA here is from genome assembly GCA_964472945.1 of uncultured Methylomarinum sp. GTDB lineage: Bacteria > Pseudomonadota > Gammaproteobacteria > Methylococcales > Methylomonadaceae > QPIN01. The sequence continues at coordinate 5,833 of CAYYNM010000164.1, read as the reverse complement.
GGATGGTTTGTTTAAATCATTTAAAATGATTACACAGTTCCCATTAATGGGTAGTAATCAATATCGTATAGATAAAAAGGGTATCACTATTTTTCGTATTCTGGGACCAGGGGAAGATCCTTTAACAAGGTTTAATAAATAAAATAATGATTATTATTTATCATAAGTTAAATATCAAAATACTGATTAAATTGTAAAGATGAATAATAAATTATTAGTAGTTAAAGGCTTAACTGTTGCCTTTAAAGATGAAAAAGTTGTTAATAATATAAGTTTTGATATTTTTAAAGGTGAAACTTTTGCTTTAGTGGGGGAATCGGGTTCTGGCAAATCAATTAGTGCACTTTCTGTACTGAGGTTGTTGCCTGCTAATGCCAAAATATCAGTTAAGCAAATGCTGCTTAATACTGAAAACCTATTGATTATTCCTGAGAGTGATTTTTGTGATGTTCGAGGCAAACGAATAGGCTTGATTTTTCAGGATCCAATGTCTTCACTTAACCCCGTTATGACTATTGGTGAGCAAATTGCCGAAGTTATGCAGATTCATTTTAATTATTCTAAAGCTGAAATAATAACTGCAGTTTTTGAGTTATTAGATCAGGTTGAAATACCTGAACCAGAAAGAAGAATAAATGAATATCCTCACCAGTTATCAGGCGGGCAAAGACAAAGAGTCATGATTGCTATTGCTCTGGCAGGTAAACCTGATTTATTAATTGCTGATGAGCCAACGACAGCTTTGGATGTGACTATTCAAGCTCAAATCCTGCAGTTGCTTAAATCTATTCAACAAAAAACGGGGATGTCACTTTGGTTGATTAGCCATGATCTTGCCTTGGTTTCTAATATGGCTGATCGTATTGCGGTGATGCAAAAAGGTGAAATTGTTGAAACGAGTGAGGTTTCTCGTTTTTTTAAAAATGCACAACACCCATACAGTCTTAAGCTTTTAGCTGCACTACCCTCCATGGAGAGTTGTAGAGACAAGGCAACCCCTGTTTCTACGGTAAACTTATTAGAGGTTGAAAACTTTAAAGTTTACTATCCTATTCGTAAAGGTTTTTTTAAGCGAGTTGTTGATTATGTACGAGCTGTTGATGGCGTTAGCTTTCAATTGCAGCAAGGTAAAACGCTGGCTTTAGTGGGGGAGTCTGGGTGTGGAAAAACAACTTTAGGTAAGGGGTTAATTAATTTAATCCCACATGACTCAGGTACTGTAATATTTAATGGTGTTGATTTAACTAAGTTATCGAGTGATGCCCAGCGGCTTATGCGGTCAGAAATTCAAATTGTGTTTCAAGATCCTTTTTCATCCATGAATCCAAGAATGTTGGTGGGTGATATTATAGAGGAGGGTATTAAAGCATTGCATCCTGAAGTTGGTTCAGCAGATAGACAGCAAAGGGTTGCTAAATTACTAGAACAAGTTGAATTACCTCTCTCAACTGCAATGCGCTACCCTCATGAATTTTCTGGAGGGCAGCGGCAACGAATTTGTATTGCCAGGGCTTTGGCTGTTGAACCTAAACTCATTATTTGTGACGAACCTACCAGTGCTTTAGATGTCTCAGTACAAGCTCAGATTATTGAGTTACTTAAGCATTTACAGCAGACCAAAGGATTAAGTTATATTTTTATAACGCATGACTTGGCCGTTGTAGCTGAAATTGCTGATGATGTGGCTGTTATGTATCAAGGTAAAATTATTGAGCATGGGGGGGTAGAACAGATTTTAACTAAACCTGGGCATACTTATACTCAAGAACTTTTAAATGCTGTGCCAAGAATTTCTTAAACTTTTTTAGACTTGGTTTTACTTCACTATAACAAGGCTAAATTGAAATATTTAATATTAATATAAGGGTAAAATATGAAAAAGATTAAAATGACTTTATTGTGTTCTTCACTCGTTCTTTCTGGCACAGCCTCAGCTGGCTGGTTAGATTTTTTAAATCAAAGCACAGAAGAAGCGGCTAAAGTTGAATCTACTGCGGTACAAACACAAGGTACAACAGCACAATCCATCAATCAAATTAATAATGCAGTTAAAGCGGCCCAAGTTGCCTCTGATGTTAAGCAACTTGGTTTAACAGAAACTTTAGTTAAGCAGTTAGGTGTTTCACAAGCACAAGCTCAGGGTGGCTCTGGGGCCTTGTTTCAGGTGGCTAAATCAAAAATGACTGATGCAGCTTTTAGTAAAGTAAGCGAGTCTGTTCCAGGAATGTCTGGCCTATTAGGTGCTGTACCTCAGGCGAAGCCAAAATCAGCGACGGGTAATTTATTAGGGAGCTTAGCAGCTGCAACAGGAAATGACACCTTGGTAAGTGCTGCTTCATTAGTGAATACATTTCAACAACTGGATATGTCTAAGGGGATGGTCAGTCAATTTGTCCCTGTTGTCGTCGATTATGTAAAAAAGAACAGTGGTGATGTGACGGCTAATTTATTAAGTGCTGCATTAACTGGCCTGTAAAATTTAACATCTTATTTGCTCACTTCAATACTGTGTGTTGGCATGCATAAGTAGTTGTTCAAAATTATTTTAACAAAAAAATATTCAAAATAACCACAGAGAACACGGAGGCTTAGGAATAGGTATTCAATAATACCCGAAACTAAAATCTATAGGATGAGCTGAGGTACGAAGCGCATCTTACATTTTGATGCGCTTCCTGTCGTCAGCACATCCTATATCTTTCGTATGTTATTGGATTCTCATTCCTTAGCTCTCAAAACTCAGTGTTCTCAGTGTTCTCTGTGGTAAAAATGTTAGATATTTTATTATTCAAGAGTGTAGGGGCTAGAAGATCTAACATTATTACCACATAACGGCGGAAGGTGTTATCGCTTTTCCGCCCTATGTTGTTATGCTTTTTTTATAAATGAGGATATTGTTTTATTAAACGCCGAAACTTTAGTTAATAGCCATAAAAAATCACTAACTTTACGCACTTGCAGTCAAATTAAATACCGAGAAAGCCCATCTGTTATAAACATCTATAATACTTCAATTGAGTTTGGGATTTTGTTTTAAAAAAGTAATAGAGTACTTGCCAAGCCCAAAATTAATAAGAACTCAGCAATAATTACTTTTTCTGTAGTGAGACCTGCGATGTCGTTTTTGTATTTTAGAAAAAGATAGCATAATACTATCAAAGAGATAATATCAAAACCAGTTTGAAAATTGGCATTTATACCTACTTTTTTAACAAATGCCATATCCTTATATGGAAAAAATAACCCCCACAGAAGAAAGAATAGAGTAGCAATAAAATTATTAAGTGTACCTAATAAGAAGGTGTAGCGACTAAAAATACTATCACTCGCAATATTCCCGTGCTCTTTTAAGATTACAAAAAATAGAGAGAATATTAAAAACATGTCAAATATAAAAAAACCTTCCATTGGAATCGCATCTTCGATCCAAAAGACAAAATTTGATATTTGAGCAAATACAAGTCCAAAGAACATAAATATTTTTGTTACAGGGCCTGTATTTAGATGAACTTCATCTTCTTCTACATTACTCTGTTGTTCTTTTTTATTTATCAAATTCATTTTTTCCATACCTTTATAAACATAGATAAAATTTTATTCTTTTTCAATGAAAGTATTGTGAAAAAAATAGCCAGTTAATGCTCCCCAAAGAAAGAAATATAAATCATGAAGAGTCATTTCAAAATCAAATGAACTAATATTTTGCATATAATCGAAAATGTTATCTCCTATAACTAGGGAAATTAGAATATAAATGAAAATTTTAGATTTATGTTTATGCTCTGACCAACCCCATAACCCCATCATAATAAAGCCTAATAAAAAGCGGAAAAAATTATTTACCAGCATTTCTTCGGTAAGTCCATCTACTTGAAAAGCTGCGTCAATAAAATAAACTAAAAGTAACCCGACAACTAGAGTCGAAATAATTTTTTTCATACTTTGTTATTTTCTGAATTATAAAGAGCATTATCGTATCAAAGTATAGAGTGATGGTGTAAGTAAATTTGTTTTTTGGCGGACTAATAATTGGATAGTTTTAGTAAACAATCATTATTTTAAAGTATAGTGCCGGCCATTTTGACCGTATGAAAAATAATTTTCTGTACAATTTGGCCGTTATTTTTTTATGATTTTAATATAAGGTCAATTAAATTAACATGTTATATGTTGGCATGATTATCGCTTTAGCAATTACTAATCGTTGCATTATTTTGTATGACTTTTGGTTTTCTTAACCCTCTTCAAAGAAAGCCATGGTAAGTGTATTTTATTTTGCAACGGTTACTTATTAAGTAAGCTGTATAGGCTGGAGATGACCAAGAAAAAAATTTTCATGAATTTATGCTTTATTACGCTGACATTTGTAATAGGTTGGGAAGTAATGGTAATAAAGAGTAATGAGGGTGTACCTAATGCTATTAAGCAGGCGATGCCTTTGGTTCAACATGACTATTTTGATAAATCGCGGAATGCACTTGTTATTAGCTTATTTAATCCTGGAAATTTGACAATAGAAGTTAGTGCTACTGAGTTGCTATATAAAATGGATAACGACACATCAACTGTTATTTTAAATAAACAAAATTATATAGATAAACCCTTAGTGCTAGACCCAGGAGATACCATTTTGATTCCATTACAGGGAAAAGATAAGGTTAATCTAAAAATGCAGCCAGGAAAGTATTGGGGAAATATAGATTTTAAGGTTCCAGGGCAGCTGGATTATTTTAGTTTACATCACAAATTTAGCCATAACTTACATTTTGATCAATAACAGAATGTTACAACTACAAGGTAAAAATAATGAAAAAACAAAAGAACAACATCATAATGTCATTGGGTAGTGCCGCTATTCCTTTATTTGTATCATTGTCACTACTTACTTTATCAGCTGAAGCAGCTACTGATACTGCTATAGGCATAGATAATGCCACAGCTACGGGAACTCCAGCATTCGATATTTATCAAACAAAACAAATTAATAAAGTTAAAAACAAATTAAATAGAAGTATTCATAAACAAGTCATCAAGGAAGCAGCTGATGCATTTAAAGCGACAGAAACAGCATTAAAAGCATTACAAAATGACCAACCTAAACAAGCCTTGGCGGCATTGGAAATCGTTTCAGGAAATTTACATCTATTATTGGAACGTGATCCTTCACTAGGATTGATTCCAATAGAAAAGCAGGTAGAAGTCATTGATGGAGTGAAAGATTTAAAAACAATAAAACAATTGGAATCAGAACTAGAGGATTTAATTGATGATGGAAAATATCAGGCTGCAAGGCCAATTGTAGATAGTTTAGTTGATGAACTTAGAGTAACTACTGTTTATTTACCTTTGGCAACCTACCCTTCGGCAATTGACCAGATTGGACCGCTCATCGATGAAGGGCAGATTGATGAGGCTAAAAATCAGTTAATTAAAATTTTAAATACTTATGTGTCTGATCAGGAAGTCACCTCCCTTGCTATTTTACAAGCTGAAGGTGATTTAACAGAAGCGTTCCAAATAGAACGTGAAGGTGACATTGTAAAACAGGAAACCAAAGATAAAGTTAATAAATTGGTTGTAGCAGCAAAGCAGAATATTAAAGTTGCTGAAGCATTGGGCTACGGAACAAAAGATAATTATGAAGCACTTTATAACAGTATTGATGCTTTAACAGAAGCGATTAGAAATGCAAGTATTAAAAATGAGTGGATAGAGATCAAGAAAGCTTTATCCGTTTTTAAAAATAAAATAGTGCATCCTAGAGGATAATATATTAAAAGTGTCACAATTCAATTTCTAAATAATTATTTAATCTAATATTCTTGAAATTTGA
>CAYYNM010000163.1:0-7726 GCA_964472945.1 uncultured Methylomarinum sp. | reverse complement strand
TACCCTGTTTTTAGCACTTCACAAAAGCAACAATTAAAAACTGGAACATCGAGTTATAGCTATATACAACCATATATTAATTGCCACTCTCTCCACAGTTTTGTAGAGACGAGATGTGTCTATATGTTGGCAAAAAACTTTATCGTGGACTAAGGCAACGCGCAATAAATAACCCACCCGCCTTACTTGTATTTTTATCCGTTTTCAGCGTTGCAACTCCGGTCACATAGCTTGCTATGCTTCCTGCGTTGCGCCTTGAAAACAAATAAAAATCCTGCGTAACCCTGGTAGGTTATTTATTGTGCGTTACCTAAGAAACTGAGAAAGTGGCTCCCCTATTTGGAAAAGAGGGGTTGGAGGAGATTTTGTTTAACAATCAAAGTTTTTAATATCAATGTATTATTAATTTATAAAATCCCCCTCAACCCCTTTTCCAAAGGGGGGAAGTCAAAAGAAGAATACTTTCTCAGTCGCTTTAGTCTGCATTAACCTATAAATACTGATTCTATGGCAGACTGAAGTCCGCCTTGCAATTCATAGTCTAATAGGCAGGTTAATTATATTGTGCCGCCAGTGCACAGAGCCGTGCTTCAGTTAAGCCAAGCATCCAGCCTTTAGCACTAACAATACGATTTAAATCAAAATCTACCGAGTTTTGCTGTACAAATAGCTTTGCTAATTTAGTTTTACTGATTAAATTCAAATCAGAGTTTGTAAGATTTAGATCATTCATAATTAAGTTTTCTATCATAGTTGATTGTAGCGAATAATCAATCTTATCTAATACGGCTAGACCGATTAACACAGCAGAATGTTTGTTATTTAGTGTGGAAAGTAATTTTTCTGTAGCTGATGTTTGAGCAATAACACTATGGTAAGTAAAAGTACTAGCAAAGACAGCAACAGAGCAACTTTTTTTTATAAAATGGCGTTTGCTTATATCTGTAGGGCAGGGGGTATCTAAAGAATTTAAATATTTCATGCTAATACACCTCGTAAATGTGCGGCTAATTTTAATGACAGTGCAACAATAGTTAAGGTTGGATTGGCGTATCCAGAGGTTGGAAATACGGCACTACCCGCAATATAAAGGTTGTCAATAGAATGAACACGGCAGTCTGCATCAACAACACCTCTTTTAGGGTTATTAGCCATACGTGCGCCTCCCATATGATGATAGCTACTGGTGATAAGGTGTGGCCAATTGGGTTTGTCGCCTTCGAGAGGGTTATGAACGCGACCAGCATTAATTCGACCAAATTCTTGAGCAGCAACATTTAAAGCTGTGGTTGCAGTTTTCCAGTCAGTATCAGTTAAGCGCCAATCTAGCTTTATACTTCGTTGTCCAAAACTATCCAGTGTTGTATCTAAAGTAAGTCGACTATCAGGGTTAGGTTGTTGTTCGGTATTAAGGTCTATAAAGGCACCAAGGTAAGGGTCACTAGGTATTGGTTTGTGTGCAAAAGGAGATTTTCGAACCTGGAATAAAGTTTTATAAGCAGCATCGGCAATTGTGTCAGCATCAGAATACATATTAGCTATATGCTCACCTAAATCATCTGTAAGTTGGCCATGTTGCAAACCTTGAATAATAGATCTAGCTGAATCAATACCTAAAGAAGATGTTTTTGATGGTTGAAGCCACAGACGAAACCCACCAATATGTTTGGCTGATTTTAATTCAGGTGAAGGCGTTAAGGTACCAAAAATTCGTGTATTAGAGACTTTAGTTTGATCAAAATATAAAGGCCAATAAGTATTGGGTTTGCTAAAACGAAGGTAACCGATTGATCTTAACCAAGGGTGATCCATAAAATACCTGCCAACCAAGTCATTTTCATTACCAGCACCGTCAGGATGAATTTTATTTGATAGTAGGAGCAAGCGAGAGGTTTCAACACCGCCAACGGCCATTACGATAGAATGCGCATTAACAATAAATTGTTTGCCTTCCAGGGTGCTGGCACGAGCACCTGATAGTTTTTTTATAGAAGACTGGGCTGAGCTATCATTAGATTGTAATAGCTCTAAGACGGTAGCATTTAAAATAACACGAATATTCTTGGCTTGCTCAAGGTCTTGACGATATGTTTCACCAAAACGAGTGGGGGGACTTATTTGGAAGATACTGGTTAATAACCGTTTATCATTTAAGTTGAGCTTATCAAGCAGTTTACCTCCAGATTGAGATTTCCAGTAATCTAAATCATCAAATGATTTTCTTGGTAGCTGGCAAAGTTCAGTTGCGCCATCGTAATACGGATTAAGATCCGCTTTTGAAATGGGCCAGCCACTTTCAGGCCAATCCTCCCTAGTTTCAAAGTCCTCCTTCTCAAAAGGTCTGCACCACCCAGCCCAATGATTAGAAGTACCACCCAATAAACGTAGACGTGAAGCATCAAGAGGTTCAGCATGTATGCCTGTAATAACGCCACGGTTAAGGTCTTGAGCAGCATAATCATAGCTTTCTCCACCACTTTCAAGAACAATAACGCGTACGGAAGTTCCTGCAAATTGTTTAGCTATGGTAATCCCGGCAGGGCCTGCACCTATAATTAATAGATCTACTTCTATGGTTTCACCTAGAGTTAATGTTTTTGCATTGGTAATCATGAATTGGTCTAAAATTGGAAAAATTAAGTTGTTATAAGTGGTTCGATTGACATTAAACCACATTTATAATTAAACTTTCTAATTCAAAAAAACTAAAACAGGTAAACAAGCTAGAATATTGCTTATACTGTACGTAATATAAGACGAAGACGAGTAAACTTTAGTTGCTAGTAAAAATATTGACACATAACTCTTGAATTGATGTAGATATGTGCTAGCTTCTTTAGTAGGTATACCATTAAACAAAGAATTTTTTGCAAAGTTGTATATTATGTTAAGTATAACTAATAAAATACTACTGCATATAGTGTGTTATATACGCCAATGCAGTAGTTTTTCAAGAGGCTCCATAGTCGTGTTATTCAAATAGGTTCCAACAATAGGGGGCGGGATGGGAAATAAAAGGGAAATGTATGATATTTATGTCGATTTAGACGGTACATTAATTAAGACAGATATTTTGTATGAATCAGCTTTACTACTTGTAAAACAGAATTTTATATATTTATTTATAATGCCATTTTGGCTGCTTAAAGGTAAAAGTAACCTAAAATATAAGGTGTCTGCTCTAGTAGATATAAATACACAAACACTTCCATATAATGAGACCTTTTTAAAGTATCTAAAAGACCAGAAACAGTTGGGTCGAAAATTAATTTTAGCAACAGCTACAACAGAAAAATATGCTCAAGCAATAGCCGATTATTTAGGGATTTTTAGTCAAATTATAGCAAGTACTGAAAACCAAAATATATCTGGAAAAGTAAAATTAGATATTATAAAAAGCCATTCAAAAGAATTCTCTTATGCCGGTAATGCTGCAATTGATTTAGTGATTTTTTCTCATGCTAAGGAATCTATAATTGTTAATCCAACTTGGGGACTTAAAAGAAAATTACCTTTAATAGATAATATTTTTCAGATATTTGAAAATGACAATAACCTCGGATGGGCAGCATTTAAAACAATAAGAATATATCAGTGGGTGAAAAATAGTTTAATTTTTGTACCCTTGCTCATGTCTCAACAGTTTTATAATATTGATGCTGTACAAAATGTAATAATAGCTTTTATCTCATTTAGCTTTCTTGCCTCTGCTACCTATATAATCAATGATCTTATTGATATACCTAATGACAGGATGCATGTAAGAAAAAAGAATAGGCCATTAGCCTCTGGGATGCTATCAATACCAGTAGCAATTTTAATAGCAATAGTTTTATTTGGCAGTTCTTTTATTATTGCATTATATATAAATATGGCTTTTATTTATGGGCTTTTATTCTACTTAGTGCTAACTTTGTTGTATTCTTTTAAACTTAAAGGTTATATATTGATGGATACAATTTCATTATCATTATTGTATACCACAAGAATCTTTGTTGGTGCATTAGTGATTAATATTATGCCATCAGTTTGGTTAATCGCTTTTTCAATGTTTATGTTTTTAAGTTTAGCGTTGGTAAAAAGGTGTAGTGAGTTACAGACGTTAGTAGTAGAAAATAAAAATCGAACACCAGGAAGGGACTATACAGTATCAGATACATATGTTTTGGCTAATATGGGCGTTACGAGTGGCTTTGTTAGCATATTAGTTGTTGCATTATATCTGAATGATGCAGAAAGTATTAGTCAGTATACATACCCTGAAATATTATGGATAATATGCCCTTTATTACTCTATTGGATTGGACGAATGTGGATCAAAACATTTCGAGATGAAATGCATGATGACCCTATTGTTTTTACTATAAAAGATAAAGGTAGTTTGCTATGTATTGGTAGTATTTTAGTTGTTATTATTACTGCGATATTATTATGACTATTAGAGTTTATATATATATAATCTTAAGTGTATTTTTATCTGCTTTAGCTCAAATAGCATTAAAGCTAGGTATGATGAAATATAAATTGATTGCTTTACATGCTGAATCATTAATACAAAAGATATGGATAATAGCTACCAGTTACTATGTTTGGGCCGGTTTAAGTTTATACGTTTTAGGAATGATTGTTTGGCTGGCTGTACTAACCAATATAGATGTTAGTAAAGCATATCCATTTGTAGGCTTAGGTTTTATTTTTACGATGATACTCGCTTATTTTATTTTAGGAGAGCAAATTAGTTTAATAAGAATAATTGGAGTTATTCAAATTATTATTGGTGTCATCCTTATTAGTAGGAGCTAACTTGAAAATAAATTATATGACTGAAAGAAAATTAGAATTTTTCGCAATACTAATAATATTTTTAGGAAGTTTTATTTTTTATTACTTAGGGTGTAAAGAGCTACTTGATGCAGGGTTTTATGAGAAGATTAACTTGGCATTCGATCTGGATCAAGCCCATTATTTTAATTCTGTAGGGCGAGGTATGAGCTCAACAAGCCCTTTACTAATAAAACACCCCTTTATTTATTTATATCACTATATTGTGGTTATACTGAAAGGAATAGGGTATTCTGAAGGTGTGTCCGTTATTCTAATATCGCAGTTTTTTCATTCCAGTAGTTTAGTTGTAAGTTTTTTTATTTTTCGTTGCATGGATAGGTCAGTTATTGAGTCTTCACTACTGACTTTTGGGTTAGCTGGCACGTCAACTTATATTTCATCCGGTTTAGTTTTAGATGTATACAGTCTGTCAGTTTTGTGGATTTCGATAATCTTTTTGATCGTTTGTAATGCTGTGTATAAAAACCAAGATTGCTCTGTATGGCTTAGGGCTTGGGTATCCGTTATGGCAATTGGTACATCAACTTACCTTATAATTCTAGTGTTTTTAATGGAGTTTTCACTTGTTAGAAGAAAGGGAGAAGGTTTTATAAGTAGTCTTAATAATAGTGAAATTTATAAGCAGTTAATACGTATTTTTAGCTTAGGTGTATTGTTATTTTTTATTGTTTATTTTCAAGTTATTTTTGATATTATTCAAGATCCAATAGGGATTGTGAAACGTGTTTTTTGGACAGTGAATAGGCCAGGAGAAAAGGAAGGTATTTTTCAAGTTTTTTCTGTTTTTTCTATTTTTTCTATTGTTTCACCTACTATATCTACTATAACACTGCCTGAAGGTATATCAATGATTGATCTTCGAGCTATGAAATTTAGTTTTATTGGGTGGGTTGTTGTTGGAGTACTATTAGTATCAATGCTTCTTAAATTTAAAAATAAAAAATATTTTTATATTTTTATATTTAGTTTTACCTGGCTTATTATTAACATACTATTTCATACTATATACCAATTTAGAGGGAGTCTATTTCTTTATTGTGGTCATTTTATATTGGCTGTTTGGATTGTGTTTGTAATTAAGGTTGAACCCTATAAAAATATATTTAGGTGGCAAAAATATTTTTATGAAGGTATAGATAAAATTATTGTGTATATTATTCCAATACTTATATGGATTAATAATTTATATTTGTATGAAAATATAATTTCTTTAATATAAAAATAGGCTTAGTAGAAAGTTAATGGATATCGAAACCTTTACATTTATGATGATTATAATAGCAATAACTTATTTAAGTTGGTGGGCGATTAAAAATGATGATTCTGAGAATAAATAATGAGAGATATTTTATTTACAATTATATTGCCTTATTATATTTATATTTCAATTAAGAGACCGTGGATTGGCCTAGGGTTTTGGATGTGGACATCATTTATAAAAGTTAATATGTTATTATATGGATTTGCTAGTTCATTTCAGTTGAATAGAGCTTTTGCTCTTGCTACCATTTTTTCATATATTATTGGAAAAAATAAAATTAAATTTAAGATAGATAGTATCAGTTTTTTATTTATACTATATTTTATATGGGTAACAATTTCCATGCTTCTATCTGATGTCGCACCAAGATCCCTTGATTTCCGGTATGAAAATTTTGTAAAAATGTTTATATTTTATATAATGGCTTGCAAAATTTTATCTACAAAGCTTCATTTTGATTACATGATATGGATGGTAATAATTTCTTTCGGTGCATTAGGTTGTGGAGAAGGACTTAAATATATTATTTCTGGAGGGGGGCATGTCGTAACTGGAGTAAGAGGAATTAATGGAGATAATAATTTTGCTGGAGTTATGATGTTAACTACTTTACCTTTAACTAGCTATATTCTTGGCCAGACTAAAACAAAGATACTTAAAACAGGTTTAATGGGCGTTGTTTTACTGTTGGTTGCGGGAATTTTGGCCACTAACTCGCGAGGTGCATTTATGGGGTTGAGCTTATTAGGTATTTATTTTTTTATTAAAAGTGAAAGGAAATTTCTAGTTTTTTTTGTTATGGTAGGTATTATAGTACTAGCATACAACTTATTACCTGACAGCTGGTTTGAAAGGATGAATACTATAGATCATGCTGAGGAAGATGGGTCTTTTATGACTCGTGTGGTTTCATGGAAAATGTCTATATTAATTGCTTTAGATCACCCCATTTTTGGCGGGGGGCTTCGAGCTGTGGAAGATTACAAGTTATGGCATCATTATGCTTCTGATTTTGATACCTTAAGTTTTATTCCATCGCCTGAGCCTGCACGGATATTTGCTGCGCATAGTATGTTTTTTCAGGTGTTGGGGGATGTTGGGTTTGTAGGATTGGCAATTTACCTTTGTTTATTAGCAACAGTTTTTTTTAAATTAGGTGGCTTAATAAGAATATCAAAACGGTATCAGATTGGTGGTTGGGTTGTAGATTTACTAAGGATGCTACAAGTTTCTCTTGTGGTATATTGTTTTTCAGGTGCTTTAATTAGTGCTGCTAATACTGAACTACTTTTTTTTCTTTTTATAATGGTGCATGTTATCGGAGAGCAAATTGTTTATCCAGTAGAAAAACATGAAAAAGCAATTGAAATGAAAGGCAGTCAGTATGGAAATTGATATATGTGTTGTCGCACATAATGAGCAGGAGCGCATTATTGAGTCATTAGTCCATATTGAAAATGCAATTCAAATGACACAAGCTAAAGTGAAGGTGGCTATTATTGCAAATGGTTGTCGAGACTTTACTGTAGAGCAATGCCAATATTTTTGTGCCTCTCATACTACTTTTACTGTTTACAATATAGAATTAGGTGATAAAGCCAATGCTTGGAATTATTTTGT
>CAYYNM010000162.1:0-7772 GCA_964472945.1 uncultured Methylomarinum sp. | reverse complement strand
GACTAAATCCCCTGTGAAACCAATATCTTGAGCCCTGTTATCCGCATTGAAGTCATGGATTCAGGTAATATTGAATATATAGCATAAAGAAATATTTGCAAGAAACGCCAGGTTTTATTCGGTAGATATTAAATGATGTGGTATCTCTCTTCACTTTTTAGTTTTATTCTAGTTCTTGCGAGGATAAAGCCTCCCTTGCTGGGGAGGGCTGGGAGCACCACCATTAAGTTAAGAAACAAATGGTGTTTTGTAGGAGCGGCTTTAGCCGCGATGTCGCGGCTAAAGCCGCTCCTACGTGGATACAAAATTGAAAAACCTCTTAACGTAATTGCTGTGTTCTCAACCTTCCCGCGTACAAGGTGGGAATGTGAAAGTGTTATTACCTTAGCAATAACAAAGGTTTTTTTGTATTTACCATCATTTTATGGGTAAAACTACCCAGCAACATATCGCGTAAGCGGGTATGGCTAAAAGCTCCCATTATGGTTAGATCGATATTATGTTCTTGCTGATAAGCACACAAAGCTAAATCTACTTTTCCTGTTAATGTTATAGAAATAACGGTAATATCTTTTGCAGACTGCAGTTTGCTTGTTGCTTGTTCAAGTAAATTTATTGCAGTTTCTTCATTTTTATTAACGCAAACCAAATGACAGGTTAGCCCTTTATATAAAGGGCTTGATGCAACCATTTCAACAGCTTTATTGGCAGCTTCACTACCATCGTAGGCAATCATAATGCGCTCAGGCGTGGTAAAACTTTCGTTGACAATTAAAATAGGACGGTGAAGGGAGCGAATAACGGCTTCGAGTTTTGCGCCAATTTCATTGTCTTTGTTTTGGTGAACTTGTCCTCTTAAGCCTAGCACTAAAACCCGGGTGCTTTGTTCCAAGTCAATAACTGCCTCAATCAGGTCACCGTGTCTTTTTGTAGTAGAAAGAGCGATTGATCCAGATTTTTCAATATGGGCTTTTGCAGCTTGTAGGATTAATTTGCCCTGTTGTATTTTTAATTTACTTTTTTGTTGTTCAAGTGCGACTATCTCATCCCTTAGATGTTCTTGAGCACCCAAACCAATATTACCAGAAAGATCTTTTGAATCAGCTGTTTCATGGTGGTGATTTAAAGTGTGTAACAGTTGTAAGGGAGCATCTACCTTTTTAGCAATCCAGGCAGCATAGTCGCAAACAGCTTCGGTAAGTGCTGCGCCATCAACGCAGGCAAGGACTTGTAGTTTTTGAGTGTTCATTAGTGACCTCCCATTACTTTTTCGATTTCTTCTGGATTATCATACACGCCAAAACGGTCAATAATTGTTGTACTTGCTTCATTGAGTCCAATTAACTCAACTTCAGCTCCTTCTCTACGGAATTTTAAAACAACCTTATCTAATGCTGATACCGCTGAAATATCCCAAAAATGAGCGTGTGTTAAATCTATTGTGACATTATCAACAGCTTCTTTAAAGTCAAAACTAGCTACAAACCGATCTGCAGAATTAAAGAATACCTGTCCATGTACATGGTATATGCGAGTTTCAGTTTCTTCATTCATAACTGAGCCAACATACATAAAATGACTGATTCTATTAGCAAAAAATAAAGAGGCAAAGAGTACGCCCACAAAAACACCTAAAGCCAGGTTATGAGACCAAACAACAACACTAACAGTTGCTAGCATGATGATGTTGGCTGATAAGGGGTATTCTTTTATATGAATAATAGATTCCCAGCTAAAAGTTCCTATTGAGACCATAATCATTACAGCAACTAAGGCTGCCATTGGAATTTGTTTTATCCACTGATCTAAAAAGACTACCATAATAAGTAGAAACACGCCGGCAACCATGGTAGATAAACGTCCACGACCACCTGATTTAACGTTAATCATAGATTGACCTATCATTGCACACCCAGCCATACCGCCAAGGAGACCGGCACCAATATTGGCAATACCCTGACCTTTACACTCGCGGTTCTTATCACTTGTGGTATCTGTCAAGTCATCAATAATGGTTGCAGTCATTAATGATTCTAATAAACCCACTACCGCTAAAGGAACTGAATAAGGTAGTATAATTTCTAGTGTTTCCCAATTTAGAGGGACTTCAGGCCAAAGGAAAATAGGTAATGTATCGGGTAATTCTCCCATATCACCTACTGTACGAATATCGAGGTTCAGGTACATGGCAACGCCAGTTAAAACTACGATACAAACAAGAGGAGAAGGAAGTATTTTTCCAATAACAGGAACATAGGGGAATAAATAAATAAAACCAAGACCGGAGACAGTCATGGCATACACTTCCCAAGTCACATTGGTTAGTTCGGGTAATTGAGCCATAAAAATTAAAATGGCAAGGGCATTAACAAAACCTGTAACGACTGAGCGAGAAACAAAGCTCATCAAGCTACCAAGTTTTAAATAGCCTGCAATAATTTGTATTACACCGGTCAGAAGTGTTGCGGCTAATAAATACTGTAAGCCATAATCTTTAACTAAAGTAACCATCAGCAAAGCCATAGCGCCTGTTGCTGCCGAAATCATCCCAGGGCGACCACCGATAATAGCAGTGATAAAGGCTATGCAAAAAGAGGCGTATAAGCCTACTTTTGGGTCAACTCCAGCGATAATAGAAAAGGCTATAGCTTCGGGAATCAGAGCTAGAGCAACAACAGTTCCTGCGAGTATGTCGCCGCGAATGTTGCCTAGCCAGTCTTGTTTTTTTGATAATAACAGCATGTATCTCCTAAGGGTAAAGGACGATGTCGTCGTGTGAGTGCCTGAAATAAGGTAACCGGATAAAATAACAGTAAATACTATTATAGACAAGAGATAAGTTTTTCTGGATTTTTTAGATATAAATTATGGGTGAGTAGGTTGGGGAACAAACCAGGTTGTCGAAATAAGGCTTTTTCATTATTTTTATGCCCTGGTTTATGGATATTGAAAGAAGAGAACTGCCAGGTTTCACCTTCTCAGACAGGTTGACCTTTCTTACGAGTATAACGTGGTGAAACTATACACCTACCTCTATACTCAGAGGCTGTAAAAAAACCATTCTTTTAGCCCTCCCCTTTGAAAAAGGGGGATTGAGGGGGGGGGGTATAAAAAATAACCCATTGAAATAAAAGGTTTTATTTCAATACTCAAACATCTCCCTAATACCTCTTTGCTAGAGAGGGGAATAAAAGTTAATAAATTCACAGCTTCTCAGGATAACATCCCCCTCCCCCTTGCTGACATAAGGAAATCAGCAAGTTTTCTAATTGGCTAAAGCTTATGGCTAATCAAGAAAATATTTCACAATTATGTAAATTATATGGACAAATAACAGATTTCATCTATATTTTCAGTACTAAAGTTTAAAAAATATAAAACTCATGGTAACAGCACATTCTGACTTACAATTTGGTGGCTTAGTAAAATGTCTTATTGATAAAGATATTCTTACTGCGGAAGATGCTACCAAACATAATGAGCAAGCTAAAAAAAAGAAAACCCCCATTATTAGCTACTTGGTTTCAAATAAGTTAGTTGATAGTAATACAATAGCTTCTGTTGCCTCTATTGAATTTGGGGTCCCTTATTTTGACCTTGACTCAATCGACACAGGGACATTACCCACCAACCTGGTTAGCGAAAAACTAATTCGCCAGCACCACGCCTTACCGCTGTTTAAAAGAGGTAGTCGCTTATTTATAGCACTTTCTGATCCAACAAACTTTCAAGCACTTGATGAAATAAAATTTCATACCCGCCTCAATACTGAAACTATCCTTGTTGAAGAAGATAAATTAGTTACCATTATCGATACGGCTCTTGAAGCAGCAGATACCTCAATGACGGATATGCTGGATGAAGATCTTGATAATTTGGAAATATCTGGTGGAGACGAAGCCCCAGCACAGGATGACAATGACTCTGATATTGATGATGCCCCCATCGTAAGGTATGTTAATAAAATATTACTTGATTCGATAAAAAAAGGGGTTTCAGATATCCACTTAGAACCTTACGAAAAAACCTTTCGAATTCGTTTTAGAGCTGATGGTATCTTATATGAAGCAGCCAGCCCACCAGCCAATATATCGCATCGCATTATCTCTCGTATAAAAGTTATGTCTAAAATGGATATTGCTGAACGACGCGTTCCTCAAGATGGCCGAATAAAAATGCACTTATCAAAAAACAGGGCGATTGATTTTCGGGTAAATACCTGCCCAACATTATTTGGTGAAAAAGTTGTCTTACGGATTTTAGACCCGACCAGTGCTCAAATTGGTATTGAAAAATTAGGTTTTGAACCTGAGCAACAAGAGCTATTTATGAAGGCTATCCACCGCCCTTATGGCATGGTATTAGTGACAGGACCTACAGGAAGCGGTAAAACAGTTTCGCTTTATACTGGCTTAAATATCTTAAACAAAATCGAAAGAAATATTTCAACCGCTGAAGACCCTGTTGAAATTACAGTAGAAGGTATTAACCAGGTTAATATGAATGTTAAAGCGGGTTTAACATTTGCTACTGCACTTAAAGCCTTTCTAAGGCAAGATCCTGACATCATTATGGTAGGGGAGATTCGTGACCTAGAAACTGCTGGTATCGCAGTGAAAGCGGCACAAACAGGTCACTTAGTGTTATCAACCTTACACACCAATGATGCCCCCCAAACAATCAACCGTTTAGTTCAAATGGGGATTGAACCTTTTAATATTGTCTCAGCTGTCAACTTAATTATGGCTCAGCGCTTGGGTCGACGATTATGTGAGCATTGTAAAAAACCGGCAGATTATCCCGATAAAATTTATCTTGATGCCGGGTTTAAACAAGAAGAACTTAGCGAGCTAAAAGTATACATGCCCGTTGGCTGTGATCACTGTAAGGAAGGTTATAAAGGTAGAGTTGGTATTTATCAAGTTATGCCGATTAGTGAGAATATGCGAGCACTTATTTTAAGAGGTGGTAATGCTATGGAGATGGCTGAACTGTCAAAAAGCGAAGGTATCAATGACTTACGAGCATCAGGTTTAGAAAAAATTCGACAAGGTATTACCAGCCTTGAAGAAATCGATAGAATTACAGAGGAATAATAATGGCGGCCGAACTAGAACAAATTGATTTCATCTGGGAAGGAAAAGATAAATCGGGCAATAAAACAGGTGGACAGCTCAGTGCTAAAAGTGAAACCATTGCTCGTGCTGACTTGCGTCGAATGGGTATTCGCGTCACAAAAATAAAGAAAAAACCAAAACCCTTATTTGGTAAAAGAGTACAAAAGATATTACCTGCCGATATAGCTGTTTTTGCCCGACAGCTTGCCACTATGCTGGACGCTGGTGTCCCCTTAGTACAATCTTTTGATATTATCGGAAAAGGTCATAAAAACCCAAGTATGGCAGATATGCTACTTTCCATTAAAGCAGAGGTTGAGGGGGGAGATACCTTAGCCGAAGCTTTGAAAAAGAATCCTCTTTATTTTGATGATTTATTTTGTAGCTTAGTCGAAGCCGGAGAACAAGCAGGAGTACTTGAAGGTTTACTGGATAAAATAGCAACTTATAAAGAAAAATCTGAGTCTATAAAGAAAAAAGTAAAAAAAGCACTCACCTACCCTATTGCTGTGATTGCAGTTGCCTTTATCGTCACTGCTATTTTACTTATTTTTGTAGTTCCTGTATTTGAAGACTTATTCCAAAGCTTTGGTGCTGATTTACCTGCTTTTACAAAATGGGTTATTGCCTTATCTGAGTGGGCTCAAGAATGGTGGTGGGCTGTTATAGGCGCAATTTTTGCAGCCATCAAAACATTCTCTTATTTTAAGAAGCGCTCAGCAGCCTTTAGGCATTTTATCGATAGGTCTCTCCTTAAACTTCCGATTATTGGAGATATTATTAATCAGTCTGCTCTTGCCCGTTTTGCTAGGACACTAGCCACCATGTCTGCTGCCGGCGTACCTTTAGTTGAAGCCCTTGAGTCAGTTGCCGGAGCCTGCGGTAATATTGTTTATTATGATGCCATTTTAAAAGTACGTGATGATGTAGCCACCGGCCAACGGCTACAATTTTCAATGCAACAGACCAATATATTCCCTCACCTGGTTGTCCAAATGGTAGCCATTGGCGAGGAATCAGGAAAAATTGATAGTATGCTTGATAAAGTGGCTGATTTTTATGAAGAAGAGGTCGATAATCTAGTAGATAACTTAAGCAGCTTAATGGAACCTTTTATCATGGTGATATTAGGTATCTTAGTCGGTGGTTTAATTGTTGCTATGTACTTACCTATCTTTAAACTTGGTGCGGCTGTCGGTTAAACCTGAAGTCTCACTGGAACAGCGTATAGAATATTTAAATGCTATTCGCCAGGCACAACAAAAAATACAATCATTACGCACTGTATTAAAAAAAGAAACGCAGTTTAACCATAAAGTTGAATTAAATATAAAAATAAAACAAAATGAGCAGCAACTAAAACAAATTATAGTCCACATAACAGGTGAGTGAATATGCACACAATAGGCCAATTTGACTTATCAACCTTGCCCATTGAGGCACAAAATGAGCTTTACGATTTTTATCTTTTTTTACAGCAACGCTATGTAAAAACACAGCAGACACAAGACAAAGCATTAAATCAATTTCTTAATAACAATAAGCAACGCTTTATCAAGGTAAATTCTGATATTGATTTAAGTGAACTAGCCAATGAAAGCAATGATATGGACATTTGAACATGATATATTTTGATACAGATGTATGGATTCATAGTCTTGTGATTCAAGATGAAGCCAAGCATAAACACGCTAATGACTTGATTGTCAGCTATGCGCAAAAGGGCTATATCATTTCTACATTAAATCTACAGGAAATTTTATTTGTACTGTGTAAGCTAAAAATCAATCAAGACCAAATAAAAACAATTGCAGAAGACTTGTTTCAATTAAATACCATTGGCTATTCTTTAAATGAGATGAAACGTGCCTATGCTATTGCCAAGCAAATGAGTTTTAAACAAATCAACGACTGTATTGTATTCATACGGCCATCGCAGAAAATCACTGCCAAGAACTCATTACGTTTAATAAAAAGGATTTTAGCAAAATCGAAAAACTGACCCCGCTTAAAATAACTTTACTATAAATATAAGCCAGGATGTAGGGTATGCATTGCATACTTAATCCCCACCAAAGGTACGCATTGCGTACCCTACAAAAATAGCGACTCAATGGAAAAATTAGAATTAGCAACCGATGGCAGTAGCATGGATATCGTGCAAGATAATATAGCAAAACTAAAACAACTGTTTCCTGATGTATTTAGCGAAGGAAAAATAGACTTTGAAAAACTACAAGAAACATTAGGTGGTGTGTTAGAGGACAAGGAAGAGCGTTATAACTTCACTTGGCATGGTAAAGCCCAAGCCAAGCGTATTGCCCAAACCGTTTCTACAGGGACATTATTACCCTGCAAAAAAGAAAGTAAAAACTGGGATACTACCCAAAATCTGTTTATCGAAGGTGATAATTTAGAAGTCTTAAAGCTACTGCAAAAGTCTTATCATAATCAGGTCAAGATGATTTATATCGACCCTCCCTACAACACAGGCAAAGAGTTTATTTATCCAGATAATTACCGCGACAATCTGGATACCTATATGCAGTACACAGGTCAAAAAGATAATGAAGGGCGTAAGTTTGGTACTAATGCTGATACTTCGGGGCGTTATCATACTAACTGGTTAAATATGATGTATCCACGCCTTAAATT
>CAYYNM010000161.1:0-7820 GCA_964472945.1 uncultured Methylomarinum sp. | reverse complement strand
TTTTTGCTTCTTAAATTAACAATATTAAAATTACCCGCTAATTCTTTTATTTTCAAGCTTATTTCAGTATCATTATGGCGCTTAAGTCTTCACTTCAAACAAACCTGATTAAACCATCATTTCAGCTTGCAGCAATTTAATCTCATCCCTTACTGATGCAGCATCTTCAAACTCTAAATCTTTTGCATGCTGATACATTTTTATTTCTAGTTGCTTAAGTTTTTTTGCTGCTTGTTTAGGTGTCAGAGCTTTATAGTCAGCAACCGATTCTGCCACTTTTGCTTGTACATTATTAATCGACAAGCCCGACCCCGGAATCTCCAACCCCATAATATCCGTTACTGATTTAAAAACTGTTTTGGGTACTATGCCCCTTTGCTGATTGAAAATATGCTGTTTTTCTCGTCGTCGCTCTGTTTCATCTATTGCTTGCTTCATCGACTTAGTTATTTTATCGCCATATAAAATAGCCTTACCATTTACATTTCTAGCGGCCCTTCCTATCGTTTGCACCAAGGAAACAACTGAGCGCAAAAACCCTTCTTTGTCTGCATCTAGTATAGCAACCAGCGAAACCTCAGGTATATCCAACCCTTCCCTTAACAAGTTAATACCAACCAAAACATCAAATAATCCTAATCGTAAATCGCGAATAATTTCCACTCGCTCCACGGTATCAATATCTGAGTGTAAATACCGCACCTTAACACCATACTCCATCAGATAATCCGTTAAATCTTCAGACATTCTTTTAGTTAAAGTGGTCACCAACACGCGCTCTTTTAACTTTTCTCGTTTATGAATCTCCGATAGCAAATCATCTACTTGTGTCGTTGCAGGACGCACTTCAATAACAGGATCCAACAACCCCGTAGGTCTTACAACTTGCTCCACAAACTGACCTACATGTTCTTTTTCATAAGGGCCCGGCGTAGCTGAGACATAAATTCTTTGAGCTGTTTTTAACTCAAATTCATCAAACCTTAACGGCCTGTTATCTAATGCTGAAGGCAATCTAAAACCATATTCAACCAAAGTTTCTTTTCTTGATCTATCCCCTTTATACATAGCCCCGATTTGAGGCACTGTCACATGACTTTCATCAATAATTAATAAAGCATTACCCGGTAAATAATCAAACATAGTTGGTGGTGACTCGCCTAATGCTCTTGCTGATAAATACCGCGAATAGTTTTCAATTCCAGAACAATAACCCACTTCCATAATCATTTCTAAATCAAATAAAGTGCGTTGCTCTAACCGTTGTGCTTCGACTAATTTATTATTGGATCTTAGCTGTTTCAGCCTATCAACCAGCTCAATTTTAATCAGCTCCACTGCTGCTAATAATTTATCTCGAGGGGTAACATAATGTGTTTTAGGGTAAATCGTATAACGCGCTAAACGCTGGGTAACTTCTCCCGTCAATGGATCAAACAAAGACAATCTTTCAATCTCATCATCGAACAACTCTATTCTTAATGCTTGCTCATCAGATTCAGCGGGGAAAATATCTATAACATCACCTCTAACACGATAGGTTGCTCGCTTGAGGTCAATATCATTACGGCTGTATTGCATTTCAGCTAAACGCCTTAATATATCTCGTTGCTTAATAATATCGCCTTTTACCAGATGTAAAACCATCTGAAAATAAGACTCAGGTTCACCTAAACCATAAATTGCCGATACCGTTGCTACTACAATGGTATCTTTACGTTCCAACAAGGCTTTAGTTGCAGATAAGCGCATCTGTTCAATATGCTCATTTAGAGAAGCATCTTTATCAATAAAAGTATCAGAAGCCGGCACATAGGCTTCTGGCTGATAATAATCATAATAAGACACAAAGTATTCCACACTATTTTCAGGAAAAAACTCTTTCATTTCTCCATAGAGTTGAGCCGCCAGTGTTTTATTCGGTGCCATAATCATCGCTGGGCGCTGTGTTTCCATAATCACATTAGCAATCGTAAAGGTTTTGCCAGACCCTGTAACACCTAATAAGGCCTGGTGCACCTCACCATCATTTAGGCCTTCAACTAGCGCACTAATTGCTGAGGGCTGGTCTCCTGCGGGTTGATAGCGACTTTGAATTTTAAATTGTTTTTTCACTCTTAACTTCTGGCTATTCCGTACTGATTAACTTGGCTCAACAAATTTGGGTGGTGGGTTAAATTTGTAGTTTTAACAAAGATACCCTTCTGGATTTTATAGGGGCAATCCCTTGTGGTTGCCTAGGTTTGGGCACATAAAAAGGGCAACCACAAGGGATTGCCTCTACAATTTTACTTGATTTTAAATAAGACCCACCTTAGGTAGCTGGCAATAAATACCTCCCCCAAATTGCGAAGGATTTTTGTTTACTAAGAGAAAAAGCCATATTCCTTCTAAATTTTGTAGGGGAAATCCCTTGTGGTTGCCTAGGTTTGGGCACATAAAAAGGGCAACCACAAGGGATTGCCTCTACAATTTTACTTGATTTTAAATAAGACCCACCTTAGGTAGCTGGCAATAAATACCCCCCAACTACTAGCCCATCTGAGGACTAATAGTCTTGACAGCAAATATTAGCTGTTATTTTCTTCCATAGCCTGTAGCAAGGACAAAGAAATCCCCTGGGCTGCAAGGTTAATTTCATCAATACTTGGGTAAGAAGGGGCAATACGTATATGCTTATCCTCAGGGTCTATGCCATAAGGAAAAGTGGCACCTGCTGGGGTAAGGATAATTCCAGCATTCTTTGCAAGTTCTATCGTACGTTTAGCTAGACCGGGTGGGGTTATCAAATCAATAAAGTATCCCCCTAAAGGTCTACTCCAACTGACATTGTCTATTTTCCCTAAGTATTGCTCAAAAATTGAATCGACTATATCAAACTTAGGCTTAAGAATGGCACGGTGCTGATCCATTAAACTATCGACACTCATAGCGTTCTGAAAAAAACGTAGATGTCGTAATTGGTTAAGCTTATCTGGTCCAATAGTACGGACTGAAACACATTTTTGCCACCAATCAATATTTGTAGTTGAAGAGGCTAGAACAGCCAGACCAGATCCAGCAAAGGTCATCTTGGACGTAGAAGCAAAGACAATAGCTCGATCGGGGTTTCCAGCTGCTTGGCAAAGTTCCAGGATATTAGCAATAGCAATACGTTCTTCAGTTAGGTGATGAAAATGATATGCATCATCCCAAAAAACTCTAAAGTCACTTGCTGCGCTCATTGAAGCCAATCTCTTAATAACCTCCAAAGAGTAAACAGTACCTGTTGGGTTACTATATTTTGGCACACACCACATACCTTTAATTGAATCATCACTGCTCACTAATGACTCAACAATATCCATATCAGGTCCATCTTCCAACAAAGGCACATTAATCATTTTGATGCCAAATGCTTCCAAAATTGAAAAATGTCGGTCATAACCAGGAACAGGACAAAGAAATGATATTGGCTTGTCACCCCGCCATGGTAAACCACCAGGAGTGCCATAAAGCAACGCAAATACAATCACATCATGCATTAAAGCTAAACTGGAACTTCCATCAACGACAACTTGGTTCATAGGAGTATCAAGTAATGAAGCAAAAAATTCACGTATTTCAGGCAATCCAAGTTGAATTCCATAGTTACGACAATCCGTTCCATTACTTTTAATTTGATCAGCTATACCGGTTTCTTTAAGTAAAGGTAGCGCCAAATCAAGTTGCTCAGGCGAAGGTTTGCCTCTAGACATATCTAGCTTTAAATTCAACTTAGTAAATTCTTGGTAATTTTTATACATTTATTTATTAATAGTAATGATGGGTTAAACAATACTTCAGATGAAAATCAAAATAAATTATACCTTATAAGGCTATCCTCAGTATTTTATAGATAAGAACAGACAGAGCTAACTCACTGCAACGGAAAAGTTTTTTAAATAGCTTTATCAATAGGTTAGACTCGTCACAAAAACTTGAAGCAAATATTGCTTCCTACCAAGACAGCTATAAATCTACCAACTTTTAACTAAATCACCTGCTCTAACCTTTCTTATATCAGAAGAAAGCTCCATTTTACCTACTGCAAACCTTGCTTGCACATCCTGAATATTAATCACTCCGATTAGCTCACTCGTTTGCATATCACTCTCTCCTTTTAAGGAATAAACCACCAAACTATCGCCTTTTCTTAATTTATTCTGAGCATTTGCAGCAATATAAACTTTATTATTTGCAACCTTTAAAACAGTGCTCAAAAACGGATAACAAGCAAATAAATGCTCTATATCTTTACTTGCAAGCTGTATTATTTTAGAAATTTTATGACCTGATGGCGTTGCCTTAAAACGCTCACTCCCCACTGCATAACCAGCAGGAATCCATACATCACCCACAACGGTATCAGTATATCGATGCTGAAAAAGCAAAGCCCCTGTCAGACCATCATGCACATAAACATCAATAGCAATACCACGCCGTGCCAAAAAATCACGCATCATTGATTTTACTTGAGAAAGAAACCCTGCTCCTCTCATATATTCAGTTGATTCAACCTCAAAATCCCTGATTACACCTGATAAAACAAATTGAGCCCCCTGCTCTTGGGCCATTTGTACAACAATAGAATCTTGATAGCCTGTTTCATCAATAATTTCTGGAGCCATATCAGGGCGAGAATACAGAATGGTATGAGTTTTATTTTTTCCTATAAAATCACCCGACTCCATAAGAATATTCATTATCTCTCTTGGAATACCTCTATAAAGGTCTTGAGTTTCATTGGCACTTATCTGACCAGAGACAACACTTGGAAACCCCGTTACGGTGATTTTTTTTCTATAAGGAGAGTTACATTCCTGTCCCTCAGATAAAACAGCCAATACTTGAAGGTGGTATATATTACCCTCAACCCACTCATCAACAACTTTGGTGCTGCCTAAAATTGCTTCTGATGAGTACTGGCTGCCTGCTTCAAGTGATACATTTCTAATGGCGGATCTAAAGGCTTGTTTTCTGGCCAGCAATTTAGCACCTCTATTAATAGGTGCTTGGCCTTGCACAGTATACGATCGTAAAGTCTGCTTTACTGTAGAGTCAGTAGCATCAATTGCAGACTTAAGTTTCATACATCCCTGGGTAAAAACCAGGCTGATTAAAAAAAACAATGAGGTAATATTTTTCATTTCACTTCGACAGACACTAATTAAAGACCATATTTGTAAAAAACCAGTAACGTGCAAAAGCAGATGCAGCCGAATTACCCACCCAATTTAAGTCATAAAACCCCATATTTAACAAAGCATTGTCAATCACATTTGCTTCTTTAGAAAAACCTGAAACACTTAATTGCGATAAACAATCTAAACAACTTATATTAACGGTAGAGACTGGAGCTTGTTGGTAACCTATTCGAGTATATAGGACTTTGCCATCTTCCCGCAGGCATGTGGATACTTTCTCAATTGATGTTGAAAGGCAGTTGTAGAAGCGAGGCGTTAACACTAAGGCTAATTTGACATTTTTTTGATCCTGGATCATTTTTGATTCAATGACTTTTGCTTGCCGCATATACAAATCAAGATAAATTCGAAAAGCTTCTGCTTTTATGACTTGATCTGCAACCAATAGGCCTTTAGTCAAATCTTCCTGATAGAGTCGTTTAGCCAACCTCCGGTATGCATTAATAGTAGCCGCTTGCTCAAGCGCAAACTGATTTTGCTTTTTAGTCAAATGCGTTAAGCTTTGCATTCGGCTATAGCCTTGTGCGGTTAAGACTTTATCCGCTGTTTTTACACTCAAGGTATCAGGCTTTGTGGTCACTGAAGAGCATGCCACTAAAGCCATGCTAACAAGCAGTAAAAACAACCTTATAACTTTATTCATCAATAACCTCCAGGTCTGTTATATTTAGTTATCGACTCAATAATTTATTTCTTAAATTATTCCCCTAAAACTTCGGAGTTATCCACTCTTTCAACTGACCACAGTTTCTCTAATTGATAGAAATCACGCGCTTGAGCAGTCATCACATGTAAAATAATATCGCCCAAATCTAACAACACCCAATCAGAGCCTTGCTGCCCTTCTACACCCAACGGTTTAAAACCATTTTCTTTTACTTCAACTAACACATAATCAGCCAATGACTTAGCGTGACGTTCAGATGTTGCAGTCACAATAACCATATAATCCGTAACACTGGTTTTTCCAATAACATCCAGCACAGTAATTTCTTGTCCTTTGCGGTCATCCAGAACGCCTTCTACTATTTTTAATAACTCTTTTGTTTGCATTTATCTCTCTTTTGATACTTAATTTTGCTGATGCGATATATCGAGCAGACTTTATATTCTAATCTGTCCGTCGCCCAATACAATATACTTTAATGTGGTAAGACCATTTAAGCCAACAGGCCCTCTGGCATGAAGCTTATCGGTGCTTATTCCAATTTCTGCACCTAAGCCATATTCAAAACCATCAGCAAATCGTGTTGATGCATTAACCATCACAGAACTTGAATCCACTTCACGTAAAAAACGTCTAGCTAAAGTATAATCTTCAGTCACAATAGTTTCTGTATGGCCTGAACTGTGCTGGTTTATATGTTCAATGGCTTCATCCATATCTGCCACAATTTTAATTGATAAGATAGCGGCTAAATATTCTGTATCCCAATCTTTATCAGTTGCTCTAGCGCATTCAGGAATAAGTGAACAGGTTTTAAGACAGCCTCTTAACTCAACCCCCTTATCAACATATTGGCTAGTCAATAAAGGCAATACCTCAGCGGCTATAGATTCTGCAACTAATAATGTTTCCATCGCATTACAAACTCCGTAGCGATGAGTTTTTGCATTAAAAGCGATATTAACCGCTTTTTCCACGTCGGCTTTCCCATCAATATAGACATGACAAATACCGTCCAAATGTTTAATAACCGCAATGGTTGCTTGCTGGCTAATCCTTTCAATTAAACCTTTCCCCCCTCGTGGAACAATAACATCGACATACTTATTCATGGTAATCAAAGCCCCCACTGCCGCACGATCAGTTGTTTCTACAACCTGAACGGCTTCTGTAGGTAGACCTGCCGCTTGCAGGCCGGAAGAAATACAGTTAGCAATGGCTTGGTTAGAATGAATGGCTTCAGACCCCCCTCTTAAAATACAGGCATTACCTGATTTTAAACAAAGTGCGGCGGCATCAATCGTCACATTAGGGCGTGACTCATAAATAATGCCAATCACTCCTAATGGTACTCGCATTTGACCTACCTGAATTCCACTGGGTCTATAGCTAAGATCTGTTATTTCACCAACGGGGTCAGCTAATGCAGCAACTTGATGCAAACCTTCAATCATTGAATCAATACCCTTTAGGCTTAATTCAAGCCTATCTAGTAAAGCGGGCTCCAAACCATTTGTCTTACCAGCAGCCAAATCCTTTTGGTTTTCAATAACCAAGGCATCTCTATTATTCTCTAATGCCTCTGCAATTTTTATTAAAGCCAGATTCTTTTTACCTGAGTCTGCTTTACTCATTTCTCGACCAGCTTTTCTAGCTTGCTGACCCAGTTTATTCATATATTCTGTTACTTCCACTTTAAAACGCTCTAAAAGTATATCAATAGGCGATTATAGCCTAATGTTGTTTTCCAGGAGTCATAATTTAACATGGCTCTTAACAAACCACAGGTTATGATTGTAGAGCGGACTTCAGTCCGCAATTAGTCGATACAAACAGTCTTTTACGGTTGCCTGGGTTTTAGGTGCATAAAAAAGGCAACCACAAGGGATTGCCCCTACAATTTTATCAATCGTTTCAAGCTTAGACTT
>CAYYNM010000160.1:0-7855 GCA_964472945.1 uncultured Methylomarinum sp. | reverse complement strand
CACTACATGAGCCTTTTTTAGTGAATAAACTCATCTCGCCAGAAGGAGATGTGACAGGTGTCAATGTTACATTGCAAATGCCTCAGAAGAGTCCAAATGAGGCTTCAATTGTTGCCAAGTCAGCACGAGAACTGGTAACAGAAATACAAGCAAAGTACCCAGATATCAAAGTATATTTAACCGGCATGGCAATGATGAGTAATGCATTTAGCGAATCCGCTATCAATGATAATAAATTACTGGTTCCAATAATGTATAGCTGTGTAATATTTGTTTTGTTGCTAAGTTTTCGATCAATCAGTGCAACCATTGCCGTTGTAGTGTTAATTGTTTTTTCTATTATTTCTGCATTAGGTATTGCGGGTTGGCTTGGATGGTCTTTAACTCCAACATCTGCTATATCCCCCACTATTATTTTAACCATGGCAGTGGCTGATTGTGTACATATTCTTGTAACACAATTACACAATATGAGAATTGGTCATGAAAAAAAACAAGCTATTCAAGAAAGCCTAAGGGTTAATTTTCAACCTGTTTTACTCACCAGTATTACCACGGCCATTGGTTTTTTAAGCATGAACTTTAGTGATGCACCACCTTTTAGAGATTTGGGCAATATAGTAGCAATAGGTGTTATCTTGGCATGGTTATTTTCTATTAGTTTTTTGCCGGCATTGATGACTGTACTACCTATTAAAGTAAGGGTGCAGGATAAACAGGATAATTTGATTATGAAGCACTTGAGTGGTTTTGTGATTAAATATCGCAAGCCATTATTAGTTGTTAATGGTGTTATTGCTTTGGTTATGATCTCCTTTGCTCCTAATAATCAACTAAATGATGAATTTGTAAAATATTTTGATGAAAGTACTGAGTTTAGACAAGGAACTGATTTTTTAAATGATCATATGGGGGGGATTTATAGCGTTGAATTTTCAATTCATGCGCTGAATGTAGGAGGGATAAGTGAACCAGAATTTTTACACTCGGTACAAAAACTTGTTGATTGGTTATTAACACAGCCGGAAGTTGTACATGCAAACACTATTACTGATATTTTTAAACGACTGAATAAAAATATGCATGCTGATAATAAGGAATGGTACCGCTTACCTGATGAGCGAGCATTAGCTGCGCAGTATTTACTACTCTATGAAATGTCATTACCTTATGGATTAGATTTAAATGACCAAATTAATATTGATAAGTCTGGTATTCGGGTTATTGTATCGTTAAAAACCATGAGCTCGAATCAGATGCTAGAACTTGAGCAGCGTATTAAGCAATGGCTAGGAAAAAATATAACACAATACAATATTGAACTAGCTAGCCCTATTTTAATGTTCTCTCATATAGGACGCCGTAATATCGGCCGAATGATTAGCGGATCTTTGCTTGCTTTGGTGCTTATTTCTTTTTTACTGATGTTTGCTTTTAAGTCTATTAAATTAGGCTTGATTAGTTTGATTCCTAATTTAGTCCCTGCAGGAATAGCCTTTGGTATTTGGGGGTTAATTAATGGCCAAATTGGTTTGGGCTTGTCTGTGGTAACAGGAATGACCTTGGGCATTGTGGTTGATGATACTGTTCACTTTATCAGCAAATATCAGCGAGCAAAAACCGAAAAGGGTATGAATAGTGAAGATGCTGTAAGATATGCTTTTTCTACAGTAGGGGTAGCATTATGGGTTACCTCTATCGTATTAGTAACAGGGTTTATGGTATTGAGTTTTTCTCATTTTACCATGAATGCAGAAATGGGCTTAATGACCGCCATTACCATTGCTGTAGCACTATTTTTAGATTTACTGCTTTTACCCCCTTTATTAATGAGTATGGATAAAAAATAAATTTACTCAAAGCCTGTAAGTAGGTAACTATATTTATTCTAACATTTGGAAGTGAGGCTTTAGCCTCGCATGATTCAGACGAGGCTAAAGCCTCACTTCCAAAAATATTTACAAGGTTTATTAACAAACCACAGACTATAAGTTGTAGAGCGGACTTTAGTCCGCTCTACAACCGACGAAAACTTAATTTATTAAATTAAAATTGTTAGGATAATTTTAAACACTTACTTAACTATTTTGCTGTTGTTATATAGCACTGGTAAACTTACTTGTATTAACAATTATTTATTAATAAACCCATGAAAAACCTATCTCTTCAGGACCAATTGTTAAAAGCGGGCCTAACGAATGAAACTAAAGCCAAACAAGTTAGAGCTGAAAAAAGAAAACAAACAAAAAAACAGCAAAAAAATAAAGTAGAAGTTGTCAATGAAGCTAAACAGAAGCTACAGGAAACTAAAGAAAAACAGCTAGAAAAAGACAGGTTATTAAACCAAAAACGTAATGCAGAAGCCGAAAAAAAACAAATAATTAATCAGATTTTTCAATTAATAGATTTGAATAAATTACCTCAAGATAAGGACGGTACGGCATATAATTTTACTGATCAAAATAAAGTTAAAGTTATTTATATCAGTGATAAAGTCAAGAACAATATAATTTCAGGAAATTTAGCTATAGTTAAGTCAAAATCAAATTATGAAGTGGTTCCTGTTCCAGTGGCAGAAAAAATTAAACAACGTAATAAAAAAGTAATTATTGTTTTATTTACTGATAACGCAGAAACGACTGAAGAAGATAACGAATATCAGGGTTATGAAATACCTGATGATTTAATCTGGTAATACTGGAAGAAGCGAATGTTAATGGGTCATGAAGTTAAAGCAGCCTCTATTCTAATCATTGATGATGAGCCATTCAATGTAGAAATTTTATTAGATTTACTGGAATTGGAAGGTTTTACTCATGTAACGGGTACCAGCAAACCGGTTGAAGGTATTCAGCTCTATAAGGAAAGGGATTTTGATCTGATTTTACTGGATATAAATATGCCTGTTATGGATGGCTTTCAGGTTATGAGTGCCTTTTCCAACATTATAAAAACCATTCATCCGCCCATTTTAATATTAACCGCCTTAAAGGATAGAGAAGTTCGCATAAAAGCCTTAAACTCTAGTGCAAGAGATTTTCTGGAAAAACCTTTTGATAGTGATGAAGCGGTTTGCCGCATTTCTAATTTATTAGAAATGCATTTAACCCAAAAAATATTTGAAAAATATAGCATTACTCTTGAAAAATCAGTACAAGAAAGAACCAGAAAAATTGAAAAGACTCAAGCAGAAATCCTCGACTGTTTGGCTTATGCTGCTGAATATAGAGATATGGATACCGCTAACCACACCATTAGGGTAGGCTGGTATTCGAGAATTATTGCAGAAAAATATGGTTTTAGGGCGAATGAACTTGATTTAATTCAACAAGCGGCACCTATGCATGATATTGGTAAGATAGGAGTTTCAGATACTATTTTATTAAAACCTGGAAAACTGGATGCTGATGAATTTAAAAAAATGCAATTACACCCTGAAATTGGTGCAGAAATTCTGAGTAAAAGTAATGCCCGAGTGATGAAAATTGCCAGAATAATTGCTTTATCTCATCATGAAAAGTGGAATGGAAAAGGTTATCCAAAAGGTTTAAAGGGATTAAAAATACCCATTCAAGGCAGGATAGTTGCTATAGCTGATGTATTTGATGCCTTATCAATGGAGAGACCATATAAAAAAGCCTGGCCTTTAGATAAAACTTTAAATCTTTTCGCTGAAGAATCGGGGGAGCATTTTGACCCTCAACTGGTAAATTTATTTATGGATTCTCTTCCCGATATCTTGATAATTCAGGAAAAATATAAAGATATAATTCCCCCAAATTAATAGGCTATGATTTTTTAAAATTAGCTAAATTTTTCTTACACTCTATACTCATCCGTTTTACTTTTTTACCCAGTTTTATGGCTGTTAATTCCCCCCCCCAGAGACACCCCGTATCAATCGCAAAGCAATTGTTTCCTTGGTAGTACCCTAAAGTAGACCAGTGCCCAAAGATAATCTGCATATCTGTTGATTGACGTTTTGGTGCTGTAAACCAAGGCATTAAATGTTTGGGTTGGCCCCCAATTGCACAGCTATATTTAAAATCTAGTTGGCCATTTTTATCGCAATATCGCATACGGGTAAAGCAATTAACAATAAACCTGATTTTTCTCATGCCCGTTAAATCAGAGCTCCATTTATCAGGCTTATCACCATACATTGCTTTAAAAAAATCAAGATGATTATGACCCTGCAAAACTTTTTCAGCTTTTAAAGCCATTTCTTTAGTTTTTGCAAAATCCCACTGGGGGGGTAAGCCAGCATGTAATAAACAAAAATCATTGTTATAGTGAAATAAAGGCTGGTGTCTTAACCATGTTATCAGCTCATCCCGATCAGCTGCCTGTAAAATAGCAGTTAGGGAATCATGTTTATGAGGTGTACGTTGTTTAAATGCAGTTGCCAGTAAATGTAGGTCATGATTACCTAAAACAGTCACTGCTGATGAACCTAAAGACTTAACAAAGCGTAGTGTTTCTAAAGATTTGGGGCCTCGATTAACAAGGTCACCAGCAAACCAGAGCTGGTCTGTTTTTTTATCAAATTTAATATGCTCTAATAATCTTAACAAATCATCAAAACAGCCTTGTATATCACCAATTGCGTAAATAGACATATTAAAATGTATTAATGTAGTGTCCGCGGAATGGATAAAGTAAATTGTGGAACAGGTGCTTTAAATTGCTCTCCACTATCCGAAAGCATGACATACTTACCTTGCATCACACCTACTGGTGTTTCAATCATAGCACCACTGGTATAACGAAAGGATTCACCTGGTTTTAAATAGGGTTGCTCACCAATAACCCCACTCCCTCTTACTTCCTGCTTTTTACCATTTGAATCAGTAATTAACCAGTGACGAGTTAATAGTTTAGCAGGAATAATACCTACATTTGTAATGGTTATAGTATAGGCAAAGATATAGCGATTAGCCTCAGGTGATGATTGAGCATCAATATACTGTGGTACAACTTCAATTATTATTTTATTTTTTTCACTCATAGTTAGATGATATAACAAATCGAGGTATGATACTTTAAGCAATTTATACTATTCTTAAATCTATCAACAAGATAATAAAGCCTATTCGATGATTTTTAAAAAATTACTGTTATTTTTTTTACTGTTTTTTTCTATGTCTGTATTTTCTGCAGGTATTAATGAGTTATTTTCAGCGGCTATTTTTGGCAAAACAGAAAGAGTTAAATTTCTGCTTTCTGATGGTGTTGATGTTAATGCTATAACAGCAACAGGTCGTACTGCAATGATGGCCGCTAGCTTTAATGGTAATGTCCGCGTGGCTCGTATCTTACTGGCTTATGGAGCCAATGTTAATATTGCCGATAACTTAGGCTCAACGGCATTAATGGATGCTGTTATTTTTGGCAGTGAAGAGCTGGTTAAATTACTGTTAACAGCAGGTGCTGATGTTAACGCAGTGGATAAACAAAATATTTCTGTGGTTGAAAAGGCTAAGAAAACTAAATATGCCAATATTGTAAAAATTCTCGAAAAATCAATTTTACCCAAAGAAGAAGAAAAGCCAGAAACGAAACTTGCAGATGAAGAAAAAAAACCTGTTGAGAGTTCTGAGGATAAAAAAACTGAAACAAAAAAACCAAAATAATAGCTAAGATGAATAATACTAAAGAAAAGCCGTTACATATCCATATCTTAGGAATATGTGGAACATTTATGGGCGGCTTGGCACTTATTGCCAGAGAATTGGGCTATAAAGTCAGTGGCTCTGATCAAAATGTGTACCCACCGATGAGTACACAGTTAGAGGAACAAGGCATCCAATTAATGAATGGCTATAAAGCTGAAAATTTAGACAGTAAACCTGATTGGGTAGTGATTGGAAATGCTATGTCTCGAGGCAATGTTGAAGTTGAAGCCGTATTAAATCGAGGACTTAAATACATATCAGGACCACAATGGCTGTCTGAGCATGTGCTACAAGATAAATGGGTTTTAGGGGTAGCAGGAACTCATGGAAAAACCACGACAAGCAGTATGTTAGCGTGGATTTTAGAATATCAAGGTTTTAAACCAGGATTTTTAATTGGTGGAATCCCCTTAAACTTTGGAATTTCCGCACGTCTAGGTGAATCATATTTTTTTGTAATTGAAGCGGATGAGTATGATTCAGCTTTCTTTGATAAGCGTTCAAAGTTTGTCCATTACCGCCCTAGAACCGCCATTTTAAATAACCTTGAGTTTGATCATGCTGATATTTTTGATAATTTAGAGGCTATTAAAAAACAATTTCATCATTTAGTCAGAACCATACCAGGTGAAGGTTTAATTATAGCTCCAGAAACCGAAAGTAATATTGATGATGTATTAAACATGGGGTGTTGGACACCCGTAGCAAGAACAGTTATTAATAGACAAGGCCAATGGCAGGCACAATTAATTAAAACTGATGGTAGTGAGTTTAAGGTATTGTTTGAAGGTGCCGAACAAGGCATTGTAAGCTGGAAATTAACAGGTGAGCATAATGTTTATAATGCAATGTCGGCTATTGTTGCTGCAAAACATATTGGCATATTACCAGTAGATGCCATTAAGGCTTTAAAACAGTTTAAAAATGTTAAACGCAGAATGGAAGTAATCGCTAAGATAAAAGGCGTTACTATTTACGATGATTTTGCCCATCACCCAACTGCCATACAAACCACTTTAGATGGCTTGAGAAAACAAGTCGGCACTGAAAAAATTGTGGCAATCGTTGAACCAAGATCAAATACGATGCGAATGGGAGTTCACACCCAGTCTTTAGCTAAATCTTTAGCTAAAGCAGATATTGCGATTATCTACCAACCAGAAAATTTAGATTGGGATTTATCTGAGCTAAAAAAATCTGCTGAAAATATTGAGATATATACAACATTAGATGCCATTATTGACCAGTTAAAAATACAAGCTAAAGAAAAGGCTCATTTTGTATTAATGAGTAATGGCAGTTTTGGTGGGATTTATAAACGTTTATTAGATGAGTTGTAATTAAAAATAGAATATATAGTGTAGAGCAGCTAGTAATCTGTTCTACATAAAATTTAATTACTTCAATAATATCCTGTAGAGCGGACTTCAGTCCGCAAAAAGTGTAAGCTCTGTATCCAGGCGGACTCAAGTCCGCCCTACAATTAATAAATTGTGCTCAATTATTAACCAATTAATTCTGCTAATTTAGCTTGTACAGCAGCATCGTAATGGCGCCTTAATGTTGAGTCAGTAGGACGAGCAGACATAGTTGACTCAATTTCTATTTTTAATGCTGATATTGCATGGCGTCTTAACGCTGAATCTTCTGGAAGTTGTATTGCTGTATTATCTTTTGTTGTTGCTTCAGATTTAACAACCGGGGGGATATCAACAGCTATAACCTCTTCAATTTTTTCTTCTACCGTGTCGACAACTTCTTCAATAGTTTCTTTTATATCTTCAACAACTTCCTCTGCTTTGTCTTTTAAGTCTTCGACAAGCTCTTCAACCTTTTCTTTGATATCCTCAACTTTTTCTGTTACTGCTGAGTCTTTAGGTTTTTCCCCACAAAATATGCTTTTTATAGTGTCTAATAGAGACATGATTTTCCCCTCTTAAAATATATACAGGCGTGACTAGCTAAAATTAGCCAGTATTAAATCACCATTTTCAAGGGTTGTTAGATAATATGTCAAGTATATTATTTATCCTTAATTTTATAAAGAGTATAAAAAGACCCTTTGTCACTACTAAGGGAGTCAGTAATAAATAATGTCCCCCAGATCTCGCAGAATTTTTATTTCTCCTTGGCTCTTCTCAAGAAAAGCATAGTCGCTCTATGTGCCGATTGAGAAGAGC
>CAYYNM010000159.1:0-7905 GCA_964472945.1 uncultured Methylomarinum sp. | reverse complement strand
CGCCGTTATCGGAAGTCATCCGGGCGGCCGCTGCCAGTGGATAATGAGAAGTTACGATAAACTCGCACAACAAGATGAATTGTCTAATAAAAAACCTTTAGTAATACTGTGCTAACGCCTAAATAACTTGCCGTTTTCAGCGTCAGGACTACGAATAAGAATATCCTATTTTCAGCAAGATGAACTTTGCATTAGAAGAATTAAGGCAAGTTGATTTGATCGTTATAAAAATTAAGCAAGTTTCATCTTTTCTGTTCTCTTGCTCTTGGCTCTTTCGATGGAGAGATAGTCGTCCGCGTTTCCTTTTTCGACACTCAACTTTGCAAATATCAGATTTCAGGTTTTGCTCTTTCTAATTTAATTTGTACCTGACCCCAGTTATTCCAGTTATTTGACCCCAGTTATTTCCTGACCCCAGTTATTTTGCCAGTTATTTCAATAATGGACAAATGGCTAAAATAGCTTTATCAACAGATTCGACCCACTACCCTTTGATTTTCTTGGTGCTTGAAAATTTTCTCTATATAATTTTTAAGTTTCCGTAACCCTTGTCTTATTCACATAGGTTTTAATTCGACGAATACGTTCTTGAGTAACCATAATACCAATGTTTGGCCCTGCCTTATATCCTTGTTCAATAAACATCTTCCCTTGCACTGGAGCAGAAACTTTATATGCCGCTCGAATAAAATCAGCTTGTGGGTAACTACGATTTTCAAAACCCGTACGGCCTTTGCTATCGGCTTCACAGGCCTTTAAAAATGAGTCTAATTGCTCTGGGTGTCGGAATGCACCTACGGCTTCCAGTAACTTCAACACACTACCTGTACGCATTTCCTCAACACGATGTACCTTAAAATGAAATTCTGCTACCACGATGGAAAGTTCGGTATATTTACGGGGTACTTTAAGCCGGTTACATATTTTTTCTGCCATTCTTGCGCCACGTGCTTCATGCCCATGGTGACTAGGTAGAATGGCTGGATCAGTTGTGCCTTTTCCAATATCATGCAAAAGAGCTGCCCAGACTTCTATTGCTCCACCAAACTTTGCTGCCTGATCTATCACCATTAAAGTATGAGTCCCAACACATCCTTCGGGGTGATAAACGACAGGTTGGGGCACACCAAATAATGCATCCACTTCGGGTAAGATGACTTTCAGCGCGCCACAGTCACGTAATACCTTGATAAACCGCGACGGCCTGTTTTCAGAACATGCACTGCGAATTTCATTCCAAACTCTTTCAGGTGTTAGGTCATTAATCTCACCTGCTTCAACGATACGCCGCATCTCAAGCATGGTTTCTTCAGCGACTACAAAATCAGTAAAGCGAGCGGCAAAACGAGCAACACGAAGTACACGCAAGGGATCTTCTATAAAAGCGGGGCTGATATGACGAAGAAGTTGATTACGAATATCATTAATGCCGCCATAGGGGTCGAAAATTTCACCTGTTTCCGGGTCTTTAGCAATAGCATTTATGGTGAGGTCACGTCGTTCTAAGTCCTCTTCAAGAGTTACTGAAGGTAAAAAATCCACACTAAATCCTTTATGCCCCTTGCCTGTTTTCTTTTCAGTCCTCGCTAAAGCATATTCTTCTTTTGTTTCAGGGTGCAAAAATACAGGAAATAAACCCACTTTTTTAAACCCCTTATCAATCATCTCTTCAGGCGTTGAACCGATAACGACCCAGTCACGATCTTTCGACTGGATATTTGTACCTAGTATGGTATTCATTTCCATATCTCGAACAACTCCACCGACCAGGTATGTTTTCATTAAATCTCTCTTTTTTTACGGATAACTATACTTCGCGTAGCACGACTATGCAGAGTATATAAGTAAGGGAGCAAAATTATTTTAACATTTTGAATCAATAAACTTTGGAAGTGAGGCTTTATCCTCGCCTGACTCGTGCGAGGCTAAAGCCTCACTTCCAAGTGTTAAAATAAATATTGTTAGCTACTTAATTTGTGGTTATAGAGGACTAAAGTCTGCTCTACAAAGGGTTATATTAAATGGGTATAAAAGCCGTTGCTATGGCTTGAATCACATTCTTAATTTGTCTATGCGTTCTATCTGCCATAATCTGAGCAATCATATCTTGTGCATTGATCATTTTGCCAAATAACCGTTCAAAACTTAAATTTATCTCATCTGACCCAGCCGTACTTAATAAAAACAGCTTACCCTTTGTATTGTACTTTGTTCTTAACATCCACGAAGCCAGCTCTATATTTCTAGCACTATTATATAATTTTTGCGCTTCTAACATATTATGCAAATAAAAAGATCGGTGATTATCATAAGATGTTAAAACCATTGTTTCAATACCTACAACTAAAGCCTTTACCCTGTCACCTTGATAGTTCTCATCAAAAGTCATGCGTATTAACTCTATGCCATTTTTGCCTTCTACTTTAGGAAAAGGATTGGCAGTAATAATTTCAACGGCCTCCTCCAAAGAATTGCATCCCCCCCTTCTCCATTCATGTGGATTACGCTTATAAAGTTTAATAGCCAGTTCTTTCAATGCGGAAAATACTATTCTTTGATGCATTTCTGAAACCAAATCAATGTCGTTTTTTATTATTGAAGACATTTCAAATTCTCGGCCTTTAACATCACCTGTAGATGAACACCCCCCACTTAATAAAACCACAAAGCAACACAAAAAAAGTAGACTAACCTTATTTACAGCTTCTTTCACATTTTTTCCAATAAAATTAATTGAATATTATCTTTAAGCGAATTATAGTGGCAATTTACTTAGTTATCCAAAATAAATAAAATGCCATCATTTGATATTGTTTCAGAATTTGACGCACACGAAGTCCATAATGCTGTTGACCAAGCCAACAAAGAAGTTAGTACTCGTTTTGATTTTAAAGGTTCTAATGCTCAATTTGAGCTTCAGGATAACAGTATCACCATGAAGGCTGAGTCATCATTTCAATTACAACAAATGCTTCCCATTCTTTTTTCAAGGATGACTAAACGTGGCGTTGATATTGCCTGTATGGAAACAGGAAAGATCACAGATACCGGAAAAACAGCGCAACAGTCTATTACACTTAATCAAGGCATCGAAACGCCTATTGCCAAAAAAATTGTTAAGTTAATTAAGGACAAAAAATTAAAAGTACAGACAGCTATTCAAGGCGAGAAATTAAGGGTGACAGGAAAAAAAAGAGATGACCTGCAACAGGTTATTGCTATGCTTAAAACTGAAGATTCAATTGAACTACCTTTACAATTTGAGAATTTTAGGGATTAAAGTGTCACTGGCTGGCGACCTACATACTTAGGAGAAATTTTATCCCCCCCCCCTCAAGCCCCCTCTTCCAAATGGGGGAGGTTATCTCTTTGTTTGTATTTTGTATTTTTTCCAAATAAAATACCCTACGATTAACAGAGATAGCCAGGCAGCAACTAAATAACCAACAACGCCATCATAATATGCACTAACAAGATAATAATAATTAGAATCTGGATTAGTATTAAAGTAATCTTTGCCTAATTTTATTTGCCAGACCCAGGTAGCATGGCAGCCGATACAAATACCAATTCCATTCGCAATTTCTGTTCTAATAGTGGCCAAAAATATCCCAACGACTAACAAGGCAATAAAAGCAGACAAAATTTCTGGGTTTAATACATTTGCGAAAGCTTCAGCCATTAGTTTAAACCCACTCATTGGTGTAAGTTCATTATAAGGAATATCTGTTTT
The DNA here is from genome assembly GCA_964472945.1 of uncultured Methylomarinum sp. GTDB lineage: Bacteria > Pseudomonadota > Gammaproteobacteria > Methylococcales > Methylomonadaceae > QPIN01. The sequence goes on along the minus strand of CAYYNM010000159.1, from coordinate 4,172 downwards.
TGTCTTTACAAAATGAAAAGCAGAATAGTAACAAGCGGTTATTAATACAGCAAAACCAGCTGCCATGTTTTTTCGTAATCCTGCTAATAAAATACCACTAAAAATTGGCTCCTCTCCAAATGCAATCAACGTAGCCAATAACAAAGCAAGGGATGATCGTTTTACTACCGCCGCAGAGCCCCACTCCCTGGTTTGATCAATCACACTTATATCCATTACATATAAAGTAATCATAACGGGCAATAAAGTAAGCAACCCCAATAACATCCCCTGTCCAAGCTGTTTAAAAAATATTGCTCGTTTAGCAAAGCCAATATCAGCCCAAGTCAGTTTTAAATAATGCCTTAAGGGAAAAATACTCAATAACAAAAATATCTGTGCTGCTTTGCTTACTAACTTACGCATGGATAATATATCGCCTGCAAGCAACAATATAATATAGCTAACAACTGACGCGAGTGAAGCAAAAAACAGCAATATAAACAAGGGTACAAACGCCGTACTAACTTGCTTCACCACTCCCCGTTTAGTAAAAACAAACTCCATTAAACAAAGTCCCCCCACAACATCTGTACAGCTGATAAAGCTGCTAATACGGCTGTTTCCGTTCTTAACACTCTAGGCCCTAGACGAACAGGAGTAAAACCAGCATCAATTGCTAATTCTCTTTCCTGCACACTAAACCCTCCTTCGGGTCCTGATAATAAAGTAACGCATTGATTATCAGGCTTTAAATCAACTAACGATTGCTCAGCCAAAGGATCTAAAAAAATTTTCAAGTCCTTTTGTGCTTTTACCCAGCTCTCTATAGCACTGACATCATTAAACTCTGGCACTATTGTTCTACCACTTTGCTCCGCTGCATGCTGGGCAATATTTTTCCAGTGCTGTAATCTTTGTTGTTTTTTTTCAGCTTTAAATTTAACCACACAACGTTCAGTAATTAAAGGTGTTATATTGTTCACCCCTAACTCTACCGCTTTTTGTACCGCCCAGTCCATTCTATCACCACGAGAAATTCCCACCCCCAAAGTAACATATAAAGGAGATTCAACCGTTCTATCTATAGCCTCAACGATAGAAACCTCCACTCGCTTACGACTGACTTCATTAATCACACATAAAAACTCACCACCACGACTATTAAACAAGGTTATTGCCTGGTCTTTTTTAAGTCGCAATACTGTCCTGATATAATGTGCATTATCATCTTGCAACTCAAGTTTTTGCCCTGTATTTAAATTATCAGGGGTATATAATCTGGAGGTTCGCATAATTAGCTTTGCTACTCTTTGCCAAAAAAACATAAAAAAAGGGACTATAAAAGTCCCTTTTTTTACTATTGCTTATCAATAATTAATAACGATAATGATCCGCCTTATATGGACCATCAACAGGTACATTTATATACTCAGCTTGCTCTGCAGTCAAGGTTGTTAAATTGACCCCTATTTGTTGCAAATGAGCTCTAGCCACTTTCTCATCTAATTTTTTAGGTAATATATACACTTCATTTTTATAATCTGAAGCGTTTTCCCACAACTCCATTTGTGCCAGCACTTGGTTACAGAATGAGTTTGACATAACAAAACTAGGGTGTCCTGTTGCACACCCTAAATTAACCAAACGCCCTTCAGCCAGAATAATTAATCGTTTACCATCAGGGAAAATCACATGATCTACTTGAGGCTTAATATTTTCCCAAGTATATTTACGTAGAGAAGCAATTTCAATTTCTGAATCAAAATGACCAATATTACAAACAATAGCATTGTTTCTCATGGCTGCCATGTGATCATGAGTAATAATATTAAAGTTACCTGTTGCTGTGACGAAAATATTAGCAACAGGAGCGGCTTCTTCCATAGTTACTACACGAAAACCTTCCATAGCAGCTTGCAAAGCACAAATAGGGTCAATTTCTGTGACCCAAACTGTTGCACCTAAGCCACGTAAAGACTGCGAACAACCTTTACCCACATCACCATAACCACAAACAACAGCAATTTTACCTGCAACCATAACATCTGTTGCTCGTTTAATACCATCAACTAATGATTCTCTACAGCCATACAGGTTATCAAATTTTGACTTAGTGACTGAATCATTAACATTAAACGCGGGAGCTTTTAAGCTACCTTTAGCAACCATTTCGTATAAACGAAGTACACCCGTTGTTGTTTCTTCAGATAAACCTTTTACATCAGCCATTAATTCTGGAAATTTTTCATGCATCATAATGGTTAAATCACCCCCATCATCCAGAATCATATTGGGGCGCCAGCCATCTGTGCCAATAATAGTTTGCTCAATACACCATTCAGCTTCTTCCTCAGTCTCACCTTTCCAGGCAAAAACAGGAATACCCGCTGCCGCCATTGCCGCTGCTGCATGGTCTTGAGTGGAAAATATATTACAAGATGACCATCTAACTTCAGCACCTAACGCAGTTAAGGTTTCAATCAATACTGCTGTTTGAATGGTCATATGTAAACAACCCGCAATACGCGCACCTTTAAGGGGTTGTTGTTTTCCAAATTCTTCGCGTAATGCCATCAATCCTGGCATTTCTGTTTCTGCAATAGAAGTTTCTTTACGGCCCCATTCAGCCAATGCAATATCAGCAACTTTATAATCTTGTGAACTCATGATTCTTTATATCCTTTTATTAAGGTAAGGTATGGAAATTTTAGTACTTGATAATTATCAAAAAAGAATTATCCTAAAGACCTGCCGCATTTTTTAAAGCATCTGCTTTATCAGTTTTTTCCCAGCTAAATGAATCTTCAGTTCTTCCAAAGTGTCCATAAGCGGCTGTTTTACGATAAATGGGTCTTAATAAATCTAATTGCGCAATTAAACCTTTAGGTCTTAAATCAAAGTGCTCACGTACAATAGCTTCTAGTTTATCTTCCGTAATTTTACCTGTACCAAAAGTTTCAATGGCAACCGATGTTGGCTCTGCCACACCAATTGCATAAGATACTTGAACTTCACATCGCTCAGCCAACCCAGCAGCCACAATATTCTTGGCAACATATCTCGCCATGTACGCCGCTGATCTATCCACTTTAGAAGGGTCTTTACCGGAGAAAGCCCCGCCACCATGCCTTGCCATGCCGCCATAAGTATCTACAATAATTTTACGCCCAGTTAAGCCACAGTCCCCAACGGGTCCACCAATAATAAACTGGCCTGTTGGATTGATAAAATATTTAGTGCCAGCATGTAGCCATTCTTTAGGTAAAGTCGGCAGGATAATTTCATCCATCACCGCTTCTTGCAACTCTTTTCCACCAATTTCTGGTGAGTGCTGGGTCGATAATACTACCGCATCAATTGCTACTGGTTTATGATTTTCATAACGAAATGTTATCTGACTTTTTGCATCTGGGCGTAACCAGGATAAAGTATTATTTTTACGAATTGTCGCATGGCGCTCAACCAATCTATGCGCATAAGTAATAGGGGCTGGCATTAACACATCCGTTTCATTACTGGCATAGCCAAACATTAACCCCTGGTCACCCGCACCTTGCTCATGATCTTCACTATCATCAACACCCATAGCAATATCTGCAGACTGCTTACCTATCGCATTAAGAACCGAACAGGTCTTACCATCAAAGCCGACTTCACCATTATCATAGCCAATTTCACAAACCACATCTCGTACTAACTCTTCAGTATCAACCCATGCATCCGTCGTAATTTCCCCCGCTAAAATAACCATCCCTGTTTTAACCATGGTCTCACAAGCTACTCTTGACTTAGGATCTTGTGCCAATAATGCATCAACAACAGCATCTGAGATTTGGTCCGCAACCTTATCAGGATGCCCTTCTGAAACAGATTCAGATGTAAAAATAAAATTATTACTCACTATGATTTCCTCATCGCTACACACTTAATTCTTATGCAAATAACGTAAATAAACTTCCAAAAGCTATCCACCCTTTCCCCAATAAAAGCAAAAAGGCCGCTTAAGCGGCCTTTTATTTTTATGGTGGGCCCTCCCAGACTCGAACTGGGGACCTGCCGATTATGAGTCGGATGCTCTAACCAACTGAGCTAAGGGCCCTATAACTATTTAGGAGAGAGGATTTAATAATTCCCGAAGTATGGCGCAGGATTTTGGTTTCACAGCCGTGCTAGGAAAACAGGCGCATAGC
>CAYYNM010000158.1:0-7950 GCA_964472945.1 uncultured Methylomarinum sp. | reverse complement strand
TGGTTTTTAGTATTTTCTGAATTCAAGTTAAAAAAACTGGAACATCGAGTATAAGGGCATACAGGGAATATGAATGTTAAAGCGAGAGAATTCAAAATATACTCACAAACGGCTCTGCAATCACTGGGTTGCTCAACACCCCAATTTGTTCAATTTCAATTTTTGCTGTTTGCCCTGGTTTCATGTAACCTCGTGGTTTCATTTTTACACCAACACCACTGGGAGTCCCTGTTGCGATAACATCGCCTGGCTCTAAAGTCATTGCTTTGCTTAAATATTCAATCATTTCATAACAGTTAAAAATCATGTTTTTGGTATTTGAGTCTTGTCTTAATTCATTATCAATCCAGGTTTTAAGGTTTAAGTTGTGAGGGTCTGTAATTTCATCAGTTGTCACAATCCAAGGCCCCATGGGCCCATGAGTATCAAATGATTTTCCAAGCATCCAGGTTGGAGAGCGTATTTGCCAGTCACGCACTGAAACGTCATTAACAATGGTAAAGCCTGCAATCACTTGATGGGCATATTCAACAGGAACATTTTTACAACGTTTGCCAATCACGAATGCCAGTTCACCCTCATAATCAAGCTTTTCTGAAACAATAGGGCGATGAATTGCTTCCCCATCAGCAATAACACAGCTGCTTTGTTTGGTGAAGAAGGTGGGATATTCAGGCTTCTCCAACTGTGTTTCAGCAATATGATCAGCATAATTTAAACTGATACCTAAAAATTTTCCTGGCCTTGGTATCGGGGCAAGTAATTTGATATTTACTAGAGGAATACGGTTATCACCACTATCAATAAGAGCTTGCATAGCCTTTTTAGCTGTATTACCTGCTACTAAAAACTCAATCATATCATTAGGTATATCAAGACTACCTGTACTATCAACAACTTCATCACCTACTACAGCACCAATATGTATTGAATTTTCATAGCTATAAGTAATTAATTTCATAAATTTAATTTAATTCATAGAGGTGTCGTTTGTAAGCTCTCTACTTAATACGTGTAAAAACAGATATAATACAAGCAATTGGTCAAAGTAAAAAATAATCAAATAAAGTAAAAGCTATAATGACGCCCGAACAGTTCAAACAATATGCCCAGCAGGGCTATAATCGCATTCCTATTAGCCGAGAAGTTTTGGCTGATTTGGATACCCCACTCAGTGCCTATCTTAAGCTAGCAGATGGTGCATATTCTTATTTATTTGAGTCCGTTCATGGTGGTGAGCAATGGGGGCGTTATTCTATTATTGGACTACCTTGTAAAACCATAGTAAAAATCACTGGGCAAGAAATCATTTTAGAAAAAGAGGGTGAAATACTGGAATGTATCACCCATTCTCAGCCTTTAGAGTGGATTGAAAAATTTAGACAGCGTTATAAGGTGCCCGATATTGAAGGTTTGCCCCGTTTTAATGGGGGCTTAGTCGGTTATTTTGGCTATGAAACCATTAGTTATATTGAACCTAGGTTAAAATCAACAGCTAAAGAAGACCCTATTGGCACGCCAGATATTCTACTGATGGTATCAGAAGAAATGCTAGTTTTTGATAACCTTTCTGGCAAGGTTTTATTACTGACCCATGCCGACCCAGCAGAAGATCATGCTTATAATAATGCTATTAGCAGGCTTAATGGTCGGATTGCAGACTTAAGAAAACTAACAGCACAAACAGAAGATCATAAGGCCCCCAAGCAAGTCAATGAAGCTGATTTTATCTCAGGGTTTACTCAACAAGGTTTTGAGCAGGCTGTATTAAAAGCCAAAGAATATATTGTGGCAGGGGATGTGATGCAAGTGGTGTTATCTCAGCGCATGTCTATCCCCTACTCTGCTAGCCCTCTTAATTTATATAGAGCCTTACGCTGCTTAAACCCTTCGCCCTATATGTATTATCTTAATTTGGCTGATTTCCATATTGTTGGTTCTTCGCCAGAAATTTTAGTGCGTTTAGAGGATGATACAGTAACGGTACGGCCAATTGCGGGCACTCGGCCTCGCGGTGAAACGCCTGAGCAAGATAGGGCCTTGGAAACAGAGTTATTGGCAGACCCTAAAGAGTTAGCTGAGCACCTTATGCTTATTGACCTGGGGCGTAATGATGCAGGACGCGTGGCTAAAATTGGTAGTGTTAAGTTAACAGATAAAATGATTATTGAACGCTACTCACATGTTATGCATATTGTGTCTAATGTGACTGGTGATTTACAACAAGGTAAAGATGCCTTTGATGTATTAGCTGCAACTTTTCCCGCAGGGACTGTTAGTGGTGCGCCTAAAATTAGGGCTATGGAAATTATTGATGAACTGGAACCCGTTAAACGCGGTGTTTATGCTGGGGCTGTAGGGTATATTTCCTGGTCAGGTAACTTAGACACCGCCATTGCTATTAGAACAGCCGTGATAAAAGATAAAACCTTACATATTCAGGCAGGTGCCGGTATTGTTTATGATTCAGTTCCTAGAAATGAGTGGGATGAAACAATGAATAAAGGACGTGCTGTTTTCCGTGCAGTGGCTATGGCAGAAGCAGGACTAGAAGGAGAAAAGTCATGAGCGTAAAAGTGGTTATGGTCGATAATTACGACTCCTTTACTTATAATTTAGTCCAGTATTTTGGTGAGTTAGGTGCTGATGTAACCGTTGTTCGTAATGATGAAGTCACAGTAGACGATATTGCGGCCTTATCACCTGATAAAATAGTTATTTCTCCAGGGCCTTGTACTCCAAAAGAAGCCGGAATTTCGGTGGCAACCATCTTAAAATTTGCTGGAAAATTACCTATTTTAGGTGTTTGTTTGGGTCACCAAAGTATTGGTCATGCTTTTGGTGGTGATATTGTGCATGCTAAAAGTATTATGCACGGTAAAACATCTCCTGTTTATCATCATGATACAGGTGTATTTAAAGGTTTAAATAATCCTTTTATTGCTACCCGTTATCACTCATTAGTCATTGACCAACAAACGCTTCCTGATTGTTTGGAAATGACGGCGTGGACTCAAGATGAGTCAGGTAATCTTGATGAAATCATGGGGGTTCGACACAAGGAAATGGATATTGAAGGGGTACAGTTTCATCCCGAATCTATTTTAACTGAGTATGGTCACGATATGTTACGTAACTTTTTAGATCGCTAAATTTTTGCATGAAAATACAACAAGCTCTTAACAAAATACTTGATCAGCAAGATTTAACTAGCTCTGAAATGCGTGACGTGATGAATAATATCATGACAGGTGGCACTACAGATGCACAAATAGCCGGTTTTCTTATTGCTTTACGTTGCAAAGGTGAAACAGTCGAAGAGATAGCGGCAGCGGCATCCGTTATGCGTGAGCTTGCCAGCACAGTCGAGGTTTCTGGTGAGCATATTATCGATACTTGCGGCACCGGAGGTGATGGAGCAAATACTTTTAATATTTCCACAACTTGTGCGTTTGTGGTGGCTGCGGCGGGTGGACAAGTTGCAAAGCATGGTAACCGGTCCGTTTCAAGTAGCTCAGGCAGTGCGGATGTGTTGGAAGCGGCGGGTGTTAATCTTGATTTAACAGCGGAACAAGTTGCTCAATCAGTGAATGAAATTGGGGTGGGGTTTTTATTTGCCCCGAAACATCATGGCGCGATGAAATATGCTATTGGTCCACGTAAAGAAATGGGGGTTAGAACCTTATTTAATCTTTTGGGACCTTTATCTAATCCTGCAAAAACAGCAAACCAGCTAATAGGTGTATTCTCGACTGATTGGGTAGAGCCTTTAGCTCAAGTCCTTAAAAGACTGGGGAGCCAGCATGTTTTGGTTGTCAATGCGGATGATGGGTTAGACGAAATCAGCATTGCTTGTGCTTCTAATATTGCTGAATTAAAAGGTGGGGTAGTTTCTACTTATCAAATAACACCTGAGCAGTTTGGAATACAGCGTTCAAGCTTGGAAACATTAGCTGTTGATGGTGCTGAATCAAGTTTAAATATGCTTAAAGCAGTCTTAAATAATCAAGCAGGTGCAGCAAAAGATATTGTTGTTCTCAATGCGGGTGCTGCAATTTATGCAGCAAATTTAGCAACAACGCTTGAAGCCGGTGTACAAAAAGCTCAGCAAGCCATAGAAAATGGCGCGGCACTGGAAAAATTTAATGCTTTAATTGCTTATTCAAATCAATAGTAAAACATTGCTATAAGCATACGACAGCTTGAAAATTGTAGGGCGGACTGAAGTCCGCTCTACAAAGCTTGCTTTTTATTTTTTCAAATCAATCTGTGGTTTGTCTATAGCCATGAAAATTAAGAGTTATAACCTAATAATTTAACAAAATGACTGATACCCCCGATATTCTAAAAAAAATCCTCGACAGAAAAGCCGAAGAAGTGGCTAATCGTAAACAACGTACGTCTATTGATGTATTAAAAGAAATTACCAGTAGTATTGAAAACCCAAGAGGTTTTGCAGCCGCGTTGCAAAGTAAAGCTCAGACAAAAAAGCCAGCCATTATTGCTGAAATAAAAAAAGCATCACCAAGCAAAGGCATTATAAGAGAAAATTTTAAACCGATAGAAATTGCCCAAGATTATGCCATGAATGGTGCAACGTGCTTATCTATCTTAACAGACAAGGATTTTTTTCAAGGTTCAGAAGCCTATTTACAGATGGCTAGAGAGAAGTGCCCCCTGCCTATCCTAAGAAAAGACTTTATGATTGACCTTTATCAAATTTATGAATCTCGAGCCTTGGGTGCTGATTGTATTCTATTAATTGTCGCTGCACTTGAAGATAAGCAAATGCATCAGCTAGCTGACACTGCTTCAGAATTAGGTATGGATGTGTTAGTAGAAACACATAGCGCTGAAGAACTAACACGCGCATTAACGCTTGATACAAAATTAATAGGTATTAATAACCGTAATTTAAGAACTTTTGAAACCTCACTACAAACTACTTTAGAGCTTAAGCAAGCGATTCCAGATAACCGCCTGGTTATTACAGAAAGTGGCATTCATACTCAGGATGATGTACAGCTTATGCTTGATAACGAGGTATATACATTTTTAGTAGGGGAAGCTTTTATGAGAGCTGATTTTCCTGGAAAAAAAATGCGTGAACTGTTTCCAATATAACGCAATAAAAAATCAATTTATTTCAAAATAAGCTACTCTTAAAAAACAACCATTAGAAAGATAGCTTATATTTTGTGAATTTTTTAGACTCTAGTACTTACCCTATAGACATCCTAGATAAGAGCTATAACCCTTATCTGGTTCTGCTGTCTATTATCATTGCAATAGTTTCCGCATTTACAGCTTTCGGGACAACCGAACGAATCAAAGCAAGTGTTAATCGCCAACAACAGTTTTTATGGGTTTTATTTGGTGCTATTCCAATGGGCCTTGGTATTTGGGCGATGCATTTTATTGGTTCATTAGCACTACAATTACCCATTGCTGTTTCATATAAATTAAGCACTACATTATTTTCTGTTATCCCCGCTATTTTAGCCAGCAGTGTTGTTTTGTGGTTAATGAGCCAAATTAAGCATAACCTTAAACAGTTACTGTTTTGTGGCCTATTGTTGGGAGTAGGGATTGGCACTATGCACTATACAGGTATGGCTGCCATGGAGCTTAATGCAAAGATGGTCTACTCCTTATTTGTATTTATTTTATCTATTCTTATTGCTGTTATTCTGGCTACAGTTGCATTAAAAATACAATACGAAGCGACACAGCAAAACAAGTATCAATTTATTAATAAAAAACAAATTCTTAGCTCAATAGTGATGGGCTTTGCTGTCTCCGGCATGCATTATACAGCGATGGGAGCCGTTAATTTTATTCCACTTCATAATAGCACCCACGTAACGACAGGACTTAGTGCTTCCGTTTTAGCCATTATAATTAGTGTTGTCGTTTTTTTAGGTTTATTGCTAGCACTCCTTGTTCCTCATTTGCTTCGTTTTAAACAAATGATAGCAATATTGCGAAAAAATGAAGAAGATTTGAAAGTTTCTGCTATTGCCTTCCAGACACATGAAGCAATATTGGTTACTGATGCTAATACAAAAATTATTCGTGTTAATCAGGCGTTTACTCTAATTACAGGTTATACCGAAGCTGAGGTTCTGGGTAAAACACCTAAGATACTAAGCTCTGGCAAGCACGATACAATTTTTTATTCGCACTTTTGGGAGAGTATAAACAGCAAAGGTAAATGGAGCGGTGAGATATGGAACCGCCATAAAAATGGGAGAATTTTCGCTGAGTGGCAGACCGTTTCTGCTGTCTACGATGACAATGGTAATGTGACACAATATATTTCATTTTTTTCTGATATTACCAAGTATAAATTAGCAGAAAAGAAAATTGAAAAACTTGCTTTTTATGACGCTTTAACTGATTTACCTAATAGACGTATGCTACATGAGCGATTAGACCATGAACTAAAGGTTGCTGCTCGCTATCTCAGGGCAGGTGCTATATTTTTTCTTGATCTTGATCGTTTTAAGCATATCAATGACTCTCTTGGTCATTCTGTTGGAGATTTGTTACTTATTGAAACCGCAAAACGTTTACGAGCGTTACTAAGAGACTCTGATACTGCGGTTAGACTCGGTGGTGATGAGTTTATTATTTTAGTCAGTGCACAAGATGGTATTCATACCGATTTATTAGAACAGTCAAATATTATTGCAGAGAAAATAATAAATGAAATAAATAAACCTTTTTTAATCAATGAGCATGAGCTCTTTATTTCCACCAGTATTGGTATCACTTTATATACAGGTATTGATGAGACAGTTGAAGAATTACTGAAACGAGCTGATACTGCAATGTATCAAGCAAAAGAAGCCGGAAGAAATACTTTTCGTTTTTATCAGCAAGATATGCAGGAAGCCGCAGATGCACGATTACATATTGAGAAAAAACTAAGAACTGCAGTCGCTAATAATGAATTTTCTGTTCAATACCAGCCACAAGTATCAGAAAGTAATGAAATTTTGGGCGCAGAGGCTTTAATCCGCTGGCAAGATGTAGACAAGAACTGGATTTCTCCTGTCGACTTTATTCCTGTAGCAGAAGAGACTGGCTTAATTATTCCCATTGGACAGTGGGTTATTCAAACTGTTTGTGAGCAAATCACAAGCTGGGAGCAACAAGGTATTTTGATTCCTCATATTGCAATTAATATCAGTGCCAAACAGTTTCATCAAAATGATTTTGTTGCAAATTTAATATTGATGGTAGATGAGAAAAATATATGCCCTAGCCAAATTGTATTAGAAATTACTGAAGGTGTTTTCTTAGGGAACCTGGAAGAAGCCATCGATAAAATGAATATCTTAAAGCAACATGGGTTCAGCTTTTCTATAGATGATTTTGGTACGGGCTATTCTTCCCTGACTTATCTAAAAAGACTTCCCTTTGACCAACTAAAAATTGACCAGTCATTCGTTCGTGGATTAATTGATAATAAAACGGATGCTGCCATTGTAAAAGCAATTGTGGTAATGGCAAAGAGTATGAATTTGAGCTTGATTGCAGAAGGTGTAGAGACAGATAAGCATTTAGCCTATTTATCTGGTTTTGGTTGTCATTATTACCAAGGTTATTATTTTAGCAGGCCATTAACGGCAGAAAAACTGGCAGAATATATTAAAAACCATGCAAAAAAGGGTTAATAACGTCACATATCTATTAACAGTCCTCAGAGCACTAGGAGGCTGTCCGAGAATAGAAACCGTCGCGAGGGAAAGCCCTTTTGAGTCAGTTTTTTCGTTCATTTGAGGCGAATAGTTGTGCTATTCAACGAAAATGAACGGGGAAAGTGGCCAAAAGGGCTTTTTCCGTAGCAGGTTCTCTATTCTCGGACAGCCTCCTAGCCTTAAGTTAAGAAATAAATGGTTTTTGTAGGAGCGGCTTTAGCCGCGATGTCGCGGCTAAAGCCGC
>CAYYNM010000157.1:0-7971 GCA_964472945.1 uncultured Methylomarinum sp. | reverse complement strand
GGAATCAATAGCTTGTGTTCTGTGCCGTAGTGAAGTCACGGATTCAGGTATTAGTCACAAAATCTTTATTTAACAATAAATTAGGAAATGTTATGGGAATTTTATTAGTGGGTGCTGTGGTTTGTATGACAGCATTAATTTTATCAGCATGGCTAATGACATTTGCTCGGTGGTTTCCAATTAAAGGTTTAGACGAGAAAATTGTTGATTATAAAACCATGATTAGAGCGCATGTTGATTATGCGCTTATGGCATTATTTAATTTGGCCTTTTATGGTTCGGGGGTTGATTTACCTATTTTTGCCTGTTGGTGTGTTGCAATAGGTGGGTTTACTAATCCAAGTGTTTTTGTTATTGCCACTTTTGATCCTGATTTTTGGAATAAGCAGTTTTGGAAAATTTTTACAGCAATAAGTTTTACTATTACAACAATAGGGTTTGTAGGTGTTGGGGTAACATTTATTCAACATGTATTATAAAAATCCTACAGTTTGATTTGAATTTAGAGATTAATAAATTACCTGATAATGAATATTATTAATGCTTTGCAACAAAGAAAATCGGTGCGAGCTTTTCTTAATAAGGATGTTGAAGAAGAGCAAATAAATGCTATTTTAACGGCGGCTAGCTTGGCGCCTTCTGGAGCAAATATTCAGCCTTGGCAGGTGGCTGTTGTAAAAGGAGACACTAAATGCGCGCTACAAACAGAAATTGAAAATAAATTTCGTATGGGTGATAAAGGTAAAGCGGATTATCAATATTATCCTGAAAAATGGGTAGAGCCTTATAAATCTCGACGTATTGCTTGTGGTTTACAAATGTACTCAACGTTAAAAGTACAACGGGAAGATAAGCAACGGCAACAAGATTTATGGGCGGCAAACTACAGAGCTTTTGATGCGCCTGTTATGCTGTTTTTCTTTATGGACGGAGATATGCAAACAGGTTCTTTTATGGACTATGGTATGTTTTTACAATCTATTATGTTGGTGGCAGTTGAGCATGGGTTGGCGACTTGTCCACAAGCTTCAGTGGCTGATTATTCAGAAGTTGTTAAAACAATATTAGATTACCCACAAGATACAATTTTATTATGCAGTATGGCATTAGGGTATGAAGATACTGAGGCATTAGTAAACTCCTACAAAACACCAAGGGTGAGTGTTAATTCTTTTGCTAAGTATTATAACTAAAGTTTCGGAATTCGAATTTTAAAACAAGTCATTGATTTAAAATGCCTCTCGATCACTGTGGCTAATGCTCAATGAATTTGTTCAGCTTCAATTGCCTGACATGACGACAGTGAAAAGTCACTAGATTATCATAAATGAAGGCGCAAGGTTTGCTACTGATAAATTGAAAGCCTATAAATCATTGGATTAAGGAAAAACAGGTTGATAGGTAGGCTGGGTAGAGCGAATAGCGAAACCCAGCATGATGTAAAAGCTGGGTTTCGTTGCTCACTCTACCCAGCCTACAAAAAATAACTTCTTAAGTCACTGTGTTTATTTTGAAATTTATTTTTGTTAGATTAATTTCCCACATTTACTCAAGCATAGAGGAAATATAAGCTTGTTCTTTCTTATTTCTAATTTCCTCTCGTTCAATAGCGGCAACGAAGCGTTCGATTTTATTTCTACTTTTAGACTGGATATTTTCAAAATACCCTCCAACTAAGGTTTTTCTAGTACCTTGGTGGGTATTTTTCACAAAACGAACGGCTAGGTCAAAATGTATAGCTTGATCATCAACAGTGATACTGCAGTTTCTTAGTAAATCACCCCGTTGAAATCGAGCTATATTATTAGGTGAACTGATTCCAATTCCTCTTCTCGATAAATCAAAAACCACTCCTCCTATAGAGGTTTGAGTTCGCTGAGAAATACCTGAGAATGGAATATTGAGCGATGTAATCTGGATGCGAGGAGATGATCTTCGTTGTGGGTAGTATATCCTATCTGGAATGGCTGTTTTATAATAGGCGATGCCACGGGAAGAGCCAGTTTCAACACCTTCTAGTTGAAAGGCTAAATTAATGCCTTTGTGGATAGTCGATAGTTTAAATTTATTTTCTTTAGTCATCAGATGATTGCCATGGGAGGGTAGTAGTTCATCAAGAATGATCTGGTTGTTATCTAGTTGAACATCTAAAATTGATGAGCTAAATTTTTCATCTGTACTTTCAAAAAAAATGGTACATAAAGGTGATGCCTCTTCAATCTCTTTAAGAAGTCTGTGGATTTTATTTTTATTAGTTAAAAAGTTTGGGTTTGAGTTAGGCTCGGGATCATATATCTCAGGATCAGAGATTGTTATGATTTCTTCTTTTTTGAATAAAGTTTTTAATGTCCCTAACATATGTAGCGTTCTCTTTATTTTTAAGCAAGACTGCTCTAATTAAACTGAAGAGCACAAAGTCTGTTTGGTTCGTAGTTTACACTGAAACCAAAGTATGAGAAAGCCGTTCGCTGTATGTTGAGCCATCGCGACTATATGTTGTTGTTTGCTGAGACTTACCTTTTATAATTTGCAATGAACGTTGGGTATGTTGGGCGAGTAACTTGATACTTGCACCATTTTTCTCATTTAGGAATTTACATTGTTTAGCAATGGATAGTATCTCTTGCCAAAGTGAAGTGGAATTGTTGATGTTAAGATTAACAGCTTTGGCTTTTTGGAAATAAGTTTCAATACCACTGGGTGTCATTTGTAACTTTTCAGTAGCGAGTACTTGCCCCATCTGCTTTGAAAACTGATCGAGCTGGGAGACTGTTTCCTTTTTATTAAGGGCAATACCTGAAATTATTTTTGAATCAGAACGATGCTTTAAACTTTCAGCCTCAATTGTTAGCTGGTTTAATAATTTAGAGCTTAAATTTAAGCCAGTTTTAAGTAGCTTTTCTGCAATGGGATATGTTTTATTAATCATAATACTATCTGCTATTGTTGAACTGTTCTTGTTCTATTTGAATCATTTTAGCGGCAATTTTTTCAGCATTAATAGGGTAACTTCCCTTTGCTAATGCCTTTTTAACTGCTTGAACACGCTCTTCATTAATTGCTGGCGTATTTTTTGATGATCCAAATGCCTTGGTTATTTCTTTTGCAACAGCAGTAAAGTCAACATTATCTTTAGCTTTTTCAGATACTTTAAGCTCTGTACTTTTTGCCATTCCAGCAGTTGCTGGTTTTGTTGACAAGGCAGTAACATTCGCTTTTCCTGATATTGATTGAATAGTCATGATAGGTCTCTATTATTTTATTAATCTATAGTGGGTATCGGCAGAAATATTAATTACTTTAGTGCTTATTCTAACGTTATCAAAAGCTGACGACAACCTGACCTTGTTTAACGACTGTTGCTTGGACAATTTGTTTTGATTTTATATTTTTTATTCTAATATTTTGGTTTTTTACGCCATCCATTAAAGCAACACCGGCAACACTAATATTAAGGTTGGCATTGCTTAGGTTGATAGTGACTTTTTCTCCTCGTTTAATTAGTTTAGGTTCTGTAATATTTGCTTGAGAAATAACACTTCCTAAACTTAAATTGCGAGTTGCCTGTTTGCTGATGATTTCTTGTGGGTCAGTAAAAAATCCAGAGCGTAACGTTGAAATTTCTCTTTTTTCAAGTTGCAAGTGACTTTTTTGGTAAAACTCTCCACGTTGAATGGGTTGAGATAATACGATTACATTTTTATAAATATTAATAATGGCCGAAGTATAAATAGCCCATTTTTTCTTACTATGACAGCGTACACTAATAGAGTTTCGACCTGCTTTCAGTGGTGTGTGAGTCGATATTACTAGTGGTTCTGAGCATAAAGGCAGCTTTAAACGGTTATCAATTTGTCCTAGCTTTAACTTGTAGTCAGTAACGTGAGTCAGACTATTAATGATATATTGACGAGTTGCTTGTTGTATTGAACGGATTGATTGAGTTTGTGCCGCATAGCTTTGTTGGGTTTGGCCTAAAAGCAGCATAAGGCTCAAAATAAAATTAATTTTTTTCATAAGGCTATGTCAAATTTATGTCATATTTATCATTAATATTTTCTATACATAAACCATGCCATAAATTTTTTAAATAAAATTTAATAAAGTAGCTATACTTCAAAAATATACTTTTTAAGGAGTTTTTATGGCCAGTGTTTTAGATGGTGTTGATCAGCGAACTAAGCTGGCAGGGCATAACCGGTTTGAGTTGTTGCTATTTAAACTTATCGGTCGACAACGGTTTGGTATTAATGTGTTTAAAGTCCAGGAAGTTATTCGTTGCCCTGCTTTAACTCAGATTCCTAAATCACACACCGTTATTTGCGGTGTTGCGCATTTGCGCGGCAAAACTATTCCTGTATTAGATCTGTCTATGGCAATAGGCATGCCTCCGTTGGCAAGAGATGGAGAGAACTATGTGATAGTGACTGAATACAACCGGACAATACAGGGCTTTTTAGTGGGTGCTGTCGATAGAATTATTAATATAGGTTGGGATCAAGTTAATGGGCCACCAAAGGGTTCTGGCAAAGATAGTTATTTAACAGCGGTGACTGAGATTGAAAATGAATTAATTGAAGTGATTGATGTTGAAAAAGTGATGAAAGAAGTTATTGGTGGGCAAGATAGTGCATCAGAAGACTTGATTGATGAAGCTGTTTCGGGGGTAGATGACCATGTTTTAATTGTTGACGACTCACGTGTTGCAAGAAACCAGGTAAAAAGAGTGTGTGCACAAGTGGGTATTGAGTGTACAGCATTAAAAGATGGTCTGGAAGCTTGGGAGCATTTATCTAAAATGGTTGATGAGGGTACTAATATAGGCGATTATTACGCAATGATTATTTCAGATGTGGAAATGCCTAGAATGGATGGCTATACTTTAGCCACTAAAATTAAAAGTCACCCAGAAATGAAAGATGTTTATTTGATTCTTCATACTTCGTTAAGTGGAGTGTTTAATACATCTATGGTTGAAAAGGTGGGTGCAAATAAATTTTTAGCTAAATTTGAACCCGATATTTTAGTGGCAACTATTCAAGATCAATTAAAAGTATTCCATGAGGAACATAAAGGTTGAGAGGTATAAATGATTGCTAAGGAACGTGCATGGAATAACTTCGACAGCTCGCTTGTCTTTTTATCCGTCTTCTTCGTTGTACAAATAGTTGCGTAGCCAGCTATGCGCCTATTTGTACGCCTTGAATACGAATAAAAACCCTGCGCCAGTTGCCAAACTTATTCCGTGCGCGTTCCTAAAATAGCCTTGTGGATAATGGCAGGTAATTATAAATGACTATAAATGAATATAAAATTATTCAGGCGTATCTGAACCAGGCATGTGGCATTGTTTTAAATGATAATAAACAATACTTGGTTAAAAATAGACTTGGCAATTTGTTGCCTAAGTTTGACCTCGCTTCATTTTCTGAACTGGCGGCTGCAATACAATCAAATAATGTCTTAAGCGCAAAGGTAAAAGTGGCTGTTGTTGACGCTATGACAACAAACGAAACTTTTTGGTTTCGAGATGATATGCAATTTTTAGAGTTAAAGGAAAAAATATTCCCTGATATTTTTTCAAAAAAAACAAGTACCATAAAGATTTGGTCGGCTGCCTGTTCCTCGGGGCAAGAGCCCTATACAATTAGTATGTGTGCTGAGGATACGATTAAAAAATTAGGTAGAAACCAGAATGTGCAAATAATTGGAACGGATATTTCTGAAACAATTTTGCAAGAAGCTAAGAGTGCCACCTATTCAGAACTTGCTTTATCTCGTGGGCTGGATTCCCTGACGAAGTCTCAAATGTTTCAGAAAACACATGATGGTTATAGACTCAATGCTAATATTGTGCGTAAAGTCAGGTTTCAACAATTTAATTTACTAAAGCCTTTCTCGGTGCTGGGGCGTTTTGATATTATTTTTTGTCGAAATGTTTTAATCTATTTTTCCGATGAA
Source organism: uncultured Methylomarinum sp. (assembly GCA_964472945.1). GTDB lineage: Bacteria > Pseudomonadota > Gammaproteobacteria > Methylococcales > Methylomonadaceae > QPIN01. The sequence goes on along the minus strand of CAYYNM010000157.1, from coordinate 2,010 downwards.
GTTAAACGCGACATTCTTAGTAGAATGGCTGATTCATTAGAGCCTGGTGGCTTTATCTTTCTTAGTAGTACAGAAGCGATGCCAGCAACTATTAAAACACTTGAACCTGTGAGAGGGGGGCGTGCTAGGTATTTTAAAAAAATAGCTTAAGGCGTTATTATTTTTAGTCAGTTTATTGACGCTTTACGTTTCAGTGTTTTTTATGGCTATGTCACCGTTAAGTGTGGATTTTATTTCTCCAACCCTCTCTCTCATCTATCTTCTATCCAGTAGAACATTCCAGCATATAGCAAGGAAATGAAAAATTTAAAAGCCTAGCAACAAATATTGCCACCTTTCTTTAAAACCAGTTACTTATATTTTTCAATATTTTTATCTTTATGATTTTATATGGATAAATACCTATGGCATAAGATGTGCTGTATTATTTTGTAACAAGAAATAAGGAGGTAATTATGGCGATTAACTTTGAAAAAGCATTAGGTATTCACCCACTGGCTTTGGCTTTACGTGAAAAGCGCAGTGAAGTGCTGGCTTCTAATCTGGCAAATGCCGATACACCAGGATATAAAGCACGAGATTTGGATTTTCAAACGGTGTTGAAGAAATCTATGCCTGCTAATAATACTTTGGAACGTACGCAACAAGGCCATATTTCTCCCAATGATCGATTACTAGGTGCAACGATGATGTTTCGTAATCCAACTCAACCGTCACTTGATGGTAATACGGTTGAGGGGCATATTGAACAAGCTAAATACGCTGAAAATGCGGTGCAATACCAAGCTAGTTTACGGTTTGTAAATGGTGGTTTTTCTGGGCTAATGGCCGCATTAAGAGGGGAATAATTATGCCATCCATGAATATATTTGATATTGCCGGTAGCGGTATGAATGCGCAATCCTTAAGACTTAATTTGGTTGCCAGTAATATATCCAATGCCAATAGTGTGAGTAGTAGTCTTGATAAAGTTTACAAGTCCAGGCAACCAGTGTTTCAGGCCGAACTTAAAAGTGTGATGGATAAACAAAATGCATCAAGTAAAGTGAATGTTGTCGGGGTGGTAGAAAGCCAGGCACCAGCCATTATGGAATATGCCCCTAACCATCCTATGGCTGATGCCAATGGTTATATCTATAAGCCGAATGTCAATACCATTGAAGAAATGGCTAATATGATGTCAGCCTCTCGCTCATATCAAAATAATGTAGAAGTTTTAAATACGGCTAAACAATTAATGTTACAAACCTTAAGAATGGGGCAATAGGAGAAAATCATGGCTATAAGTTCAATTGAAACATTTCAAAATTTAGGTCTTTCAACAACGGCCGATGCTAATAAAAAATCAACTTCCAAGCAGGAATTAGGGCAAGAACAGTTTTTAAAACTGATGACCACCCAAATGACTCATCAAGACCCAAATAAACCAATGGAAAATGGTGATTTTCTGGCTCAGATGGCTCAGTTCAGTACCGTGGAAGGGATTGGTGCTTTAAATGATTCATTTGCTGAATTTTCAAATTCTTTAACTTCTGGGCAGGCATTACAAGCGGCTAGTTTGGTGGGTAAATCAGTATTGGTTCCTGGCGATCAAGGGTTGATGTCTTTAAATAAAAATCTTTCGGGTGAAATAGTTTTAAATGACAAAACCAGTGATTTAAAAGTAAGTTTTTTGGATAGTAATGGTGTAACTGTTAAGACTATTGATTTAGGTAGACAGGAACAGGGTAATGTTAGCTATCAGTGGGATGGGCTATTAGATGATGGCACCTATACAGACCCAGGTGTTTATCAAGTGCGAGCCGAAACAACTATTGATGGCAGTAATACCGTTCTTCAAACCTATGTTAATGCAGATGTAGAAAGTGTTGCATTGGGTAATGGTAAAAAGGGTATTCAACTGGAACTGGCTGGTTTGGGTGAAGTGAATTTTAACAACGTTAAAAAAATATTCTAAGAATTTAGGAGAGCAATCATGGGTTTTGCAACGGCATTAAGTGGCTTAGCAGC
>CAYYNM010000156.1:0-7973 GCA_964472945.1 uncultured Methylomarinum sp. | reverse complement strand
AGCGAGTATTTTTTTAACCGCTGTGGAATCAATAGCTTGTGTTCTGTGCCGTAGTGAAGTCACTGATTCAGGTTTACCTAAATACTCCTCTAGAAGGAGTATAACTATCCAATGTTTCCATATAGTTTACCCTTTCGTAAGCAACGGGGTTAATAGCATGTTGCTGGCTAAGGCTACCCTTTAGCTGTTGAACAGATTCATATTCATTTTGTTCAAACCACTCACTGAGTTTATCAAGCAATTTTTTTAGATATTCCGGCCCTTTATCCAATAATATACTACACAAATGGGTAACATCCGCACCCGCTAACAAAGCTTTGATTATATCTTCAGCACAATGAAATCCCCCTGTCACAGCTATAGACAGGTTCACTCTGCCATAAAGTAAAGCAACCCAACGGATTCTTAACAATGTTTCTGCTGATGTGGATAGATTTATTTTTGGCGTAATATATAAGCTTTCCAAATCAATATCAGGCTGATAAAAACGGTTAAATAGTGCCACTCCATTGGCTCCAGCCAGTTCTAAGCTGCGAATAAAATACAATGGTGAGCTAAACTGTGAGGATAATTTCATGGTAATGGGTATGGAAACATAACAGCGCAATTCAGTTAATATTTTTAGATACTGCGCTTCAATCTCTTGTGCGCTTAATTCAATATTTGCGGCTACATAGTAAATATTAAGCTCAAGTGCATCAGCCCCAGCCTGTTGCATACCTTGACCATATTCAACCCAGCCTTCAGATGTTGTACCATTAAGGCTTGCAATAATAGGTATATCAAGCTGATTTTTTAGCTGATAAACTTGTTCAAGGTAACGATCTTGGTAGCTTGTATAATCAAAATGTAAAGGATGAAAACTATCGGCTTCTGCATGTCCAATCGCTTGCTGGTGAAAAAATCGATCATGCCTCCTGGCTTCAGATTCAATACGCTCTTCAAATAAAGAGTGCATCACTAAAGCTGAAGCCCCTGCATCTTCAAGTTGTTTAGCAATACTCAAATCTTTACTTAATGGAGAAGCTGAAGGGACTAAAGGGTTTATCAGCTTTAATCCAAGATAATCTGTACTTAAGTCCACCATGTTAATTCTCCTTAGATGCTAGTTTGAAACTGGCTTTTGTTGCAGTCACACGGGTGCTATCTGACCAGTCCAGCTCAGCTAATTGCTGATAATAATGATAACGGTGATTAACATCTTGTTGTGCCTGTGCCAGATATTTCTCGGCATCTTCAGGGTGTGTTTGCCAAAGCATATCAAAGCGAGCTTCCGTGCGAATAAAATCTTGATAGGGTATAGACGGTGGTTTAGAGTCAAGGTGCATAGGATTCTTCCCTTGTTTGATACGCTTGGGATCGTATCTAAATAAAGGCCAATGTCCACTTTTGACCGCCAATTGTTGTTGTTTATGGTTATTAGATAAATCAATACCATGTGCAATACAGGGTGAATAAGCAATAATAAGTGACGGCCCATCATGCGCTTCAGCTTCCAGAAATGCGCGTAATGTTTGTGTATCTTTGCCAGCATAGGCAATATGAGCCACATAAACATTTTCATAATCCATTGCCAGCAAAGCAAGATCTTTTTTGGCAGCTGATTTACCGCTGGCAGAGAATTTTGCAACCGCACCTCTAGGAGTTGCTTTGGATGTTTGCCCACCGGTATTGGAGTAGACTTCAGTATCAAGTACCAGAATATTAACATTACGACCGCTAGCCAACACATGATCCAGGCCACCATATCCAATATCATAAGCCCAGCCATCACCCCCTACAATCCAGACACTTTTTTTACAGAGATCCTCGGAAAGTTGTAATAACTGCTTGGCAATGGGTGAATCAATGGTTTGTAATAGCTGACGTAAAATTGCAACACGTTGATGTTGTTCATAAAAACCACTTTCATCAGTTTGGTCCGCATTAACAATACCCTCAACCAGTTTGTTATTTAATTGTGGTTTTAGCTGATTTAATAATTTAACCGCTTGTGTAGCATGTTTGTCAATGGCAACTCGAATCCCTAAACCAAATTCGGCATTATCTTCAAATAAAGAATTGTTCCAGGCTGGCCCACGACCATCCTTGTTTTTAGTCCACGGAGTTGTTGGTAAATTACCACCATAAATAGAGGAACAGCCCGTTGCATTGGCAACCACCATCCTCTCACCAAATAATTGACTGGCTAATTTTAAATAAGGCGTTTCACCACAACCTGCACAAGCACCAGAAAATTCAAATAACGGCTGCATCACCATTGAGCCTTTGATAGTGGAAGGGTTAAGTAATCGACGGTCATATTCTGCCAGTGATAAAAAATAATTCCAGTTTTCTCGTTCCTGCTTTTTTAATGGGGCTTGCGGTACCATATTAAGTGCTTTATGACTGGCATTTGATTTATCACGGATTGGGCAAATATCTACACATAAACTACATCCGGTACAATCTTCAACAGCCACTTGATAACTAATCTCCAGTCCTTTGGGAAAATCCTTACCGAGTAATGCAGTATGCTTAAAAGTTGAAGGCGCATCAATTACATCAGTTGCCGGGAAAATTTTGCTCCGGATAACTGCATGCGGGCAAACCATTACACATTTACCACATTGAGTACACAAATCCGTTTCCCAAACCGGGACTTGCAATGCCAAATTACGTTTTTCGTAAGCACTAGTCCCTAAAGGGTAGGAGCCATCAGCAGGAAACAAACTGACTGGTAGTGAATTGCCATGCCCTGCAATAATCTCAGCAGTTACTTTACGAACAAACTCTGGTGCGGAATCTGGTACTGGAGAGTGAAGTTTAATTTCACTGGATACCTGTTGAGGAAATTTAATGGCATGTAAACAGGCTAAAGTTTCATCTATCGCTTGAAAGTTTAGCTCAACCATCCGTTTATTTTTCTTACCATAAGTTTTTTCAACAGCCTGTTTGATAGCAAGAATAGCTATATCATTAGGTAAAATACCTGAAATAGCAAAAAAACAGGTTTGCATAATCGTATTAATACGTTTACCCATCCCTGTTTTCTCTGCCACCTTATATGCATCAATACTGTAAAACTTAATCTGTTTAGCAATCATTTGCTGTTGCATCTTTTTAGGCAAGGTATCCCAAACTGTTTCACAACTAGCGGCTGAATTAAGTAGAAACACAGCACCCTCTGCAGCCAGATCAAGCATATCATACCGTTGCAGAAATAGGGCTTGATGACAGGCAACAAAATTAGCATCGTTGTTAGCTATAAGATAAGTAGAATGAATAGCTGCGGGGCCAAAGCGCAGATGGGAAATAGTCACAGCACCTGACTTTTTAGAGTCATAAACAAAATAACCTTGTGCGTACAAATCAGTATTATCACCAATAATTTTGATACTGTTCTTATTTGCACTCACCGTACCATCACTGCCTAAGCCAAAAAACAAAGCTTGAATGGAATCGCTATGCGCATCAGTCCGAAACGTTTCATCCCAGTCAAGACTATGGTGAGTCACATCATCATTAATCCCAATGGTAAACGGATTTTTTACTACCGCTTGTTTAAGGTGGTCAAAAATAGCTTTAACCATTGCTGGGGTAAATTCCTTGGATGATAAACCAAACCGCCCTCCTATCATTCTTGGTATACCTGCAAATTTACAATTACCCGAACTATAATATTGAGCAACCGCTGTGACCACATCTTTATACAAAGGCTCGCCATCCGCTCCGGGTTCTTTAGTTCGATCCAATATAGCAATATCGCGACAACTCGCAGGAACAGTTGCAATTAAAGCCTGCGCAGAAAAAGGCCGATATAGCCGAACTTTTATTGCTCCAATGCTCTCACCTTGCCTAATTAAATAATCAACGGTTTCTTCTACTGTTTCTGCACCTGAACCCATTAAAATAATGACCCGTTTAGCATTAGGTGAACCTATATAATCAAACAAGTGATAGTGCCGCCCGGTTAAATCAGCAAAATGATCCATAGTTTTCTGCATTAAGGCCGGCATATTTGCATAATAGGGGTTGACAGATTCTCGCGCCTGAAAAAAAACATCCGGGTTTTGTGAACTTCCTCGTAAAACAGGATGTTCTGGTGATAGACCCCGCGCATGATGATCTTTTACCCACTCATCACTAATCAGAGCATGGTAGACAGTATCATCAAATCCTTGTATCTTGCTCAGTTCATGAGAAGTTCTAAAGCCATCAAAAAAATGTAATATAGGCAAGCGAGCTTCTAAACTGGTAGCGGTAGATATTAAGGCAAAATCCATAACTTCTTGAGGAGAGTTGGAGCACAACATAGCAAAACCAGTCATTCTTGCCGCCATAACATCACTGTGGTCACCAAAAATGGATAAGGCCTGACAAGCCAAAGATCTTGAAGCGATATGAAAAACTGTTGAACTTAATTCACCGGCAATCTTGTACATATTAGGCAACATCAACAACAAGCCTTGTGATGCTGTAAAAGTAGTTGTTAGCGCACCAGCTTGTAAAGAGCCATGTACAGCACCTGCTGCACCGCCCTCAGATTGCATTTCAATAATCTCAGGGACCGTTCCCCAAAGATTAGTTTGGCCTCGTGAAGACCATTCATCAGCCGCTTCACCCATTGGAGAAGCCGGTGTTATAGGGTAAATAGCAATAACTTCGTTAAGTTTATGTGCAACAATGGCTGCCGCCTGGTTACCATCTATCATCAACATTGATTGTTTGGACATTTATAGATCCTCAAAAAGCAATATAGTCGTCATATTTGAGCTTACTGCAACTTCTTTTATACTCGGATTTGTCCAAACTTGCATCAAAAAATTCTGTCATTTTAAATAGCAAAAGAAAACACTCGAATTGGTTTAAACTACATGCTAAATTCCATAAAATAATGGGTTACTCTAAGAAAGCCTCAAGCTTTCTACTTTTAATAGTTAAGTTACCTTTTACTTTTATTGCAGTACGCTTTTCTCAGGAGTACACTAAACTATCAACACAAAAACAGATAAATATTTTCTACTATCGTCTTTCCATCAAACCAAATTAAAAGGCTTTTAATAAGCCGAGGGGTGGCAAAATGTCGAACACAAATTCAACAAGACCTGATTACCTGATACTTGGTAGTGGGCTTGCAGGCTTATCATTTGCTGCTTTAATGGCTAAAGCAGGGAAAACAGTAAAACTTATTGAAGCGCATGAGTTTCCTGGTGGCTATGGTCACACTTTTGTTGAAGGTAAAAAATACCACTTTAATGCTCAATTACATTATGTCTGGAATTGTGGCGAAGGACATACTGTTAATCAATTCCTTAAGAAATTAGGCCTGGCAGATACCGTTACTTTTGAACAATATGACCCTAATGGTTTTGATCATATGCGTATCCCAGGTTATTCTTTGGATATTCCATACGATAAAGACAAACTATCTGAGCGTTTATTTAAGTTATTTCCTGAACATTCCGAATCAATACAAAACTTTATTGATGAAATATGGCTCACAGTCGATGAATTAGATAAACTCCCTGAACCGCTATCCAGTTCTTATGTTGTACTTCATGCTTTAAGTAATCGACGTGTTATTAAATATCACAAGTCAACTTTACAAGATGTATTTGATGCTTTCAAATTACCACTAGAAGTACAAACTCTGTTAGCCCTTCAGTGGCCAGATTTTCTGTTACCGCCTAATAAACTATCCTTCTTTGCCTGGATAACTTTATTTACTGGCTATTGCCGTGGTGCTTATTATCCCACTCACCATTTTGAGCATGTGATAAATTCATTGGTAAAGGTTATTGAAGATAATGGTGGGGAAATAATTTACAACACTAAAGTCACTGATTTCATACTTAACAACAATCAGGTTCTTGGTGTAAAAACCATGAGTATAAATGAACCCACTGTTTTTAATGAATATCAAGGACAGGATATTATTTGCAATTTTGACCCTAAACACAGTGCTTCAATGATTGGGTTTGATAAATTCTCTACCTCTATTCGTAGCAAACTTGAATATGATTATTCACCTTCTAATTTTGTGGCCTACTGTGTGGTCAAAGGTATTGACTTAAAAGACTTTGGCTTTGGTAACTGGAATTTATTTCATAGCGAGCAAGCGGACTTAAATAAAGCCTTTGAGGATATGTATGAGCGAGCTGATTATACTGCACCCAGCTTTGTACTCACAACACCTGGCTTTCTCAGTGAGGATAATAGTGATTGCCCTGAGGGAGAGCAGATTATCCAATTCTTAACGGTTGCAAACTACGCCTATTTTCATGATTTAAAAATTCGTGATGCCAGTGCTTACCGAAAAAAGAAAAAAGAAATTTTTGACTCTATTATCAATATTATAGAGCAACGGTATATCCCTAATTTTAGACAATATTTAGTATTCAAAATGCTAGGTAGCCCTACCACTAATGAAAGTTTTTGCGGTAGTCCTGAAGGAAATTCTTATGGTTCTAATTTGACTCCCGAAAATTTTTCTTCAGATCGCTTAAATCATAAAACTTCGTTAAAAAATTTCTACTTTTGTAATGCCTCAGCAGGGTATCCAAGCTTTAATGGCACCATTGGAACAGGTTGTAAATTGTATGAAATTTTAACGGGTGATTCAGTTAAACAAGGTAGCATAAAATGAAAATTGCTATTATTGGCGGTGGTGCTGCAGGGATGACCACCGCTCATTTATTAGACAAAACTCATGATGTTTGTGTGTTTGAAAAGCAAGCTATTCTAGGTGGAAATATTCGTACTTTGAATAAAAATGTAGCCTGTGACGCATTAGACTCAAGAATCACCCTTGATAACGGAGTGATTGAGTTTGAGCGAGATTATTTCCCCAATTTCCATAAATTAATGCATCAGCTAGATGTCCAGCTCGAAGAGATCCCACTTACCAGTGAAATTTTTCTACCTGATGGCCGTCATTATAAATCTGCAGGCGCAATTATTTATGGCTGCAAAAACAAATGGCAACAAATAATTGAGAGTTTTAGGCTAACCCCGATTACATTTTCATACTTTAGCTTTTTGCTCAGAATGGCTTTTACTAACCCACGTTCATTTCGTGGCCGCCCAGTTTCGGATTTTATGGACAATAGCATCAGTGCCAGATGGCTAAAAATGCTATTAATGTATGCTTACTCCATACCTTATAAAATGATTGATAACTTTCCAGCAGAAATCGGTTTACCCTTACTTAATCATTCTGGCATGTTGACCAAATGGGACCGCATTGTTGGAGGTGTTTATAGTTATATTGAAAAAATATTAGCTCAATTTTCTGGCACTATTTATTGTAATAGTACTATTACAGGGATTAGCAGAGACTCTATAGGTGTTAATATAAAACTGGCTAATGGTGATAAACTTCATTTTGATAAAATTATTTTCGCAACAACGCCAGATCAAGTCTTAACTCTATTACAGGATGCTTCAGCAGATGAAATTAAACGTTTTAAAGCTTGGGAAGCCAGTGTGATTGAGACTGTTATTCATACTGATATTTCAGTCTACAAACATTTTGGAGTGTCATATTTTAGTGAATTTGATGTTTTTCAAAATAATGATGAGGGTGATTGTGGATACAATGCCTATTTAGACCGCTTATGTGGTGTGAACCCTGCGATAGATACTCATTTTAGCCTTGCCTATAACCTGAATCAACACATTGCGCCTGAGAAAATTATTGATGTACAAAAGCATTCAACGCCAAACTATAATGTAGAAGCTATTCGCTATCGCCAAGAAGTTTTAGATACCAATGGTGAGAACAATACCTACCATGCCGGTGCTTATCTTTTTGAAGGACTACATGAAGGAGCAATAACTTCTGGCTTGGTGGTCTCTAAGCTACTTGGCGGCTTACAATTGTAATCGACTATTTATTCTCTATTAGATTATCTTAAAGAGTAAATTCATTCTTTAGCTAAGTCAGCTATAGTAACACCCAGACAAAAGAAGTGGGAACCCTCACAATAGAG
>CAYYNM010000155.1:0-7982 GCA_964472945.1 uncultured Methylomarinum sp. | reverse complement strand
ATTCGGTTTTTAGCCGTAACCCGAAGCCACCGGCTTTAGCTGGTGGAGTGTTCACACAACACGGCTACAAAAATTGATCAAGCCTAACCGAAGTTTATTGATCGCCAGCAATCACGGGTAAGAGAGAATATGGATAAATCAATAATTAAAACAGCAGCCCGTAAAGCCCTGATTCATGCCAACCCTGATTATTATTCATGGCCGAACCACCAGCAAGAACAATTCCGGGCAACTATGGGTGATGATGCACAAAATAGAGTGGAAGCGGTTTTGTTGAAAAATGTGTATGGAATCAAATGTACGGCGGAAAATGCGAGTGAAATATGGAATAACCTCCCGCGATCAAAATGGGATAACCTCAACTGGGCAAAACTTTTAACCTCGGGTATAGGGGATGACAGTGTTTTTCTCAATGAAAGCATGGCGGAAAATATAACTCTGCTGAATTTCGATAGTCTTTATGATTATGACTATGAAGATTATTTGTTTCAGGAACAGGCTAATAAAAAGGAATTTAAAGATTATAAGGGCAGAGATTACTACGCGTTAAGATTTTCACGCTGGGCCAGATTAATAATAAACGATCAATTCTATTATGCCACTCTATATTCATTGGCGGGTTATCTAATAGATGAAGTTGAAGATAAAAATCATGACTGTATGCAGAGGTTAATACCTCATGAGTACGTAGAAGGTAAAGAAAATGGCATGCGGGTAAAAGATGGTTTTCGCTGGGACATGCAAACAGATGCCAATGGCAAGGAAAAGCAGTTAGATGAACTAAAAAGCCGTTGGTATGGTTATATAGAACAGCGCTGGCTGGAACTAAGCAAAGAATTTACTCAGATTCCCCCCGCTGTATTCATAGAAGACATCAACCAGAATGGAGAGCTGAACCGGAATTTCATATTTAACAATGAAGATGTCCTAAAACAAATTCGCTGGAAACATTTTTTGGCGGATTGCGAACCACTCATGGCAGAGTTTATCAACGTCACGGAAAGGGTGGAACGGGAAGCGGCAAGAGCAGAAACCTATTTGCAGGAAGCCCATGAAGATATTATGAAAAACTTTGATCCGAAAGTGGTGAAGCTGAAGAAAAAGATGAAAGTAGTGGTTGCACCGGGGGCGTTGGATGGGTTGATCATAGAGGATTAATGTATTTTTATAATTCATGAATGTTGGATGGAGTAAACACACAATTGGACTGAAAATGTGGGTATGTAAGCATGCAATGTTAAATTACTTTGTATTTTTCTGTTAAACAGGTGTGCAAATAGGAGAAAAAGATGAATAAATATGAAATAGCAATGGAAATTGCTGGTCCTTTTGCAATGTGGTCGCGCCCCGACACTGGTGCAACACCTACAAGTTATCCAGTGCCGACGTGGTCTGCGGTGAAGGGGATATTTGAATCGGTCGCATTCTTTAACGATGGTAAAGCATGGATTCGACCAACGAGAGTGGAGATATGCAAGAAGAAGAGCAGTAATGGCGGAGGCTTGAGTTTTCAAAAATACACTAACAACTATCATGGCCCACTTAAAGAAAAGAAAAAAGTAAACTTTCAATTTTCAAGCCTTATTCTTTCTGATGTGTGTTACCGAATATACGGAGTTATTGAAAATGGCAGTGGCGAGCATTTAAAGCATGGCAATAATCCATGCCATGCTTTACAGGCTATATTTCAGCGTCGATTGAAAAAAGGGCAATGCCATAAAACACCTTCTTTAGGGTGGAATGAATTTGTTCCCAGTTATTGGGGGGCAATTAGGGATAATGAAGATTCGTTTCCCTATCAAACTGAAGTAGATCGAAATATCAATCTTGATCTTGTATCCATTTTAAACCAGGTCTTTGATAAAGCGGTTAATGGAAATTACAGCCCAGATTTTAAGCAAGGCGAGAACGCAATCATAAAAAATGGGGAATTTCATTATGCTTAATGAGCTTAAAATAATTGCTGACGGGCTTGATGAAATAGGTGAAGGTGTTGAGCTAATCCACAGAGATATATTTCTTCCCGGCGGAAGCGAGGCTTTGCGTATCGTCTTGGGGGAAACAGAATCGATAGATTCTATTGAATATATGGATGCTAAACAGTTAGCCAATTGTTGGGGGATAAGAACTAGCAAGCAAGATCAATTTCCATGTATTAAGTTAACGTCACCATTGAGATTGCGTGGAAATGAATTTTATTCTGCTTTTTACTCATACAAGTCAGCAAGAAAAAAAGATGAGGAAAAAGCGAAAGAGGAGCTTATTGAACAGTGTCAAACCGTAGGGGGGAGTTTTGAGAAAATTTCAAACTACAAGGAAAGTGAATTAGTTGATCTTTTGCTAGAACAATTCCCATATGAAGAAGAATTAAAGTTATCTGAATGGCCGAAGAAATCATACAGAAAGAGCATTTTGAGTCGTCTTGATTTACTGAAAGACGGTGATAAAGAAGAAATACAAATAGTGGCAAATTTATATCGTCGTTATACATCATTTGATAATGATGGACTTGATTTGCTAAGACAATTAAGTAAAAAGATTGAAGAAACATTAAAAAATAATTCCACGATTTCCAGTCGAATACTGCTAAATATTCTTTTTGGAGAAAACAAAGTAAATAATAAAGGTGATGTGAAGGATGTCACTCGTTCAATATTAGTGCTTGATTATAAGCCAAGTAATTTGATAGACGAATTTGCAACTGCACGTCATAGAGTTAATAGTATATCTAGATATCTAATCAATAAGTCACCAATAAGCACAAAGTCAGGTACTTGCTTTTTAACTGGAAAGGAAGGGAACTTGTATTCTGATAAATTCCCTGACATAAATCTTGGGAAAGGTAAAGGTGTAAGCCAAGTCATACTGTTTTCTAAATTTGATGGTAATGCTAATAAGCCGCCTAAGTTACCAAAACCGACTAAACCAACGGTTCAACGATATGGTAGAAGTGGAACAAATTCTTATTGTTTGGATAACAATGAGGGAAGCAGACTTGCTGAAACTTTAATAAAAATAACGGGTAACAAATACAAAGGAAAGATATGGGAATCTATACCTTCTGAAGGTAAAACCCAAGACCTTTTAATTGCTTTTTGTAGATCACCTGGCGCAATGTTGACGCCAATTATTACAGGGTGCGATATCGATGATATTGATGACTATGTAAACGCCACAAGTGATGTAATAAATAGCTTCAGAGCTGGAAATTTGTCATTTGATGAAGAAGTTTATTTTATTATTCTTAGAAAAATTGACGATGGAAATCAGAAGATAATTTATTCAATATCAAACTCAATAGAAATGCTAAGAGTCGCAGCAGATGAATGGGTTGCAGGCTGTAATAATTCACCAAACTTTAAATTGTTTGCACAAATTGGTAAGGCAAAAGAATTATTAAGCCCATGGCCTGTAGCACCACAAAGATTAGTTTATTTATCAAAACAAAAATATATACGCGATGGGCAAGTATCAACATCTGTACCGGCCATCAGTTTTTCTGACTTGATGAAACTTTTTTTCTCTAAGGATGATAGCGCCACACAACTGGCAAAACGTTGTCTGATGAAATTATCTGTTCAGTACGAGCCTTTATTTTCTCATTGCACATTAAGCAAAGTGCAAAATGTACTGGAAAAAAAAGCACAAATAAAGGCAATCCCAAAAAATAACACACAAGCATTAAATGCCGTCACATTGCTGTCGGTTCTTTTATATAAAATTGGACGTAATAAGGAGGTCTATATGAATGGTTTTGCTTATCAACTGGGGCAGTTATGCTCTGCAATAGATGAATTGCATATCGGCTATTGCGTAGGCATGCGTGGTGGACAGGTTCCTAATGCTTTGATTGGGAATCTTACTTATAGCATGGCATTGCAAAATCCTACAAAAGCACTTGCTGCTTTGGCGCTACGGCTTAAGCCTTATGAATCATGGGTTAGGAATCCGAAAACCATGTCGCCTTCTGATAATAAACCTGTCGATAAAGCAGTGAAAGCAAGCTTTTATGCGCATAAATGGTTGGCGAATCAATCGGTAGATATAAACAAACACTTTATAGCAAATGATATAGAGGTAAATGATACATATAAAGCAGAGTTAATGCTGGGTTATTTGGCGGGCCGACCATTTGAAGGTAAAGGCTCACAATCAAACACTAAAGAATCACAAGGAGAAAAATAATGAATGCACCTTTTAACCGGCATGTTGGTTTAATTGTACTGGATGTCACAATGTCTAATCCCAATGGTGATCCAGATATGGAATCAGAACCCAGAACAAGAGAGCTTGATGGCTTGGGTATGATTTCGCCTGTTTCATTTAAACGCAAAATCCGTGATCTTGTAAGCGAAAAGTCACCTGTTTTTGAGGAGGCCGAGAAAAAAATAAAGCTCGGTAAAGAAACAGGTAATTTGTTCAATATCCTAGAAGAAAAACGCAGGGTTCGAGAAGATATAAAAAAACTATCTCCAGAACAATTTAAACAGAATTATTGGGATGCTCGTCTATTTGGGAATACTTTTCTTGAAGAGTTGGATAAAAAAGATAAAGAATCAGGGAAATATGATCACTTCATAAATACTGGAACTGTGCAAGTTGGAGTGGGTTTATCTGTTGCGCTAATAGATACAGTAAGAATGAGCTATACAGGTAAAGCAGAACAAAAAGATGGTACAAAAATAATGGCACCATTAGCATTTCGAGTAGTGCAGCATGGAATTTATTGTATTCCAATTTATGTGAATCCAAGTATTGCTAAGAAAACAGGAGCAACTTCAGAAGATCTGGATCTGTTTAAGTTTATCTTGCCTTATGTGTACCAGCATACAGCTTCAGCAATTCGCCCTCAAATTTCTATACTACATGCATGGTTTGGTGAACATAAAAATACTTTAGGTTCATGCCCTGAGCATCTTTTTGTTAATGCGTTAACACCAAAAGTTAAGCAAGGTGTAACAAAGCCAAAATCAATGGATGATTATGATATTCCTGATAAGAATGCTTTAGGAATGTTAGAAGAAAAGTTCAATAAGGTAGAGAATTTAATGGATAATTTATGAGTTACATTGCTCATACACCGCCAAAAGATAATCCTGAATTAGCGCCTCACTTGTATGCTGAGCATATAAGTGAGGCGCTAATGTATGGATTGGATTTGTTTGATTATATTTTGTCGTTTTCTGAGTTAAATAACCAAGAAAAAGAAGAATTGCACAAAACAATGACGGCCGCAATCATGTTGCATGACATGGGTAAACTGGATGAAAAAAATCAGAAAGTTTTTAGAGGTGAAGTAGATGGGCAATTACCGGTAGATCATATTGAAGCGGGTGTGGCTGTTGCGGCTGATATGAAAAATGAATTATTAGGCTGGCTTATTCGTGGTCATCATGCGCCAGGTTTGCCTAGCAAAAAGTCTGAAAAATATTTCATAAAACAACTTGTGCGAGAAACTGGTTGTCAGCTACCGGCGACATGTTTGCGTGGTTTGCGTCACAAACGTTCTAAAAATGAAGCTTCAAATAAAGAAGATTATTTCGAGCATTTTAAGGTGATACAGAACACTAACAAAAATTTGGAAGGCTATAAAAAAAGACAACTAGGTGACTGCAAGCAGTGGCCTGAACTGGCAATGAAATTACCATCAAGTGGTGTAGCTACGCGGTTAATGCTGTCTTGTCTAGTTGATGCGGATCATGGAAGTGCTGCGGCTTATAGTAAGAATACATGTATGCCAAAATATTCACCGGTAAATACGCAATGGGAAAGAAGGTTGGTGGCACTCAATAGTTATGTTGATAGTTTAGTGAAAAGTAGTAGTGAACCGAATAGTGACCGCAATAAATTGCGTGGTGAATTCTATCAGCGTTGTTATGCGGGTGAATTACTTGATTCAAAATTGGTTGCGTGTTCAGCGCCAGTGGGTTTGGGTAAAACCACATCGGTAATGGCATATTTGTTAAGGAAGGCTGTTCAGGAAAATTCCAGCAGAATATTCGTTATAGCCCCTTTTTCTAACATAATAGATCAAACTGTCAAAGTATTGAAGAAATCCATCGTGCTGGATGGAGAAGATGCCGAAGTTATCGTGGCTGCTCATCACCATAAAGCAGATTTTAGTGATAAAAACATGCGTCAATATGCGGCTAGTTGGCAAGCACCTGTTGTTGTAACAACCGCCGTTCAGTTCTTTGAAACGATTGCTTCGGCAAATCCATCAAAGTTGAGAAAATTTAACTCAGTGGCTGGTGCGTCTATATTCATAGACGAATCTCATGCTTGTTTGCCTGTTGAGTTATTGAGAGTGACCTGGCACTGGCTGAGAAGATTATCAAACGACTGGGGTTGCAATATAGTGTTTTCATCTGGCTCTATGGTTAAATATTGGAGTGAGCAGTACTTAATTGGAAACGAAACTATTAACTTACCAGATTTGATGTCTGAAGATTTATATGCAAAAGCACAAAAGGCGGAATTACATAGGGTTGATTATGGTCGTGTAGAAAACTCCGTGAGTTTGAATGGAATAGTGAATTTACTTAAATCACAAGAAACATGGAATGATTATATTAATAAGGAAAAACCATCGTGTTTAGTTATTTTAAATACCGTGCAATCTGTGGCAGTGGTGGCAGATTCACTTTCAAGATCATTGAATGATAAAAATAAGAGTCTGAGTGATAAAACGGTACTGCATCTTTCAACCGCTTTAGCGCCAAAAGACAGGGATATAATTCTAGATGAAATTAATCGCCGTCAAGGTAAAACAGAATGGGATGAGAAAGTCTGGTATCTTATTGCAACTAGTTGTGTAGAGGCTGGAGTGGATCTGGATTTCGCCATTGGATTTAGGGAAAAATGTTCGGTAACAAGTTTTTTACAAGTTGCAGGACGAATCAATCGGCATGGTAAGCGACCAGAAGGCTTACTAAAAAGCTTTTCAATTATTCCAGAAGATGGTTTGAATCATCACCCGGGGTTTAAAGAGTCATTGATAGTCTTTGATGATCTTTGGGAGCAAATAGTTGATCCGAGAAGTACAATTAGCTCTCTATCTACAACTGCTATTATAAAGGAGTTTTCTCGGGAGACACAGGAAGTAAAATATTCTGATATAAAGTTAAATAAAAGGGAATATTCAGAAAGAATATTAAAAGATGAGGAATACTGTAATTTTCAGTCAGTTGCTGAAAATTATAAGGTGATTTCATCAAATACGGCAACAGTTATTACTGACCTCAAACTCGTGGAAAAACTAGAACGAGGCATTCCTGTAGATTGGCAACATATCCA
The DNA here is from genome assembly GCA_964472945.1 of uncultured Methylomarinum sp. Classification (GTDB taxonomy): domain Bacteria; phylum Pseudomonadota; class Gammaproteobacteria; order Methylococcales; family Methylomonadaceae; genus QPIN01. The sequence continues at coordinate 686 of CAYYNM010000155.1, read as the reverse complement.
GAATAATTCTGTTCAATTATGGATGTCAAAGATTGAAAATCTAAAATTAAATCCAATTGCTACGAAGGATGATATCTATTCATGGGTTGATACTTATACGTATGATTCGTCTTTTTTAGGAATAATGGGCGCTTTGATAGATGCTAAACATTTTTTCACTGAAGAAGGTGGCGTACTTTAAATGTCCAACCCACCCAACACCCAATTCATTATCTACCAAACTGAGGACGGCAAAACAAAACTGAATGTTAGCTTTCAGGATGAAAACATATGGTTAATACAAAACCACATGGCGGAGCTGTTTCAAACGTCCAGTGATAACAGCAGTTTGCACCTGAAAAATATTTTCGCGGATGGTGAGTTGAAGGAAACTGCAACTACCGAGGATTTCTCGGCAGTTCGCCAGGAAGGCTCACGACTGGTTAAGCGTTAGCTCAAACATTATAATCTGGATGCCATTATTTCAGTGGGTTATCGAGTGAAAGCCTTACCGCCCCCCGTTTTCCCCAATGAGCAACCACACAACTACGTCAGTACATCGTTAAAGGTTTTTTGCTAAATAGGCGTTCCAAATACCAGATTACTGGTGAGTTTCCACGTTCGTGGTGAGCTTGTCGAACCATGAGCGTGTAAATACTATGAATAGAGTGCTTAATCTGCTTGTCCTTCGACAAGCTCAGGACGAA
>CAYYNM010000154.1:1318-8068 GCA_964472945.1 uncultured Methylomarinum sp. | reverse complement strand
CCTTAACTTAATGACATTGATCATTACCCCATAAATCTAGCATCTGTAGAAAAGAGTTCTCTCTATCCCCCTTGCTTTTCAGCACTTTACAAAAGCAACAATTAAAAACTGGAACATAGAGTATAAGTTGTAGAGTGGCTTTTAGTCCGCTATTGAATCAATATGTTTCATCGTTAAGCCACCGTGTACTCAATGTTCTATTAAAAGCTCTGTAATTTCCAACTCAAATTTTCCCCTGCTTTAAGCGGTGTAATAGTTTTATCATTTACTCTATAACTTGCTGGCACTGTCCAGCTTTGTTTTTGTAAGGTTATTGACTTGGTATTTCGTGGTAGTTTATAAAAATCAGCACCAAACATACTTGCAAAACCCTCTAACTTATCTAATGCATTTACTTGTTCAAATGCTTCTGCATAAAGTTCAATGGCTGCATAAGCACTATAACAGCCGGCACATCCACAACTATTTTCTTTAGCCCCTGTTAAATGAGGCGCACTATCTGTGCCTAAGAAAAACTTGGGATTTCCACTGCTTGCGGCTTTAATAAGGGCTTGTCGATGATATTCACGTTTTATAATAGGTAAGCAGTAATAATGAGGGCGGATACCCCCTGCTAAGATAGCATTACGGTTAAATAATAAATGTTGTGGGGTTATGCTTGCAGCAACTTTGTTAGAGGCTGCTAACACAAAATCTACCGCCTCTTTAGTGGTAACATGTTCAACTACAATTCTAAGGTTAGGAAAGTTTTTGACAATATCACTTAAGCTAGACTCAACAAATACTTTTTCACGGTCAAAAATATCACAATCTTGATTGGTGACTTCACCATGTATTAGAAGTGGTAAGTCAACTTGTTCCATGGTTTCTAAAATAGGGTAAATAGCTTTAAGGTCGCTAACGCCAGAGTCCGAATTAGTTGTGGCACCTGCTGGATATAGTTTTATCGCATGAATTAAGTCTGATTCAGCGGCTTTTCTAACTTCATCTTGCCTAAGCTCAGTTGTAAGATAAAGGGTCATTAATGGCGTAAAATTTGAATTGGCAGGCAGTGCCAGTAAAATCTCTTTATGATAATCTATTGCTTTTTCAACAGTTATAACAGCAGGGTTTAGGTTTGGCATAATAATCGCACGCGCAAATTGCTTTGCTGTATGCGCAATAACAGTTTTAAGAATATCGCCATTTCTAACATGTAAATGCCAGTCATCTGGTTGTATAAGTGTTAATTTATTCATAGTGTTTGTGTTTTTCTATTAGAATAGTCGGTTATTCTGTAAATGGTACTTGAAAAATCACTTTCGAGCCCTTATTTATAATGATATTTTGTTTTTTTGGAGAGGCTTGTGCCTATATATGAATATCAGTGTCAGGCTTGTGGAAACGAGCATGAAGCTTTACAAAAAATGAGTGATAAACCTTTAATAATCTGTCCTGCATGTGGAGAGGCCGAGTTAAAGAAAAAAATTTCAGCTGCTGGGTTTAGATTAAAAGGCAGTGGCTGGTATGAAACTGACTTTAAAGGTAGCCCAAAGAAAAGTGGGGCTGAAGCTTCTACAAAGGCTGGTGGAGGTGGTTGCTCGGGTGGGGGATGTGGTCATAAGCACTAAGTATTGTAGGGTGGACTTAAGTTCGCCCTACAAAATATAATCGCCAAATTTTAAAAGATGGGATAAATTTATATAGGCCCATTACTTTACATTCGATAGGTAGTCTTAGCCACTTTACCTATTCTACATTTTAACAATATTCAATTTTAATAGAGAATTAATATGCGTACGCACAAGTGCGGAGAAGTAACAAAACAAAATTTAGATGAAACGGTAGCATTATGCGGTTGGGTTCATCGTCGTAGGGATCACGGTGGGGTTATTTTTATTGACCTTAGAGATCGTGAAGGTTTAGTTCAGGTGGTTTTTAATCCTGAGTCAGCTGAAACCTTTGCTATTGCTGAAAGTGTGCGTAGTGAATATGTTTTAAGAGTTGTGGGAGTGGTAAGAGACCGCTTGGAAGGTACCGTAAACCCTAATATGAAAACAGGAGAAATTGAAATCCTTGTTAGCCATATTGAAGTGTTAAATGAATCTGAAACACCGCCTTTCCCTATTGAAAGTGATATTGAGGTCAATGAAGAAATGCGTTTACGTTATCGTTATATCGATTTACGTCGCACTGAAATGCAGAAAAAAATGCGGGTGCGTAGAGAGGCAACACGTAATTTGCGTAATTTTCTGGATGAAAAAGAATACTTTGAGATTGAAACGCCTATTCTAACCAAAGCCACACCAGAAGGTGCGCGTGATTACATTGTACCTAGCCGTACTCATGAAAATGCTTTTTTTGCTTTACCACAATCACCACAACTCTATAAACAGTTGTTAATGATTTCTGGTATGGATAAGTATTATCAGGTCGTTCGCTGTTTCCGTGATGAAGATTTACGTGCAGATAGACAGCCGGAATTTACTCAGCTGGATATTGAAACATCATTCATGAATGAAGACGAAATCATGGAGACCATGGAGGAGATGATTAAAAATTTGTTTTCTGAGATTATCAATGTTGATTTGGGGGATAAATTTCCTGTAATGACTTATGCTGAGGGTATGAGACTTTATGGTTCTGATAAGCCTGATTTACGCATTCCATTACAATTTGTCGATATTGCTGAAGATATGAAAGATGTCGACTTTAAAGTATTCTCTGGCCCTGCAAATGACCCAGATGGCCGTGTTGTTGCTTTAAAGATTCCAGGTGGGTCAGATTTAACCCGTAAAGAAATTGATGGTTTAACTAAGTATGTCAGTATTTATGGTGCTAGAGGTTTAGCCTACATTAAAGTCAATGATAGAGATGCTGGAATAGAAGGCTTACAGTCTCCCATTGTTAAATTTGCACCAGCGGAAGTATGGGAAAGTGTTCTAAGCAAAACAAACGCTAAAACGGGTGATTTAATTTTCTTTGGCGCAGATAAGGCCAATATTGTTAATGAAGCAATCGGTGCTTTACGTGTAAAAATTGGACATGATCGTGGTTTAGCAGAAGGGGACTGGAAACCCTTATGGTTAATTGACTTCCCTATGTTTGACTGGGATGATAAAAACCAACGCTGGAATGCTATTCACCATCCGTTTACCGCACCCAGCTGTTCAATAGAAGAACTGGAAGCTAACCCTGGTCAAGCTTTATCACGTGCTTATGATTTGATTTTAAATGGTACTGAATTAGGAGGTGGTTCAATTCGTATCAATAAAACAAGTATGCAAACCAAAGTATTTGAAATTTTAGGTATTGGTCATGATGAAGCCAGAGAAAAATTCGGCTTCCTACTGGATGCCTTAAAATATGGATGCCCTCCTCATGGAGGTATTGCTTTTGGCTTGGATAGACTGGTTATGTTGATGACAAATTCTGCTTCAATTAGAGATGTGATTGCCTTTCCTAAAACACAAACAGCGGCTTGTCCGTTAATTGATGCCCCAGCTGTTGTTAATGATGAACAGTTACGTGAATTAGGTATTAAACTGCGAAAACCTACTGAAGTGAAAGAAGCATAAATCAACCTGATTAAGTATTCTAGAGAAATTATTTCAACAAAAAAGAAATATACAAAATAACCACGGAGATCACTGAGAACACAGAGGTCTAATGCTCAAAAACTCCGTATTCTCCGTGCTAAAAATGTTATGTTTTTTATGCCCTCCCCACCCAACCCTCCCCAGCAAGGGAGGGCTATGAGAAAAAGCCATCATAAGCATGCTTTACGTGGGAGGTGAAGCAGCGACCATTAAAAATTTATTATGACTTCCAGCCCATTACCTATCCAAAATTACGCTTTACTTGATGATGAAGAATGCGAAGCCCGTATTATTGCTGCCAAAGCAAAACTCGGGAAACGCTGTATTGTTTTAGGCCATCACTACCAAAGAAATGAAGTCTTTAAACATGCAGATATTACCGGTGATTCATTAAAACTTTCACGCGAAGCGGCCGAATCAGAAGCTGAGTATATCGTTTTTTGTGGTGTGCATTTTATGGCTGAAGTGGCAGATATTCTTTCTCGCCCTGAACAAATTGCTATATTGCCTGATTTAGCCGCAGGCTGCTCTATGGCTGATATGGCCAATGCAAGTAATGTACAAAAATGCTGGGATGAATTATCACAAGTTATTGATGCAGATAATAAGGTGACTCCTGTTACATATATTAATTCAGCTGCTGATTTAAAAGCTTTTTGTGGTAAGCATGAAGGAGTGGTTTGTACGTCATCAAATGCACAAAAGGTTTTGGAGTGGAGCTTTGACAAGCGTGAAAAAATCTTATTTTTTCCTGATCAACATTTAGGGAGAACAACGGGGTTTATGATGGGTATTCCACTAGAACAGATTGTTGTTTGGGAGTTTGGTAAGCCTAGTGGAGGGTTAACGGAACAACAAATTAAACAGGCAAAAATTATTTTGTGGAATGGCTTTTGTTCTGTACATCAAGTATTTAAGCCTGAACATATTGATGAATTTAAAGCAAAATATCCCGAAACTAAGGTTATTGCTCACCCAGAAGCTTGTTTTGAAGTTTGCCAAAAGGCAGATTATATTGGATCAACTGAAACTATACTAAAAGTGGTTAGAGAAGCGGAACCTAATACACGCTGGTTAGTGGCAACAGAGCTAAATCTTGTTAACCGCTTACATGAAGAGTGTAAAGATCAAGGTAAAAATGTACACTTTATGTCTTCCACCTTAAGCATGTGTTCAACCATGTTCAGAACAGACCCACAGCATTTGGCCTGGGTACTGGAAAACCTGGTAGATGGCCATGTGGTTAACCAAATAATAGTTGATAAGCAAGAATCTACACTAGCCAAGAAAGCCTTGGATAATATGTTGTCAATTCAATAATGTTAAACTTTAGTCCCTGCACTCTGGATCTCAGCAACTGTTCATGTGTTGCTCTATTACACGCTTTCCATGGCGTTACCGGCATCTCTGCCAAGGTCCAGAGTACAGGGAAAACTTAATAACACCGTCAATCTAGTAGGGAGCACTAGAACCTTGTCCCCGAGGGTCGAAAATACAATTGCAACATTCAAAATGTGAATGGTTAATAAATAAGTCTTTACTGAATCCGCTTTTAGTGAGATAAATAACAAATGGTTTTCTTTCCTATCATTATTTTTGACAGGTTTTAATAAAACCATGGCTTTTATTCCAGAGAAGGGGAAATAAGGATGAAAAAGATTAATATAAGAAACAATAGCTTTATCTCGTTAATGGTTCTATTGTTATTATTTGGTAATGAATCTACAGTATTTGCTCAAAAAAGTGACTGTTGGGCTGAGTTTTATGAAAGAGCCCAGTTTCAAGGCAAAAGCTTTCGCCTACAAGGCCCTGCATACAAAAGAAATTTAGTTAAAGTTCAAGGGGGAAATTGGGACAAAAGAATTGAAAGTATGATAATTGGTCCTAAAGCAACAGTAACGGTATATGAAAATAAGGACATGAAATTAACATTAAAAGAAATGGCAAAATACCCAGTGCTAATGAAATCATTAGGTATTACTAAGCAGGATGTGCTTGAAGATTCAGAAATTATTTTACATTCAAACTCTAAAATTCACAGTTTTGGTGAATTTAATTTTTACCACAAAATACGCTCATTAAAAGTTGAATGTCATTAAATGAATATAGCAACAGCACAGGGAAGTGATGCTATTCACTATAGAATCATGCCAAAATATCTAAGAGAGAACCAAGAGTTATAAGGGGTTCAGTAGTATCAGCCTTATCCAGTGCATTTTGATTAAGTTTATTATCATCTTTATTTTTAACAGATGCAGATTCCTTAGCTTGTTTTTGTTCTTGGTTTAGCTTAACTAATTCTATACTGGCTTTTGCAGACATTGCGGAAGCTTTACCCGCAACAACTTGATCTTGTGATGAAGGTTCGGCAGGCGCTAAAGCTGCACGACGAATAGTATCCGCTTTTCTAAGGGTAGCAGCCGGGTCACCATCAACAGCAGAGGTATCAATATTGACCTCTCCACCAATAGCATAACGAACGCCGTTAGGGCCTGTTTGATAAGTAAAACTAGCACCTCCTGTAGCAAGCGAACCCGCAGCGTTCAAATGTGCTTGTTCATGTGCTTTAACTTCTTGGTCTCGACTTTTCAGTTGCTGGATCTGTTTGAGGTCTTGTAAACTTTGCTGTTGAGTGGAATCTTGTCTTGATTTAGAGTTGCTAGAGACAACGCTACCTTCTTTTTGTTTTTCTTTAGTAGCACTTTGTTGATCTGTCTCAGCCAAACTAGACTGAGCTACAAAACTACTATGTACATAGGATTGAGAAGATGATATAGAAGATAGCATAAATATAATAGGAAAGTATTATCTCATTAATTCCTAGAACCTAAAAGTCAGTGGACAATGGTTACTTATAATGTTTTTTTTGTAAAATAGCAAGAAAGTTTTTGTTCTTTCTGATTTTCCAATGGGCGGCTTTTAGCCCGCGAAGCGGTAGCCTGTGGATTTAAACCACCGCCTTTAAGACGCATTCTCTTTCAGTCGGCGGTTTAGTCCGCCGAGCTTTCAACCCACCAGCTTTTAGCCGGTGGTTGTTGAGTGTGGGTGATGGAAGCGGTGTTCGTAAGTATAAATTTAGCCATGGAGAAACCTTGACAGCATCTGAATTGCTCGCTAACGCGAGGTGGGTGTCACGAGGTGGGTGCGAGGTCTTGCTTTTTGCCCAAGTTTG
>CAYYNM010000154.1:0-1218 GCA_964472945.1 uncultured Methylomarinum sp. | reverse complement strand
AGGTCTTGCTTTTTGCCCAAGTTTGAGAAATATATTAAGCCAGAAACCTGGTGCATTCAATTTTAAATCAGAGGTGTACTCATACTTAAATTGTGACGCAATTCATTGTTTAGTGTGGCATTTAAATTAAGGATAATTTTGCATGGAAAAGCATCACTACAACTTTAATCCCCAGATAAAACACCACAAAGCCGTTGCCTTGCACGGTCACTGTGTTTTACCTCATTTAGGCAAAAGGCAAGACACCTTTTTTTCTATTGCTGGATACTATTAATTAATGACTACAAAAACATCTGCAAACAGAAAAACCCTCTGGCTTGTTGTCGTGGCCTTAGCGTTCCTGTTATTCCTGACCTACGACATCATCATCACCAATATTCTTGCCTATCAACTCTGTCACGCACAACCCAACCCTAAGACATTTATCAAAAAAACAGTTGAATTTCCAGAAAGCGTCTATTGGGAAGATAACATTTATCCCGGCTTTAACGAACAAGACCGGATATTGATGATTCGAAATTATCTTGACGGGGTTCATCTCAAAACCATGGCGTTAAATACGCCCAAAGGCATTATTTATAAGTACACCGCCACAGAAAAAGACTGGGAAACAAGCAAAGCCATCAAATCCAGGAAAATAAACGGGAATTATTATAAAACGTTGGATAACGAAGCCAAAACGATTGCGCAACGAGCCAAAAAAATTGACAGATCGACAGCACGCTCACTCAATTACAGCGTGATATTCAAGCCCGTCAAATTAAGTGAATTTCAAAGGAAATACCTCTGGAGTGACGAAATCAGAATTATTGATAATCACCATGATGAGGTGATTGGATTTAACCGACGGCTGATGCGTCGTTGGTATCGTATTTTTCCCGATATTGGGGTAGGGAGGCGGTATTTCTATCCGCACGCAATGTGTGGGTATGGCAGTATAGTAAATTTTGATGAAAAAGTGATAGTTCAATTTTCACGAATGATTATGCCTAACAAGCACAGTGAATATCAGGACTTTATGTTATTTCGTAAGGAGAATAAATAATGAAAACGGATGTACAAACCATATCAGATATGGGCCAACTGGCTCAGTTAGCCTATAGAACGTTTGGTTTGGCAATATTAAAAAACCAGGAATACAAAGGTAACTTTACTTTAGAAGGAGAAGGTTTTTCATTAAACACTGCCTACAGAGTGATTGAATATGCAGATACCCCC
>CAYYNM010000153.1:0-8118 GCA_964472945.1 uncultured Methylomarinum sp. | reverse complement strand
GTACGCCGTGTTGCCAGCTTTGAAAGACCCGTAAAAACAGAACAACAAGGCAGTACCAAGCGGATAGATTTATTTTGGCGTGGTAAATTGCTCGTTGAAATGAAATCAACAGGGCAAAACCTAGAAAAAGCCTACCAACAAGGCATTGGCTATTTCAAAGGGCTAAAAGACAAAGACCTACCTCGTTATGTGATGGTCTGTGATCTTAATGATTTTCGGCTTTATGACCTAGATGATGACAAGGACTATGCTTTCACACTAGAAGAATTACCCGGCAACCTACACCTATTCGACTTTATGCAAGGCAATGAAGTTGAAGACATCACCGAATATAATCTTAATGAAAAAGCAGCCGAATTATTAGGTGAATTACATGATGCCCTAGAACAAAGCGGTTATACAGGACATCAACTACAAGTCTTTATGGTGCGAATATTATTTATTTTATTTGCAGAAGACACAGGTGTATTTAATCGCCATCAATTCACCCGATACTTGATGCGGTTTACCGATGAATCAGGCAATGACACAGATATGCACTTGCATAAACTGTTTCAAATTCTCGACAAACCTGCAACAGACAGAAACTTAAATTTAACCGATGAGTTAAACGCCTTTTCCTATGTAAATGGGCATCTTTTCAAAGAACGGATTGATCTACCCAGCTTTAGTACAGAGATGCGAGAACAACTCATTCAATGCTGTCTGTTTAACTGGAGAGACATCAGCCCCGCAATATTTGGTAGTTTGTTTCAATCAATCATGAACAAACAAGCCCGTAGAAATTTAGGTGCACATTACACCAGTGAAACGAATATTTTAAAATTAATAGAACCGCTGTTTTTAAACCAACTACACGATGAATTTAACAAAGCCAGTGCCTTAAAACAGACCAAATTACGCAATAGTCGCCTAATTGAATTAATGCTTAAAATAAGAAAATTAAGCTTTCTTGACCCAGCTTGTGGCTGTGGTAATTTTTTAATTATCACCTACCGGGAAATAAGGCGACTAGAACTGCTGATTATGCAGGCGCAACAGCAAAATCAAAACCAAAGTCATCTGGATATTGAGATAGATCCCCAAATTAGCCTTAATAACTTCTACGGCATCGAAATAGATGAATGGCCAGCCCGCATAGCCGAAGTTGCCATGTGGCTTACTCAGCATCAAATGAATCTGGAATTTGCCAAGTCATTCGGCAGAGAACCTGATTTATTACCTCTGAAAGAACACGCCAATATTCATTATGCTAATGCCTTGACCACAGATTGGGCTGAGGTAATTGAACCCTCTCAGTTGAATTATATTATTGGTAATCCACCGTTTGTGGATAGAAAAGAAAGGAGCATAGAGCAGAATAAAGCCCATAAAGAAATTTTAGGAAATTTAAAAGGAGTTGGTAATTTAGATTTTGTAGCTAATTGGTTCTACAAAGCTTCACTATTTATTAAAAATACGTCTATTGAAGTTTCTTTTGTCTCTACCAATTCAATTACGATGGGTGAGCAGGCCGGGGTTTTATGGCAACCAATATTAGAACTAGGGATTACATTGTCTTTTGCACATCGAACCTTTCAGTGGCATAACGATGCAAAAGGCAAAGCTGCAGTGCATTGTGTAATTATTGGTTTCGGTCAAAAGGAACGAGCAGAAAAATGTTTATTTGATTACCCCACCCCTCAGTCAGTTCCAATAGAAATCAAAGCTGATAATATTAGCCCTTACTTAATTGATGCTCCAAATGTTGTCATCGTAAATCGACCAAAACCAATGGACGGAGTATTGAATAAAATGAAAGAAGGTATTACCCCATTAGATAATGGAATATTGTCATTTTCTACTGAAAATAAAAATGATATTTTAAAAATTGAACCCGACCTAGCTAAATGGATAAGACCTTGGGTGACAGGGAAAAGTTATATTAACAACTTGCAGAGCTGGTGTTTTTGGTTAATTGATACGCCCATATCAGTTCTACGAGAATCAAAGATACTACAAGAAAAAATAAAAAGAGTTAAAGAATTTAGATTAAACAGTAGATCTAGCCAAAAATTTGCAGATACACCACATTTGTTCAGGGAAACCGAATTTCCGAATGAATTTGTGATTATTCCTAAAACAAGCTCAGAAAATAGACCATATATTCCCATGGGGTTTCTCACTAATATTATCGCGTCTAGTGCCGTTTTGGTTATTCCAAATGCTAGCGTTTATGAATTTGGCATTTTAACCAGCCAAATGCATATGGATTGGATGAGGACAGTGGCAGGAAGGTTAAAAAGTGATTATCGTTATTCAGCTAAACTAGTTTACAACAACTTTCCATGGCCAGAATGCACCGAACAACAATGCCAGAAAATTACTTCCCTAGCCCAAACAGTATTAGATGCCCGCCAAGATGAAATCAATAAAGATGCCAGTACCACATTAGCCGCTTTATATGATCCAGACTTTATGCCTCCAACTTTACGCAAAGCCCATAAACAACTTGATAAAGCCGTTGATCTTCTATATCAACCCAAACCTTTCAATACCCCATTAGAACGAGTAAAACATTTGTTTGAGTTGTACAAAAAACTAAATGAATTAACACCTAGCCACGCTAATAAATAATGCCTAACCATTACCCTAGTTTAAACCCTGAAAAAGCATTAATTTGGCGCATTATGCACAAAGATAATTTATCGTGGGTTTTAGATAATGGTTTGCATTGTGGAAACTCAGAGCTTCGCTCCCCCAACTGGGTCAATATTGGTAATGATGAGTTAATCAGTAAACGAGCAAACCATTCCGTCCCTCTTTACCCTAATGGCTGTTTAAACGATTATATTCCTTTTCCTGATTACCCATGAGCCTCAGCCAAATGAGAATAGAGTTCTCGCAATTCTCTATAGACCCCGTCATTCCCGAAGTCTTTTATCGGGAATCTATTATTGTTTGTTAGATTCCTGCTAAGAGAATGCAGGAATGACGGGGGGTTTGGTAGGGTGTTTTAAAAGTGGCTGAGACTCATGGGTAATCAGGTTCCTTTTTACTTTACGCCTTTCTCTGTGATGATGAAAAATATCCACAGCGGCCGAGGCGTTGTTCAACGATCCAATGATGAACTTATTATTCTAGTGTCTAGTCTGGCTAAGGTTCAAGAACATCAGTTGCCATTTTTGTTTACAGATAGTCATGCCTATTATCAATGGAGCAATTTTTATAACCATTTGAATGATTTAAACCAAATAGATTGGGCTTTATTGCAAAACCGAGATTTTAAAAGAGACCCTGATGACCCAGCAAAGTTTGAGCGGTATCAGGCAGAGGCACTTGTTTACCAATATTGCCCTGTTGATGCCCTGCTTGGTATAGTAAGCTATACAAACCAATTAAAATTACACATTGAGCAACAATTACAACAAAGGGGGCTGGCATTAAAGGTTCACGCTCGTCCTGACTGGTATTTCAAATGATTAAATATACAACAGGCAACTTACTTGACGCTGAGGTAGAAGCGTTAATCAATACCGTTAATACCGTGGGTGTTATGGGTAAAGGCATTGCCTTAATGTTTAAAGAGCGTTTTACTGACAATATGGTGCTGTATTCAAAAGCCTGTAAAGCGAAGGAAGTTCAAACAGGTAAAATGTTTGTGACTGAAACTAGAGAATTAATGTCTCCTAAGTGGATTATTAATTTTCCTACTAAGCAACATTGGCGTTCGCCTTCAAAAATAGAATGGGTTGTGGATGGGCTTCAAGATTTACGCCATTTTATTATTCAAAACCAAGTTAAATCTATTGCTATTCCACCGCTAGGTGCTGGCAATGGTGGCTTAAATTGGTCTGCGGTTAAAGAACAAATAGAGCTTGCCTTAGCTGATTTAACCGATGTTGATATTTTGATTTATCAACCAACCCAGCAATACCAAAATATTGCAAAACCTAAAGGCGTTGAAAAGCTTACCCCTGCGAGAGCTATGATTGCTGAAATTGTGCGGCGTTATTGGGTTTTGGGTATGGAATGCAGTTTATTAGAAGTTCAAAAACTTGCATGGTTTTTAGAGCGCAGCATTGAAAGCCAAGATATAAAAAACCCATTACAGCTTGATTTTAAAGCCAATAATTATGGCCCTTATGCTGATAAATTACGTCATTTATTAAATAGTTTAGATGGCAGTTATCTTAAAAGTGAAAAGCGTATTGCAGATTCTGATCCTTTAGATGTTATTTGGTTTAATGATCAAAAACACGATCACCTACATGTTTATTTGCAAAATGAAGCTAAAGAATATTTACCAGTTTTAGATAAAACAACCGAAATTATTAATGGTTTTGAATCTCCTTTTGGTATGGAATTACTCTCAACGGTTGACTGGTTACTAGAAAAACAAAACTGCCCCCCTAAAACCGATGATGTTATTGAGGGTATTAAAAACTGGCCAGCTGGCAAAAGGTGGGGCAATAGAAAATCAAACTTATTTGATAAAAAGGCGGTGAATATCGCTTTAGACCGTTTAAATAAAATGAGATTTCTAAAATAATACTGTACTCAACATTCTATATGATAGGCTTTTTTAAGGCCTAACACTTGATGTTCCAGTTTTTTTAACTTGAATTCAGAAAACACTAAAAACTAGAGAGATAAGGTCAATTATCTTTACCCCAATACGTTAAGTTAAGGGGGCTAAAATTACTGCTCTTAAGCCCTTTCCTGATGCAGTCGACCCAACCCTCCCCAGCAAGGGAGGGCTAAGAGATTGAATTACATGACTAAACAAAACCCACCTTTAGATGGAAGTTTATGGGTAATCAGGTACAACTTTGGCTTTTATTACAACATAAAAGTGTTGCCGAAATCACCTTATCTACTCCCTCTCAACACTGCTTAAATACGCCCTTTGTTTAGTCGTTTATATCCAGAAGAATATAGCTTATACTTGCTATATAAAGAACAAATGGTCAAATTATCAATATGAGTATAAACCCAGAATTATCTATCAGCTTTTCCTCAACCCACAGGCTGCAATGGGAAGAAGCCCAGCAAAAAGATGTTATCCTATATCCTGAAGGCATGGTAGAACTAAACCAACCCTCTGCCGAAATTTTAAAATTATGTGATGGTACTCGTACTGCCCCTCAGATTATTACTGTGTTAGAAGAAAAATTTTCTGAAAGTAATTTAACAAATGATGTCAATAGCTTCTTAGAGGATGCATTAAAAAATGGCTGGATCCAACAACCTTAATATTACCCCACCTCGCTGGTTACTGGCAGAACTGACATATAAATGCCCCTTACAATGTCCTTACTGTTCTAACCCTCTGGACTATACTAAGCATAACGCTGAAATCAGTACAGAAGATTGGAAGCGTGTTTTAAGCCAGGCTCGAAAAATGGGGGCTGTACAGCTTGGTTTTTCTGGCGGCGAACCTTTAACACGCCAGGACTTACCCGAATTAGTCCAACATGCACGCCAACTGGGTTTTTATTCCAACCTTATTACTTCCGGCTACGGTTTAACTGAAGAAAAAATCATTCAGTTAAAAGAAGCGGGACTTGATCATATTCAAGTCAGCATTCAAGCCAGTAGCAAAGAGCTAAATGATCATATAGCCGGCACAGAATCTTACGAAACAAAAAAACAAGTCGCTCATTTAGTTAAAAAACATGGCTATCCCATGGTCTTGTGCGTGGTTATTCACAGAGAAAATATTCATCAAATGCCCGAAATTTTGGCAATGGCTGAAGAGCTGGGAGCCGATTATTTAGAGCTAGCTAACACTCAATACTATGGCTGGGCGCATAAAAATCGTGACTTATTAATGCCCACCAAAGAACAGTTTGATAAAGCTGAAGCTATCGCCCAGGCATACAAAGAAAAAGTCGCAGGAAAAATGAAAATCTATTATGTTATCCCGGATTTTTATGAAGATCGACCCAAGGCCTGTATGAACGGGTGGGGCACAACCTTTTTAACCATTGCACCAGATGGCGTAGCTTTACCTTGTCACTCCGCTCGCGAATTACCCGGTTTAGATTGCCCAAATGTAACAGAATATAGTATTGAAGAAATATGGAATGAGTCCAAAGCTTTCAATTTTTTCCGTGGTACAGAATGGATGAAAGAACCTTGTCGTAGTTGCGATGAAAAAGAGAAAGATTTTGGTGGCTGTCACTGTCAAGCATTTATTTTGACTGGAGATATGAAGAACGCCGACCCCGTGTGTAGTAAATCACCTAACCATCATGTTATTGAAGAGGCTCTCGACTCAGCAAGAAAAAGTGCTTTATCTGAGAATGAGCAACCGCTTATTTTTCGTAATAGCAAAAACTCAAAGAAATACTCCTGAGTCTTCTTTAAATTTTATAATATCGTCCGGTTATCTTTTGCTAATCGGACCTACACCAATGCCATTAAGTTAAACCTTTTTTGCTTTCGTAGGGTGGATTAGCGATAGCGTTATCCACCATTTTTCAAAGGCGCTTAGGGACGAGCATAAAAAAGCCTCAATAACTTTAGTTATTGAGGCTTTTTTATCTGATATTCATTTATTTAACGATACTTAAGCCTTTCATATTAGCAAAATAAGCTGCTATATCTTTTAAATCATCTTCAGAAAAGGACCCAACCATACTTTGCATCACGGGATCTTTTCTTACCCCTGCCTGATAATCTTTCATTGCTTTTACCAAGTAATTTCCATGCTGACCAGCTAAAATGGGCGCAGTCATACCATCGTTCAATTCTTTAGTATGGCAACCGAGGCAAGATTCAGCTAAATTTTTACCTTTTTTGGCATCTCCTCCTCTATAACTAGCCTTACTTTTGCTTCCAGCTGACTCCTCAACATATTGAGCGATAGCCGCTGTCATTTCCTCTGTTAAATCATAGGCATTAGGCAGCATTGAAGTACGCGCTCTGTTTTCATGCTTATATGCTGTCAATGCTGAAGCAACATAGCCTTTACGCTGCCCTCCAATTTTTGGCACATAATAAACAGGGGCAACATTACTATAATTATGTGTGCTATGACACCCTCTGCACGTTTCAAAAGCATCTTTTCCTGCTGAAGGATCAAGACGTTTAGCTTGACTTTGCGTGCTAACAGCACCTAAAAGACCAATAACCAATAGCATTATTACTTGTTTCATATTTTCCACAAACCTTTCATTCTAAAATCAAAGCATATCCTAATTGATGAACAAGCTTAAATCAATTATTCAAAATAATTTCTATTGTTTTATTACAAGCCTTCCCAAGGTTCAAACAAGCCCGTAACATCAACAGTAAACATATCTAACACTCGCCCCACCCCCTCATCAACCATCTTTATAATTGAATTTGATTTATTATAAAAGGCTGGCATAGGCGGAAATATAATCCCTCCCATTTCTGTCACACTGGCCATATTACGAATATGAGCCAAATTTAATGGCGTTTCTCTAGGCATAATAACGACACGCCTACGCTCTTTTAAAGCCACATCCACTGAACGAGTAATTAGATTATCACCAAAACCATGAGCTATAGCAGATAATGTTTTCATTGAGCAGGGTGCAACAATAACACCCTCCGTTTTAAACGACCCACTGGCAATACTGGCAGCAATATCATTAACACCATGTACAACATCAGCTAATTGGTACAAGGCCGACTTTTCCATCTCCATTTCATATTTCAAATTGACCAAACCAGAAGATGAAATTACTAAATGAGACTCCCAATCATCCTGTTTTTGTAATACCTGCAATATTCTGACACCATAAATAGCACCTGTTGCTCCAGTCATTGCAATGACTAATCGTTTTTTTTGTTTCATTAAACTATTCTATCAGTAGCAGCAAGCAAAATATCAATCATTTCATCACCACTCACAATATAAATAGCATTAGCTAGACTTCGGGGATGACGACATTCAAAGTATCACAGTTTTTTCATTTAACATGGCGGAGACTCATGGGTAATCAGGTATTATTTTATACTTCGTGCGGGTAGTGGGTCAAATCTGTGCTTTTGCATGAATATCCCTGCCAAATTCCACCTTATTTATTAACAGACCCATCACAATATCATGCATTTTCTCTAACTTAGAGAAGCAGATTGTTCGACGTGTTAATCGTTTAATCC
>CAYYNM010000152.1:0-8125 GCA_964472945.1 uncultured Methylomarinum sp. | reverse complement strand
AACCAATATCTTGAGCCCTGTTATCCGCATTGAAGTCACGGATTCAGGTATTATTTTAGCCTGTAAAACGTGAATGGGGCAGTAAAACAACTCAACCACTATGGACTTTCAGTTTATAGTGGTTTAATTAATCCAGCCCCAATTTTTTAAGTCGATAACGTAAAGACCTAAATGTTAACCCCAAGTGCTTTGCTGTTTCAGTTTTATTCCAGCGATTTTCTTCTAACGCTTTGCTCAGTGCTTCTTTTTCAATTTCTTCCAGATAGTCTTCCAGTGAAATTTCTGAGGGATTAAATTTTTCTGCTTTAGGTAGCTCGGTTGAGCAAGGTAAGTTTAGGTCGTCAAGTTCAATGGTTTTTCCATCGTATAGGGCTAAGGCTCGTTCTAGTATATTTTCTAATTCACGCACATTACCAGGAAAGTGGTAGTGTTTTAAGCCGTGTATAGCTTCTTTACTAAGTGTAGGTTGTTGTTGGCCGTTACTTGCAGCTAGCTGAGCCAGTAAATGTTCTGCTAATTCAGGTATATCACTGGCACGATTGCGTAAAGGGGGGCTAACAAGATCTATCACATTAATACGGTAATATAAATCTTGTCTAAATTCACCTCGTTCAACCATCGCATTTAAGTCTTTATGGGTTGCACTTAGTAAACGTATATTGGTCGATATTTCTTGATGGCCTCCAACAGGGCGTATTTTCTTTTCCTGGATGGCGCGGAGTAGTTTTACCTGTAGTGCTAGGGGTAAATCAGCTACCTCGTCTAAAAATAGCGTTCCTCCTTCAGCGGCTTGAAATAAACCTTGTTTATCTGCTGTTGCACCGGTAAAGCTACCTTTTTTATGTCCAAAGAATTCACTTTCCATCAGCTCAGCAGGAATGGCTCCACAGTTTATTGCTATAAAAGGCGCTTCGTTTCTAGGGCTTTGCTGGTGAATTAATTTGGCAATTAATTCTTTACCAGAGCCTGATTCTCCACTGATATAGACAGGAGCCTGGCTTCTTGCCACTTTATCAATATTTGAGCGAATATCGCGCATCAGTTGAGAGTCACCTAATAATAGGTGGCGCATTCTACGTTCTTTTGTTGTCTGGGGCTGAGCCGAAAGTTTGAGTGCATTGTTGATCAGTTGTCTTAATACTGTTAAATCAACGGGTTTTGATAGAAAATCAAAGGCCCCTTTTTTCATTGCGGTAATGGCAATATCCATGCTGCCATGAGCTGTGATAACAGCAATAGGCATCGGGTTTTTGCTTTTTTGAATATAATCAATTAAGTCTAAACCATTGCCGTCAGGTAATTTCATATCCGTTAGACAAAGATCAAAGCTATGTTTTTCCAATAACTTTTTTGCTGAAGTGATATTTTCAGCGCAGAGCGTTTGAATGTTCATTCTGTTAAGAGTGATTTCTAATAGCTCTCTAATATCAGGTTCATCGTCAATAATAAGTGTAAACGGGTTATTCATATTTCAATTTTTGAGCTGTCGGCTTTGGGTAAGCAGAGTTTAAAGCTACTTTTATTATTATCAGTTATAGCATAGCTTAATTTTGCTTGATTGAGTTCTGCTAATTCTTTGGAGATATATAAACCTAAACCTGTACCTGAAGGGGATGTGGTAAAAAAAGGTTCAAAAAGGTGGTTTGCAGTTTCTTGGTCTATCGGTTTGCCGTTGTCGTAAAGTGTAATGCAAGGAGCGTTGTCAATCAAACTGATTTCAATAATAATTTTTTGTGTTGAATCCCCGTATTTAAGTGCATTAGAACATAAATTATCAAAAATTTGTTTTAAGTGACCCGCATCCATATAAACCCATAAATCAGTTGCTTTGGTGCTGATTTTAAAATTATCTAAAGAGCTACCGGTATCATAGATAAAGCCTTGAATATAGTTATCCAGCCATAAGTTAAGCTGTATTTTTTCTCTTTTTGAGAGTTGTCTACGAGATAGTTGTAACACATCTTCAATTATTTTATTCATTCTAAGGCAATGAGATTGAATGATTTCAGTTAAACGGTAATCTTCTGTCTGTAATGTGGGGGCTTCAGATAATAGTTGACTGGCGTGACTAATAGCACCTAATGGATTGCGGATCTCATGCGCTATACTGGCAGTGAGGCGGCCAAGCGAGGCAAGCTTGCTTTGTTGAAGTTGTTGGTTATAAAGGTATATATCCTCCAGAATGATCATGTGGAAAGTATCTTGCTGTGTCTGTATTAGGGAGAACCGGCAGTGAATTTGTTTATGCTCTGCTAAGCTTATTAAGGAAAAGTTTTGGTTGTTGTCTAGGGTCCATTGATAAAAGCTGTTACTTAATTGTGCAGAAATTTCAGATAAATACTGAGGGCGCGCGGCATGTCCAAAGTTACCAATAATACTTAATGCAGCCTCATTGTACATTTTGATCTTTTGTTCTGAGTTACTAATGATTATACCTGACTGTAAATTTTGAATAATATGACGGTTAAGGTCTTCAAGGTTAGAAATGGTTTGTTTATGTTGAGATGCAATTTGATCTGACTGTTCTGTTCTTTTGGCAAGGATAAATGAAAGGTAAGCAATGGTAAAATAAGAGGCACCTAACATTCCTGTGTAAGTAAATAATGGCGGTGTAGAGTGAGATTGAATGCTGTAGATATGTTCAAATAAAATAGAGAGACTGGCTAAGGCTGCAAAAAATAGAGCACAGCGACCACCAATAAGTAGGCCACCAGCAGCCGTTGATACTACCAGTAATATACCTATGCCACTGCCAATACTCCCACTGGCATACATTATTAGGGTGATAAAAATAATATCACTAAAAATATTTAATTGGGCTTGTGCTGAATAACTGGGTATGCGGTAAAAGGCTGCAAAACCGGAAAGTATTGAGATTGCAAGGTAGCTGTGACAAATAACGGGATATAGTTGAGTATTATGGGATTTAAAAAAAGCGGGATCAAAATGGCCATAAAATAAGATGACAAATAGGGATGAAACAGTAAAACGATAAGTGAAGAATACTTTTAATAAGGACCAGGCTTGTTCAGTCTCAATGCCATAACCTTTAGAAAAAGGGCAAGGGTAAATTGTATTTTCTTGATTGGGTGCCATAATGCCTAAAGTTCGATAGAATGTGCGCAGAGATTATTGTAACTATAGTTTAGAAATGAGAACGCATAAATTATTCAATTTATATTCCTTAATTATTGTCTTTCAAGGCAGTTGGAGAAAAAAATGAACATTCACGAGCATCAGGCTAAACAGCTTTTTAAAGCGTTTGGTATTGCTGCACCTCAAGGCAAAATCGTAACAACAGCAGCGGATGCTGTGCTTGCAGCACAGGATATTCCTGGAAATGCCTGGGTAGTTAAAGCCCAGGTGCATGCGGGTGGACGAGGCAAGGTGGGCGGTGTAAAGCTGGCTAAGAATACGGCTGAAGTTAAACAATATGCGGCTGATATGCTGGGTAGTCGCTTGGTAACCAAACAAACAGGTTTAGACGGGTTGCCTGTTAACACTGTCTTAATAGAGAAAACTTATCCCATTAAACATGAGTTCTATTTGAGTGTTTTGGTTGATAGAGCAAGTGAGCGCGTGATGTTTGTTTGCTCTGTTGCGGGTGGAATGGATATAGAAGAAGTTGCAGAGCAAACACCTGAAAAGATTATTACCTTATTGGTTGATCCAGCAGCAGGGTTGCAGTCCTACCAGTGTAGGAAAGTAGCTTTTGATTTATGTTTGCAGGGTGCCCAGGTTCGCGCATTAGAAAAAATTATGCAAGGTATGTATCGGTTATTACTGGAAAAAGACGCCAGTCAGATTGAAATTAACCCCTTGGTGGAAACAGATGATGGGGAATTGTTGGCACTGGATGCCAAGATTAATTTTGATGATAATGCAGTGGCTTTACACCCAGATATTTTAGAGTTTAGAGATCAGAGTCAAGAAGATGAAAAGGAGAATATAGCTAAGCAGTTTGACCTGAATTATATAACATTGGATGGCTCAATCGGCTGTATGGTTAATGGTGCCGGTTTGGCAATGGCAACGATGGATTTAGTTAAGCTTAAAGGTGGGTCGCCTGCAAATTTTCTGGATGTAGGAGGGGGTACAACATTAGAAAAAGTCTGTGAGGCTTTTAAACTGATTTTGTCGGATAAAAATGTAAAAGCAGTGTTGGTGAATATTTTTGGAGGGATTGTTCAGTGTGATGTTATTGCCCAAGGGATATTAACAGCGGTTGACGAAGTGCATGTTCAGGTGCCTGTTGTGGTTAGACTGGAAGGGACTAATGCTGAAAAAGGGCGAGAATTATTAAATAATTCGGATTTTGGAATCGTTGCGGCAGAAAATTTAGCCAGTGCAGCCGAGCAAGTTGTTGCTCTAGCTAATAATGATGGGAAGGATGTATGAGTATTTTAATTGATAAGCAAACCAAATTAATCTGTCAGGGGTTTACCGGTAAGCAAGGTACCTTTCATTCTGAGCAAGCATTGGCTTATGGTACACGTTTAGTGGGTGGTGTTACGCCTGGGCGTGGTGGTCAAACTCATTTAGGTTTACCGGTTTTTAATACAGTTGAGCAAGCGGTAAAAGAGACGGGTGCAACGGCTAGCATGATTTACGTGCCACCTTTTTATGCAGCAGATGCTATTTTAGAAGCGGTAGATGCAGGTATTGGTTTGATTATTTGTATTACAGAAGGTATTCCTGTTTTACAGATGTTAAGAGTAAAAGCGGCAATGGCCGGAACGGGTGTACTCTTGGTCGGCCCTAATTGTCCTGGGGTGATTACACCTGGGGAATGTAAAATTGGTATTATGCCAGGCAATATTCATTTGCCTGGTTCTGTTGGTGTGGTTTCAAGGTCAGGCACGCTAACTTATGAAGCGGTTCATCAAACTACGCATGAAGGTTTGGGTCAAAGTACCTGTGTAGGTATTGGTGGAGACCCTATACATGGCATGACTTTTATTGATGTGATCAGTTTATTCCAAGCTGATGAGCAAACCAAAGGTATTATTATGGTGGGTGAAATTGGAGGGGTGGAAGAGGAAGAGGCTGCTGATTATATTAAAGAATATGTTACTAAGCCGGTGGTTTCATATATAGCAGGAAGAACCGCTCCACCAGGAAAAAGAATGGGGCATGCTGGTGCTATTGTTACTGGGGGGAAAGGGACAGCAGAAGGTAAAGTGGCTGCTTTAACAGCTGCGGGTGTTAATGTTGTTGATTCACCTACAATGTTAGGTGTGGCAATGAAAGTAGCACTGCACGACTAGAAATATTACTGTCACCGTTATTGTAGAGACAAGGCATGCCTTGTCTCTACGGAATGTTGGAGAGTAGTAATTGGCTATATAGCCATGCCACTAAACGGCTTTGCTCTAAATAGTAAACGAAGAATATTAATGTTAAAAATAGCTTTAGCTCAAATTAATCTGCTAGTTGGCGGAATTCAAGTTAATCAAAAAAAAATTATCCAAACAGCAGAGTGTGCTCGCGATCAGTTAAATGCTGATCTGGTTGTGTTTCCTGAGCTTACAATCACCGGCTACCCGCCTGAAGATTTATTATTACGCCCAGATTTTATTAAGCAAGCTGAGCAGTCGGTATTTGATATTGCCCAAGCAGTTCAAGGTATTGATGTGGTTTTAGGATTTCCTGAGCAAGTTGATGGCTGTTTATACAATAGTGCAGTTGTACTAAGAGAGGGGGGGGGGTTAACGCGATACAGGAAAAATGTACTACCCAATTATGGAGTATTTGATGAGCAGCGTTATTTTAAAGCGGCAGATCAAAGCAGTTTTTTTTCAGTTAAAGGTTATTCAATTGCATTAACAATTTGTGAAGATATTTGGCAAAAAGGTTTAGTGGAAAAAAACAAACAAGCCGGAGCAGATATTATTTTGACCTTAAATGCATCCCCTTTTCATGCGGGTAAAATTCACCAACGAGAGGGTGTTGTTTGTCAGCAAGCTAAAGAGGTAGGTATTCCACTGGTCTATGTCAATATGATAGGTGGACAGGATGAATTAGTCTTTGATGGCGCTTCATTTGTGGTGGATTCAAAAGGGGAGGTTGTTTTTAGAGCTGCAGAATTTGAAGAACAAGTATCTGTCGTTGAATTTGAAGCTAAACAGCCAATAAAAAATTCATGTTCTCCTTTGTACAGTGAAATATCTAGTGAATATAAGGCGCTAGTTTTAGGCGTTAAAGATTATGTCTATAAAAATGGTTTTAAAGGGGCAATATTAGGCTTATCAGGAGGGATTGACTCTGCTTTGGTGTTGGCTGTTGCTGTTGATGCTTTGGGGGCAGGTCAGGTTGAAGCGGTATTAATGCCCTCTAAATATACTCAAGATATGAGCAATGAAGATGCTGTTTTAGAAGCAGAAGCTTTGGGTGTTAAATACCATACGATAGCCATTGAACCGGCAGTTACTGCTTTTACGGCTATGTTAAATGATGTTTTTACCGACACAAAACGGGATACGACAGAAGAAAATATTCAAGCACGCTGTCGGGGTGTTCTACTGATGGCTATGTCAAATAAGTTTGGAAAATTATTGCTGACAACGGGCAATAAAAGTGAGATGAGTGTGGGGTATGCTACCTTATATGGAGATATGGCCGGAGGCTTTGCACCGATAAAGGATGTGCCTAAACTGTTGGTTTATCAGCTGTCTGAGTACCGAAATACAATATCCGCTGTTATTCCAGAACGAGTGATTACACGTCCGCCTTCTGCTGAATTAGCACCTGACCAAGTTGATGAGGATTCTCTGCCTCCTTATTCTATTTTAGATCCTATTTTAGAAATGTATGTGGAACAGGATAAATCGGCAGCAGATATACATGCTGCGGGTTATCAAAAGGATGATATTAATAGAGCAATTTCATTGGTTGATAGAAATGAATATAAGCGTAGACAGGCTCCACCTGGGGTGAAAATCACACCAAGAGCATTTGGAAGAGATCGTCGTTATCCTATTGCTTCTGGGTACAGGGGAGTATCGTAATGCAATATATTTTTATATGCTGTATTACGGTAGGAACTGTGCGATACATGATTCACGAATGCGGTAAATTACTGTATTTGCAAAGAGGGTGAATCAACTGCTATGCTAGAGTCACCTTTTTTACTTTTATGGTATTGGGTGACAGATTATAACAAAAGCTTTTTTGGCTAGGAGTTATAGTTTTAGGAGGTTTAAATGAGTATTTCAAAAATTACATATATTCACAAGTTACATGAAAATTTCTTTTTGGGTGCGGCAAAACAGTTTAACTGTCATATTCTTGTTCGAGAAACAGGCCTAAGATCTATACAATGGATTGGTAAGCCTGGTTATACAGGTAAAAGAGGAGACCTTAAGGCTAAAACAGCAGACCAGAATGGGTTGAAATATATGAATGCAGGGTTAGTCTGTTCACCAATTACATTGCCTGAGGCTTTTTCGAAGAAACGTTATTTTACTGCGGTAAAAGCTTGGTATGAAAGTGAAGATCTAATTACGGATTTGAATTTGCCAGAAAAAAAACGGTTATCTAAAAGGGATGTTAAAACGCCTTATTTTGTTGATAGGGATAAAAGTTTTAAGCATTACGGGAGTGTACAATTAATTAATGACCATCCTGCTGAGGCTGTCAATTATATTGGTAAAATGGATAATGGAAAATATTTAAGAATGAAGCCTAAAAGAGTAGAGCCGCCACTATGTATACATGGAGATTATGACTTGTATGCAATTATTCCAGCAGGTAAAGCTTTTGATGTACACGATATTAAAACCAAAGATGAATCTTTTGTGATCTTCAATAAAGTAATTCCAAATACGGTAACTAGTTTGTGGCGTAGCGTTGCAATTTATATTAATTCCCATATTCAGGAATTAAATAATGAATTTTATGGATCTATTATGGTTCAGCATGGATCGCAGGTTAATTTAGGAGGTGAAAATATCACTTATGAAACGGCGCTTGCATTTTCACCCTTTGAAATTGATGGGTCTAAAATTAATATTGTAGATAATAAAATATTACATAATTTATTTTATAAACAAACATAGTAAGGCAGCTGGCAATAAATAACCCACCCACGTTAGGAGGCTGCCCGAGAATAGAGAACCTGCTACGG
>CAYYNM010000151.1:0-8159 GCA_964472945.1 uncultured Methylomarinum sp. | reverse complement strand
ATGGAAACTGTATGAAGATTTGGGTGTATTTAGGTCGTAAATTTAACACCCTAGGATGAACCGGGTGAGTCCTGCCCAACAGCTCCTTCAATTGCGTGTTCCCCACATCCGTGGGGATGAACCGCTAAAAATAGTAAAACACGGGCTGAGTTCGATGTGTTCCCCACATCCGTGGGGATGAACCGTATTGATGATAATAGTCGTAGTAAAGGTCAAAAAGCCACTGTTAAAGAGGCAATAGACTCGATATTTATAAAAATTTCGAAAAGAAAAAGTTAAAAGGGTGATAAAGAACTTAATTATTTTTGTAAGTAATTACTTATATTTTTAGATTAATTATCCTTTACATTTTGTGGTATTACCCTACAATTCTAGAGGTATATGGTTTTTTTAATTAATTAGAGTTTGAATATGAATTTAGCATTACTTGTAGATAGGTCTATTAAACATCCAGTTGGATGGACATGAAAAATAGAATCACTTTAGGTATTAGTTTAAAAAACGAACAAACTGAATCAATTGTAGTTGTAAATTTGTTTATTGCTATCAGTTATGCTGTTTTTGGATTTTTAGCTGATTTATTAACAGTTCAAACAAGTGAT
This sequence comes from uncultured Methylomarinum sp., assembly GCA_964472945.1. Classification (GTDB taxonomy): domain Bacteria; phylum Pseudomonadota; class Gammaproteobacteria; order Methylococcales; family Methylomonadaceae; genus QPIN01. The sequence goes on along the minus strand of CAYYNM010000151.1, from coordinate 7,557 downwards.
GCAACGGCTATTTGGCCATCTGCGGGTATTGCCTTGGCTGCATGTTTAATCTGGGGGCGTGGTGTTTGGCCTGGAATATTCATAGGTGCTTTTATTATTAATATCTGGATAGCTTTTGATTCGACTAATAATCAAACTATTCTAAGTTCAGTTTTATTGATTTCAATGATTAGTTTTGGTGCTGTTTTACAGGCACTTATTGGACATTTTTTAATTACTAAATCATCCCTACAACCTAATTCATTTCAAACGCCTAAACAAATTTGTAAGCTTTTATGTTTTGGGGGAGCATTCAGCTGTATTATAGGTGCAAGTATCGGAGTAAGTAGCCTATTCCTGGCGGATTTAATTTCTGATGCACAATTCTTTACTAATTGGCTTATTTGGTGGCTAGGAGATTCAATTGGTGTCATTCTTTTTACACCGATTACTCTAGTATTTTTTGCCAAGCCGAGAGACCAATGGAGAGCAAAGTTATTCTCTGTAGCTACTCCACTTCTGATTGCTGCTTTTTTGGTTGTTATTATTTTTTCTTATGCTAATGAACAAGAGCAGGAGCAGCAAACAGTTCGATTTAAAAATTACACTACTGGTTTGTTCAATAAGTTGAAGAGTAAGGTTGATAAACATCAGGAAAGCCTTTATATGCTGGCTAATTTTTTTGAGCACACCGAACATGTGACTCAAGCACAATTTCGTGAGTTTACCAAGCGTACATTAAGCCGGCAAAAAGACATCCAGGCCTTTGCTTGGATCCGGTATATTAATCAATCAGAAAGACAACAATTTGAACAAGAAATAAATGATGAAGGCTTTAATGATTTTAAAATTTTTGATAAACAAACACCTTTAATAAAAGCACCTAAATATAAGAAGTATGCAGTAATTACTTATATTGAGCCCTTGGAAAAGAATAAAACGGCTTTGGGAATGAATATATTGTCTGATAACAATGTAGCCGAAACCTTATTTAAAGCTATAAAAACAAAAGATACTGTTATCACTCCAGGAATTGAGTTAATACAAGGTAAAAGTAAAGGCTTAGGGTTTGTTATTTATCAACCAGTCTATAAAAATAGTCTCTCACTTGCTGGGCCAGTGGTTAAAGGTAATACTCCCACTGGTTATGTAGCCTGTGTTTTATACCTGGATGATCTTATTAAGACGATATTAACTGAGCTTGATAGTCGCAAAGTTTTTTTTAGAATTTATGATCAGACAATAAGCGACAAACCTCAGTTGCTTTATAGTAACCAGAAGGAAGGAAGGCCAAGTAAAAAAGATAGTTTTCAACAACAATTTACTATTGCAGATAGACAATGGCTTATCTATTCTTCATCTGTTCAACCTTATCAGGGGAAGGGTAGGGCAACGTGGGTGGTCCTGTTATCAGTGCTTATACTGGTGACAATGTTTTCTGCATTTTTATTGGCTTTATCAGGAAGAAGTTTTATTATTAAAAAAACAGTTGATAATAAAACCAAAGATTTGGAACAAATTAACTATATTTTAAATAAAACAAACCAGGCGTTAGCCAGCACAAACAAGAAGTTACATGATAGTGAGTTTCAATTTAGAAAACTTGTTCAAACTCAGTCTGCAATAGTCTGGCGGTATGATCTAGCCTTGGGGGAATTCACCTTTGTTAGTGATGAAGCCGAAAATTTACTGGGATATTCAAATGAACAATGGTTTGAAAAAGATTTTTGGATTAACCATATTCACTCTGATGATCGGCAACAAGCACGTAACTATACGTTGAATGCAGTTAAAGTATCCCAAAAGTATGATTTTGAATATCGTATGCTTAAAAAAACAGGTGAAATAGTCTGGATCAAGGATATGGTTAATGTTGTGTTAGACAATGGAGTCGCTTCTGAATTAGTGGGTGTGATGATTGATATTAGTGCTCAACATAAAGCGGAAGAAGACACTCGTTTAGCCGCAACAACATTTGAAACGCTTGAAGGTATAACGATTGCAGATGCAAACTCAATCGTACTAAAAGTAAATCATGCCTTTACAGTGATAACAGGGTATAGCGAAGAAGAGTCTGTCGGACAACATATGAGCTTTCTTAAATCAGGTCATCAAGATGCTGCATTTTATGCTGATTTATGGAAACAATTAAATGAAAAAGGGCGATTTGAAGGCGAAATTTGGAACCGAAGAAAAAATGGAGAAATTTTCCCTGAATGGATCACCATTACGGCAGTAAAAGATCATAATGATAATGTCACTCATTATGTCGGTATATTTTCTGATATTACCGTTAAAAAAGCTTCAGAAGATGAAATTAGAAGTTTGGCTTTTTATGATCCACTAACCAACTTACCTAACCGTCGCTTATTACTAGATCGTATCCAGCAAGAGATTATTGAAGCAAAAAGAACGCAATATTTTGGTATTATTATCTTTTTAGATTTAGACAGGTTTAAATTATTAAATGATTCCTTAGGTCATCATATAGGTGATGAATTACTGATACAGGTAAGTCAACGCTTAAAATCAGTTTTAAGAGATGGGGATACTGCTTCACGGCTAGGTGGGGATGAGTTTGTTGTACTACTCCCCATGCAAGGTAAAACCGCTGAGTCTGCGGCTGATAAAGCTATTTTTGTAGCTGAGAAAATTAGGGTTTTGCTTAATAAACCTTATGTTATTAATCATGTTGAGCATACCTTTAGCTGTAGTCTTGGTGTGGCCATTTTTCCGGAAAATAGTGATGAAGGAGCTACTATTTTGCAACAGGCTGATACAACGATGTACCTTTCAAAAGAAAAAGGTAAAAACTGTATTAGTTTTTATCATTCCAGTATGCAAGAAACAGCAGATAAGCGTTTATTATTAGAGAATGAATTAAGGTTGGCTATTAGTAACCATCAATTGCGTTTATTTTATCAACCACAAGTTGATGAATTAGGAAATATTGTTAGTGCGGAAGCTTTAATTCGTTGGGTACACCCTGAAAAAGGATTAATTTCACCAGCCGATTTTATTCCCATTGCTGAAGAAAGTAGTTTGATTTTACCCGTTGGGAAGTGGGTAATGAATGAAGCTTGCCGACAAATACATGAATGGGAAAGGTTAGGTTTTACGCTAGATCATATTGCGATAAATGTCAGTTCACGCCAATTTAAACAACAAGATTTTGTTGAGGAAGTGAGTGCGGCAATTATCCAGCATGGAATTACTGCTAATCAATTAACCATAGAGCTAACAGAAAGTATTGTTGCTGATGATATCGACGATACAGTTAATAAGATGAATGCTCTTAAAGCATTAGGTATTAAAATTTCTATTGATGATTTTGGAACGGGGTATTCATCACTGTCATATTTAAAACAATTACCTTTAGACCAATTAAAAATTGATCAAAGTTTTGTTCGAGATATTAATATTGATTCAGGAGGTAACATCATTGTGGAAACTATTATTAATATGGCTAATAATTTAGGCTTGAATGTAATCGCTGAAGGGGTTGAAACTAAAGAGCAAGCCCATTTTTTAAAAGAAAAAGGCTGTAAAAATTATCAAGGTTACTATTATGGGCGGCCTATGCCCGCTGAAGAATTTATAGCTAAAAGTTAGTTTTAGATTTATTGCATGTCTTCCTCTTCACTGTATTTATCTGCAAGTTTTAGCAGTACGAATACAGCGCCTGTTCCACCATCTTTAGCTGGCGTGGAGCAGAATGCCTGTACATTGCTATGTTGGCGTAACCAGATATTAATATCATTTTTCAATACAGGCTGCTTGTTGGTTGAACCGTAACCTTTTCCATGAATAATATGTACACAGCGATAACCATCTTCAATACTAAAATGTAAAAATCTAGTTAATTGATACTTTGCTTCCTTGCTAGTTAAACCATGCAAATCAATACTCGCATCAAAACCGTAGTGCCCTTTACGCAGTTTTTTTAACACATTCTTTTGCAAGCCTGGAGCAATAAAACTGACACTATCTTCCTGATAGAGTTTTTCAACTTCTATATCTGCTGAATCAAAAGATTTAATAGATTCTAAGGTTTTATTTTGAGGATAAGGTTTAGGTTTTTCATCAGGGGATAACTGTAAAGTATTGCTTTCTAATGTTTTAACCTTACCTATAGATTGCCGAAATAAATTAGAATCTTCTGGAGAAGGTGATTTTTTTCCCATGATAATTAAATCGTTCTGTTGCCTTTGTTAGGTAGATTTTATAATGTTTTCAATTTACTTGCTTAATTTCTACTTCAACCTGAAAAAACCAGTTGGGCGCGGAATTATACGTGGTATTCAACATCCGGGTTAGACGTTATCCTTATTGTCCTTGGCTTTTTTTAGATCCCTTATTTCCTGAGTAAAATCATGTGTTCTTTTTAAGGTGGGAAATAAATACTGTTTTTCTAAATAAAAACCTAACCCTATCACAGGTAACATCAAAACCAGGTCAATACCAAATGTTCCACTCATAAAAATAGTTAAAGCAGCCGTTACAAATAAAAATATACCCACCAGGTAATATTGAACCCCAAGTACAATTCCGCTTAGAAACAAGGTATGCGCCAAAATAATATGAATACTCATTGCAGCGGCTCCCGCTTGAATAGATTCCGCATGCCATAATAAGAATATTAATATTACCGCAGTCATTGCACTGCCCCAATATAAAATTTCAATCCGCATCAAATGTAGTTTTTTAACTCCGGTTTTAAGTGATTTAACTTTTTCGCTTATTAAAGAACAGATAAAAAATACTGGCGTCATACAAAGCCAATAAAACAGAACGACCCCTCTGTCTGCAAATTCTGCCACCAATTCACCAATAAAACATAACATCACTAAAGTCACAAAAATAACTTCATTAATATAGATATATCTAAGAGCGTGGTCTAAACTCCAATCTTTTGAGCCTTTGTTATCAGTCATTTTAATTTGCCTTTTATCTTATTGTTTTTAAATAAACATTCTAAATGTTACCGGTCACTTTATCTTACTTGTTGCTATATTTAATGGTTAAATTACATTTTAATAAGGGCTATCAAAAATAACTTTTAAATATCAACCCCTGTAATAATTTGCCTACGTGAGTGTGACTATCATACTAAATTAAAAGACTATAACAATAAAGGTAAGGAATGAGCACGAAATAAATAATGTAACTATTTATTTCTCGTTGTTCCAGTTTTTGAATTATTGGAACAGCCCCCCCAGAGGGAGAAGGTTGGGGCGACATCGCGGCTAAAGCCGCTCCTACAAAACACTATTTGTTTCTTAATTTAGCTGAAGCTTATGGGTAATCAGGTGATTTATTGTTTTTAACCTGAATCCGTGACCTCACTACGGCACAGAACACAAGCTGTTGATTCCACAGCGGTTAAAAAAATACCCGCTCAACCTATGGGTGAAGCTAAGATTTTTTGAGCCACATGATGTGGTGAATGTCGATTATGCAGGAGCAATAATCTGATTAAATCCCCTGTGAAACCAATATCTTGGGCCCTGCTATCCGTATTGAAGTCACGGATTCAGGTTTAAATTAAGTTTTATTCTTAATCGAAAGGTGGGTTGAAAAATTAATGTTATAAATTTAAAAACCAAGAAGTTATTACTTCAGGTTTGCTCGCAAAATACCAATGAATATATGATGCCCGTAAATTTTTATAGCGTATGCCTTTATCACCTCGAGAGCAGTCAAAACAGCTTTGGAATTGTTCTTCACTTGCTCTGGCTGAATAATGAAACTCATGTCCTCTTATTCCACTAATATCTTCTCTATAACCTAATGAGGCTAATTTTTTTTGCATTTTAGACTGATAAGGTAAAATTCCAGCCATCGACCATGCAACACCTTCATGGTCAATTAACTGTTTACCTAATAGCATTAAACCACCACATTCTGCTAATAAGGGATGACCTGCCTGTATAAATTCATTAAGCGAACTCCAGCTTGTTGAAACAGATAATTGCTCAGCATAAAGCTCTGGATACCCCCCTGGTAACCAAACAGCATCAGCATTGTCTGGCACAACATCTCCAGCTATGACAGAAAAATATTCTAGCTCTGCGCCTTGTTCAATTAAAAAGTTGATATTAGCTGGATAAATAAAGCAACAAGCGGCATCTTTAGCAATAGCTATTTTTTTTCCTAGTAATCGTTTAATAGCTTGCTTATTTATTATTTCCACTGCCGTCCAAGCAGAAAAAGCAGCTAATAATACCTGTTTATCAACATGAAAACAGCTTGAAAAATCTGGGATTTCAACATTCTCTGGGCTTATTAAGCCTAAATGCCGCTCTGCTAGAACAGGTGCATTCTTCTCCATCCACGCCAATAAAGGAGGCATAGCATAATCTATTAAAAAGTTTTTTAATAGGCTGGCATGATGCTCACTCCCCACTCGATTAGCAATAACACCGGAAATAGTTACTCCCATTTTCTGTGCATAATAACAATATCCACTGACTAACGGCACAATCGAACCACTCATCCCTTTAGCATCTACAACTAGAATAACAGGGCAATTCAAGCCTTTTGCCAAATCAGCACTGGAACCATCCAGCCCCACGCCTGTTCGTCCATCAAATAAGCCCATTACCCCTTCAATTAAAGCTAGATCAGTTTGCTGGTATTGCTTATTTATCAATTGTTGTGATTGCTCCAACCCTACCATTCTTGTGTCAAGGTTATAACAAGTTCGTTCTGTTATCAGCTGATGCCAAAGTGGATCAAGGAAATCTGGCCCCGCTTTAAATGAACTAATATTCTGTTTTTGTGTTTTTAAATATTGTAGTAAAGCCAACATAACCGTTGTTTTTCCACAGCCTGATTGTGTGCCTGCTAGTAACGCTATTTTCATTTTATTTATTGACTAAAGTTTTGGAGTTTATTTTACCTTCAAATCCACCTTACAACTTAATGATATTGGCTATCTTCCCACTAATTTAAGCAACTATTTCCATTATGGTTAGGGTTATTTACCCAATCGCTAACGGGTTTGGTTATCATTCCTTGGTAAGCATCTATTGATAATATTTTCTGACTTGTTGCTTGTGATGTTTGTTTATCTAGCCAGGCATTATAATTATTGTTACCGACAATAACTGGCATACGTTGATGAATAGGGCATTATTAATGCATTCGCTGGTGTGGTTATAATGGTGCAACTATAAATAGTTTCTGCTCCATGATCCCAGTATTTCCATAACCCAGAAAATGCAAATAACTGCTGGTCTTGCCTATAACTCTATGTTCCAGTTTTTAATTGTTGCTTTTGTAAAGTGCTGAAAAGCAGGGGGATAGAGAGAATTCTTTTCTACAGATGCTAGATTTATGGGGTAATGATCAATGTCATTAAGTTAAGGAAAAAGAGCTTTTTTTATTTCTCCTCCCCCAACCTCTCCAGCAGGAGAGGGCTTTAGAGCAGCAATCTTAACGATATTGGAGTAAGGGTAACTAGCCTTCCCTATGGTTTTTAGTGTTTTCTGAATTCAAGTTAAAAAAACTGGAACATCGAGTTTAAGCAGGCATTAATTTTGTTACGCTTTTTTGCTGTCACCCAGTGTAAGTGCT
>CAYYNM010000150.1:0-8198 GCA_964472945.1 uncultured Methylomarinum sp. | reverse complement strand
GGGTCAGACTTAATTGATTTTAGAGTCTGACCCTAATGATTTCCATTGATTTATACTTATTTCTATTTTTCATCATATAAATGAGCAATTTTGGTATTAACACCTTTTAATATCTTAATCAGTTTTTTTATGGTTACTTGCTGTCTATCTTGCACTTCAGCTAATGTTTCTATTTTTTCTTCAGCCGCAGATAGCTGTTGCTCTAATTTAGCCACTTGTTGTTGTAACCCTTCATTATCCAAAGTCACTCGCGTTAGCTCATTTTGAATATTAGCTTTTAAATAATCATTTTTTTCGACCAGCGTGTCCATTTGCAGTTGAATTTCAGCTTCAAGCTCAGATACTTCGTTTTCTAATACCTCAATCGACTCGATTTTTACCAAATTCTGAACTGTTGCTGTCTGAACAGGTATTTTGGTTTCAGCTTGTTCATTATCTAGCTCTGAGTCCTCACTTAACTCGACAGGCGCATCTTCTATCACTGTATCAGGTTCTGCTTCTGAATTAATCTCTGTCTCATTTTCAGATTCATCTATATCTGATTCAGCAACTTCTGATTTAGGTATTTCTTCTACCTCCTGCTCTTCTTTTTCAGCTGCCACCACCACAGCTACGGCTTCATATTCTTGTTTAAGGGGTTCTTCTTCAGGCTCAGGTATATGCTCTAATTCATCCCCTGACTCAAGATTAAGACTTGAGTTTACAAACTCATCAATATTTGCATCATTGATACTTTGTACGGAGCTAACCGCTTCTTCTACTTTATTATTCATATAGGTCTCCGTTTTAGCTTTAGAATCTAAATATTTTAAGCAAAAAGACTTAATAAGCCATTACTGGCAATCGCTCTACCAGACTCGATTTCATCCGTTATATCCATCACTCCTTCCTTTTGCTCTTGCTCAGCCATTTGATTTGAACGACTCCCTTCTTTGCCCGCATCACTCCCCATTTGATTAAAACCTCGTTGTTGTTTTTGACCTGCATCATCTTGCGAAACACTCACTTCCGTCAAGTTAAGCTGTTGAGCTGAAAACATTTCTCTTAATCTAGGTAATGCTGCATCAATGGCTTCTTTTACAGCGGCATGCTGTGCAGTAAATGCCACGGTAGCTTGATCTTGAGTTACATCAATTTTAATGGTAATAGGGCCTAAGTGACCTGGGTTTAACCTAAGCTCAGCTGATGGAACCGCTTGTTTATACATCCAGATTACTTTTTCACCCATCTCTTTATTCCATTCAGGGTGAGCAAAATGTTTACTCATAGCTGGAATCTCAGCTTTATTGTCCGATATAACAGCCCTATTAAGGTTTGCAATATCTGTTGCAAACTTGGGCAACACTTTGTCAGCTGTTAATTCTAATTCTACGCCTTTACTTTGCAAAGTATTATCACCCTCCTCTTTATTGATAAACAAAGAGTCAATACCAGCCTGCTTATCTTTCGTCATAACATTACTCTGTTGTAGCAATAAATCACTTTCTCCTTCAGACTTAACGGAAAGATCCACAGACTGATTTTGCTGTGCTAATAACTGCTTTAAAGTTAGATTCTCTTTATTTGTCGTAACTTTTAGCTCTTGATAAACTGCTTGTTCTCCTACCCTATCTATTGGCTTGGCTTCATTTAAGCTTGAGATGAGTGAGGTAATTTTTTCAATACCTGCTTGATCTAGTTCCCCCCCTACCAAAGGCTGAGCCTGATCTTGATTATTTATGGATACCGTTGTTTTATTTAAAATTTTATCTTTAATAGCTTTAATATCTAAGGCTAATTGCTTAATATCACTTATTAAACCTGTTTCACCAATTTGACCAACTGTATCAGTACCCAGTGAGTCATCATTCTCTAGTGGGTCTTGCAATTCACTTTTTAACTTATCAACTTTCTCAATAATATAATCTAACTGCTTTAATTCACTCTGATTAAGTTCAGGCGTTTCTTTATCAACTGAATTCAATAAGGTTTCCTTTAAATCCTCAGTAGAGCCTTGTGGTATTGAACCTTTAACTTCATCAACAGTTTGCGTTATATCTGGTGGGTTTACACTAACGGTGGGTTGACTATCATCAATACTAGGCAAACCCAAATCTTGTTCGACTGAAGACATCTTACTTTCATTATTCTGAACAGTATCAGAATAAAGTAGCTTTAATTTTTCAAGACTATCAGCAATTTGATCTAATTGTTGAGTAATTTCCGGCTGCTCTGAGGTTTGTTGTTTTATTGATTTAACTGTTTCTATAGAAGCATCTATTTGAGTAGGTATACCAATATTATTCACCTCACCTTCATTTAAAGTAGTTAATACATTAGCTAAGGTTTCCAGTGTATTTTTTAAATCAATATTTTTTTCTAACAACTTTTGTTGTGGCAAGCCTTTGCCAGAAGTACCGTTTATGGTTTCATTGGCCGAAATCAAGCCGGCAGTTCCATGCAGTTGACTGCCTTCGTTAAGGGCTCCAATAGCTGATACATCAAGCTCACCTCCTGCATTACTCAGCCTTTGTAACTCCTTTACCTTTTGCATCAAAGTATCAGAGAATTCAGGCGATTCAGGCGATTCAATCTCCTTTTCTGCTGATAGTGGTGGTAGTACTGTTTCTAACCCTTCCGCTGGTGAGAGCGTGGAAAGTACATTTAAGTTGCCGATATTCATCTACGTTCTCCGAATTCCTTAACTAAGAACTAAGCACTTCTTATGCCACTATTTCGTCCAATCCGAGTTGCTCGATCATCCTGCTCATTTTGCTCCCTTTTTTCTTCTACTTTTAGCTCTTCTTTAATAGCCGCTTCGCAAACTTTTTGCATACTTTTAGTTTTCTGGTGTTGTTGCTCCCATTGCTTTCTCGTATAAACGACTTGTTTTTCAACACCAACAATAACTTGTTTTTGCTCTTCTATAGCTTGGTCTAGTTTGCTCATAAAAGCCTTAAATTCAAGTAGCTGTTTTATATTAACCCCTACCTTAGCTATTGACTGATACTTGAGCTCATAATCCTGGCGATACAGTTTTAAATTTTCTAACTGTGTTTCGGCTTCCTGTTTTTGTTGCTGAACAGTACCCAATGCCTTTAAACTAGCCTGTTCATTTCTAGCATTCAACTCAACAATAATATTAAGCCTTTGTGATTTTTTCATTACTTATCCGGTTAATCAAAGCAATATCGCTGTTTTATACCCACAAAAAACCAGCCTTTCAGGGCCCTGCATTCCCTAATAAGGCCTCTAACTCCATCAAACTACGGCTAATATCGACAGCTTCATTCATATCTTGTTGTAAAAAATCAGCAATAGCAGCATTTTTTGCAATGGCTTCATCAATCCTGGGATCTGAACCTGCCTGGTAGGCTCCAACACTAATCAAGTCCTTATTTTGTTGATAAAGTGAATACAACCGTCTCAACTCCCTTGCTAAATTTATCTGTTTTTCATCTGCTATATCAGACATAACCCGGCTAATAGATGCTTCAATATCTATGGCTGGAAAATGTCCTGATTCAGCTAAACTTCTGGATAAAACGATATGTCCATCTAATACTCCTCGCGCAGCATCTGCAATAGGGTCATTATTGTCATCCCCTTCAGCCAATACCGTGTAAAAAGCAGTGATAGAACCACCACCTTCATCACCATTCCCAGCTCTTTCTACAAGGTGAGGTAACTTTGCAAATACAGAGGGAGGATAACCTTTTGTAGCAGGAGGCTCATCAATCGCCAATGCAATTTCACGATGCGCTTGAGCATACCGTGTTAAAGAGTCCATCAATAACAAAACATCCAAGCCTTGATCTCTAAAGTATTCAGCAATACTGGTTGCCAACATGGCCCCATGTACACGCATTAAAGGTGAGTCATCAGCGGGTGAAGCAACAACAACGGCACGTTGCATTCCTTCTTCGCCTAAAATTTTTAATACAAATTCATTAACCTCTCGCCCTCTTTCACCAATAAGCCCGACCACCACGACATCAGCTCGGGTAAATTTAGTCATCATCCCTAACAATACACTTTTACCTACTCCTGTCCCAGCGAATAAGCCCATTCTTTGCCCGCGACCCACTGCAAAAATGGAGTTAATAGCCCGAACACCAACATCTAAAGTGTCTCTAATGGGTTTTCTTGAGAGTGGATTGATAGTCTTTCCAACCATAGAAATAGTCGCATCAGTTTTTAGTGAGCCTTTATCATCCAATGCATTTCCCGCACCATCTAAAACACGACCTAACAACCCAAAGCCTACTTTTGCCAAGCTTCTTTTACCCAAGGGAATAACTCTACAGCCAGGTTCCAACCCCTGCGTACTTCCTGTTGGCATCAGAAAAATATGTCCAGCAGAGAAGCCAACAACCTCGGCACCAATTCTGGCACCTGATTTTGTTTCTACCTGACATAAAGAACCTATTGCCGCCCTACAACCTTCAGCTTCTAAAGTTAGCCCTACCATTCTGGATAACTTACCTTCCACCACTAATTCAGGTATATCTGCTAACCTTTCTGTATAAGGTTTAATCCTTTTCAGCCAGATTTCACTTCTATTTGCAACAGGAATCACCTCGCTTGATCCTCTTCTCTCTCACCACCTAATACAGTAGCAACAATAACAGCCAACCTATTTTCTATGGTGGTATCTATATGAGAGACTTCTGTTTGCACTACACAGCCACCACGCGTAATTAAAGGGTCTTCATCAATATTCCAAGGCACTGCCATATCATCTATTGCTAAAGATTTCTTCACTAACTCGGCATCTTCTGGATGCATTTGTAAGGTTAGTTTCTGTGATGCAACCGGCAGTGCATTAACAGCTTCTCTAATAACTGAAACAATTTGACCCGGGTCGATCCTGATTTCTCTTCGTACCACCTGACTTGCAATTCCTATTGCCAGTTTAACCAGCTCTTTTTCCACTTCTTCATCAAGTGCTTTAAAAGGAGTATTTAATGATTCTAACAAGCTAACAAAGGCCACCGTTTCTTTTTGGATTAAATGTAAATTATCCTCATAGCCTTTCTTTTCACCCTCAGCTTTCCCTTCTAAAAAACCTTGCTCATGTCCTTTAGCTGAACCTTCTTTGAAGCCATCATCAAAGCCTTCTTTTTTACCTTGTGCAAAAGCTTCGTCATACGCCTGCTGTTGCATTTTTTCAATTTCATCAACCGTTAAAGTAGCTTTTTCTGGTTTTGGCTGCACTATTGCTGTTTGTTTTTTTTTACCAAACTGCTCTGCAGCATCCCATAAACCTAGTGCTTCCAATTCTGAACTCGAAAAAGGCTTTTCTTTAGACGAGTTCATCGCCACCACCACTTCCTAGCATCATCTCACCTGACTCAGACAGCTTCTTGGCAATGGTTAAGATGTCTTTTTGCGCAAGCTCTACTTCACTTAATTTGGTTGGTGGGGCTGCTTCCAAGTCATCACGTAACATTTCTGCTGCTCGTTTAGACATATTACCAAATATTTTCTCTTTAAGCCCTTCTCCAACACCTCTTAATGCAACCAATAACTGGTCAGTAGAAACTTCTCTTAACAAGGTTTGAATACCTCGATCATCAACATTGATTAAATCAGCAAAAACAAACATTTTATCTTGAATTTGCTGCCCTAATTCACCATCAAACTCAGTGATACCTTCCATCATTTCTTCACTTAAACTGCCATCCAGGTAGTTTAAAATATTAGCGGCAGAGTCTACACCACCAATATTAGAGGCCTTAACGCTATCACTCCCAGTTAACTGTTTCTCCATCATATCATCCAGCTCTTTAATTGCAGAGGGCTGTACACTCTCCATGGTGGCAATTCTCATAATAATATCTGCCCGTTGATTTTCAGGTAATAATGCCAACACTTCAGCCGACAAATCGGCTTCTAACAATGATAAAATCATAGCAATAATTTGTGGGTGTTCCATCCGTATTAAGTCAGCAATAGAACGAACATCCATCCATTTAAGTTGCTCAATCCCTTTACTATTAGCTCCCATCAATATACGGTCAATAATATTACCCGCTTTATCTGCTCCCAAAGCATTGGTCAACATATTACGAATATAACTATCTGAATCTAAACCAAGCCCAGTTTCATCCTTAACCTCCATAATAAAATCTTCAAGTACAATATCGACCATTTCTGCAGTTATTTGTCCCATCGTTGCCATCGCTGAACCGACAATTTGTACTTCTTTAGGTCCCATATTTTTCAAAACTGAAGCTGCCCTGTCTTGGCCTACAGCCAACAACATTAACGCCGCTCTTTCTGTTGCATTTAAGGTGATTTCAACTTCAGACATCGCTTTTAATCCATCCTTTTAGAACTTCAGCCACTAACTGAGGATCTTCATCAATTAATTGTTGTACATACTCCAAGCGTTTTTCATAGCTTTGAGGTGCATCTAATAAGAGTAGATCTTCAACGCCTGCTGATAAACCTTTTTCACCTGGCTCCCCCTCTTCATCATCGATAGGAACAGCCATTGGTTTACCATTCTCATCAAAACGTACGGTTCCACCTATTGCATCCGCTTCTGCATGCGCATCAAGCAGGGCCTTGACTTCTTCATCCCTGGCAACCAAACCTCGCATAGTTGGACGCAAAACCCCAAAGACCAAGAATAAAACAACTAACAGCGCAGTCAACTGTTTTGCAGCATCTATAAACCAGCCTTGTTCCCATAATGGAGGCTCTGGCAATGGCTCAAATTCATCAGGGACTCTAAACGGAATATTAGTCACAGTTACCTGATCACCTCGACTACTATCAAAACCTACTGCTTGCATAACCAATTGTCTTAATTGATTTATATCTTCCTGAGCATAGGTTTGCGTAGTAAAACTACCATCATCTAATTGCACTTTCTTATCATCAACCACAACAGCAACAGATAAACGGCGTAAAACTCCCGTTGCTAAACGAGTATGAGTGATCGTTTTATCCAGTTCATAATTACGTGTTGCTGTTTTACTACTAGAAACTGGCGAGGAGCTTGCCTTTGCATCTTGGCCTACGGCAATTTCTGGTGCCACACCCGCAGGAGGGGGTTGGTTTGATAAAGCTCCGGGGACACCTTGTATAGCAGAACTAGAGGTTAAATCATCTTGTGTTTGCTCACTTCTTAAAGCGGGCAAATCGGGATTAAACATTTCCTGCGTTTTTTCGGTGACGGTAAAATCCACATCGGCAGAGATTTGAGCTTGTAAACCTTCTCGTCCCACCAAAGGAATAAGAATATTTTCAATTCTTTGCATTAAATGCTCTTCAAGCTTTTTTTTGTACCCAAATTGTTTAGAGGTCAGATACATATCCTCTGAAGAGTCATTGGCACTCAACAATCGACCTTTCTGGTCCACCACTGTAACTTCTGTTGCTTCCATCATAGGCACACTTGATGCCACCAAATGTACGATGGCTTCAACCTGACCTTTTTCTAGGCTTCGCCCTTGATATAAATTGACAATAACGGAGGCACTCGGCTTTTTGCGTTTACGTACAAAAACCGATTGTTTGGGTAAGGCCAAAAGAACTCTGGCTGATTTAACATTTTGAATGGAAGAAACAGTTCGGGCTATCTCCCCTTCTAGAGCACGCTGAAAACGCATAAGCTCAATATTTTTACTGGTGCCAAATCCTGTTTCTTTATCCAGTATTTCATAGCCTGAGCTTTGAGTTCTAGGCAAGCCTTGTGCCGCTAATTTTAACTTTAAACTCCGCACTTGATCAGTCGGCACCATAATGGCACCGGATTCTGTTTCTATGGAGTAATCAACTCCCATTTGATCAAGTGTTTCGATGATTTCTGCCGCATCTTGGTCTTGCATACCTGAAACCAGCAAATCGTATGACTTTTCTTGTGACCACAACACAACGGCAATACCAACAGCCACACTTAATGCTATCCCAAGCATTAAACCTATTTGCCGCGCCATAGATAAATTACCCAGGCCCTTTAAAATGGGAGGCGTTTCTACTTCCTTGGTTAATTCATTTAGCGCACTAGATTGCGAATCTAACTCAGCTAAATCACCGCCGTCTTGCTCACTCATTCTTTCATCTTTTAGTTACTTAGCACAAACTCATTAAAAAATACTTTAATACTATCATTAAATGCATTGTAGTAGTTCTGTAGATTATTATTTAACCATAATACTCTATGTTCCAGTTTTTAATTGTTGCTTTTGTAAAGTGCTGAAAAACAG
>CAYYNM010000149.1:0-8242 GCA_964472945.1 uncultured Methylomarinum sp. | reverse complement strand
CTGTGTGGGTCACATTTGCTGCGCGAGTTGACTTTTACTGTGGAGGCCAATAATTTCCGTTGATTGCTATTCAAATGGCTCTTGCTGGTGAAAAGCTTGATGGGCGAGTAGTTACAATTAAAGATTACCTGGTTCAAAATCATCCACTTCCAAACCTCTATAAACAGCATGCTTTAACCGGTAATTGGAAACCACACCAAGAATGCCATATTCAACCTGATTTTTTACTGATATGGGATACTGATATTAAAGTAAATAAATTAATTTTGGTACGTTGTGGATCTCATGCTGATTTGTTTGGTTAATGTCTAAGAAAAAAACACACTTTATTGTGGATATAAAAAGTATGAAAATTTCTTATGCTAAACACGGATTTAACCCACTACCCAGATGGAATGATCTCACTCGTTACGTAGAACAACTAAGCGCCTCATGAGATCATCCCATCTGAAGCAAAAATCCTGCGTTATAACTTACGGATGTTATTTCATACACGCTCCCAAACAATCTTTTTTTATTAAGGCTATGTCTTTCGACATGGCCTTTTTTTGCATAAAATATATAGATTTCATCTAAAATAGACTTTATTTCTAATTAACTTAATTATTTTAGTGCTTAATATAATCTGGGTTTTATTTTTCTTTGCTGCTTTTATCACTGCGATATTTAAACTTGTCTTTTTAGGCGATCAACAGGTTTTTGCACAAATAATGACCGCTATGTTTAGTTTATCTAAAACAGCTTTTGAAATTTCGCTTGGCTTAACTGGGGTATTAGCTCTTTGGCTTGGCATTATGCGTATTGGAGAACGCAGTGGTTTTATGCTGTTATTAACAAAAGCCCTCACTCCACTTTTTAGCCGGTTAATGCCCGATGTTCCTCCTAACCACCCTGCCCTTGCAGCAATCGTAATGAATATCTCAGCCAATGCACTCGGTCTGGATAATGCAGCAACCCCTTTAGGTATTAAAGCCATGAAGGAGTTGCAATCTTTAAACCCAACACCAGACACCGCTAGTAATGCACAAATACTGTTTTTGGTCATTAACACTTCAGCCGTCACCTTGTTTCCAGTCACTATCTTTACCTATCGCGCTCAATTAGGTGCTGCAAACCCTACCGATGTCTTTATACCTATTCTTATTGCCACTTATATGTCAACAATGGTGGGGTTAATTGCCGTTGCCTCAGTTCAAAAAATCAATTTACTAGACAAGGTCATTTTTTTATACTTAGCCGGTTTCACCTTATTTGTAGCTGGAATTCTGTCTTATTTTGCGCAATTAAGCCAAGCAGAAATGCTAAGCCAATCAGCTCTAATTAGTAATATTATCCTGTTTTCTCTGGTTATTGCTTTTATTAGTGGTGCTGTTTATAAAAGAATTAATGCCTATGATGCTTTTATAGAGGGTGCAAAAGAGGGCTTTCAAACTGCTGTCATTATTATTCCTTATCTGGTCGCAATGCTTGTTGCTATCGGTGTTTTTAGAGCCAGTGGCGCATTAGATTTAATTATTGATTTAATTCGTTACGGGGTTCACTTGCTTGGGTTTGATGCTCGTTTTATTGATGCCCTACCTACTGCTTTAATGAAACCTTTTAGTGGCAGTGGTGCAAGAGCAATGATGGTAGATACCATGCAAACTTATGGGGCTGACTCTTTTGCGGGGCGCTTATCCTCTATTGTACAGGGCAGTACAGAAACTACTTTTTATGTCCTTGCTGTTTATTTTGGCTCTGTCGGCATCAAAAATATTCGCCATGCTGCTACTTGTGGGATAATTGCTGATTTTGCTGGCATTGTTGCTGCAATTTTTATCGCTTATTGGTTTTTCGGTTAATGTTAGTTTATCTCAAAACACTTGGTTGTCGCCTTAATGAGGCAGAATTAGAAACATGGGCTCAGGCTTTTCAGCAAACAGGACACCAAATCACACGCAATGTCAATGAAGCTCATGTGGTTATCATCAATTCATGTGCTGTGACTTCAGATGCCGCTCGCAAATCACGTCAACTTATTCGTCGCGTACATAGAGACAACCCAAGTGCTAAACTTGTTATTAGCGGCTGTTATGTCACTTTAAATGAAGACGAAGCCGCTCAATTAATGGGCGTTGATTTAGTTGTCAGCAACAAAAACAAAGACCAATTGGTTGAGCAAACCCTTGCCGCTCTCAATTTAGAAACCATGCCTGCCATGGCAACCGAACCAGGTGAAACATCTTTATTTAGCCGTGGCAGACAGCGAGCCTTTATTAAAGTCCAAGATGGTTGTCGATACCGTTGTACTTTCTGTATTGTGACGGTTGCTCGTGGTGAAGAAGTTAGCCGCCCTATACAAGTAATTATCGATGAAATTAATTCATTACATCAACAAGGCATTAATGAATTTATCCTAACCGGTGTACACCTAGGAGGCTATGGAAGTGATATTGAAACTAACTTAACTGACTTAATCAAACAAATCCTAGAAAAAACAACTATTCCTCGCTTAAGATTAGGCTCCTTAGAACCTTGGGAACTCCCTGAAGGTTTTTTTAAATTATTTGAAAATACACGTTTAATGCCCCACTTACACTTACCACTACAAAGCGGCTCTGACACTGTTTTACGTAGAATGGCAAGACGCTGTAAAACAACAGAGTTTGCAGCAATGGTTAAGCAAGCTCGCCAGCAAGTTAAACACTTTAATATTACTACCGATATTATAGTTGGCTTCCCTGGTGAAACCGAACAAGAGTGGCAAGACAGCTTTAACTTTATTAAACAAACAGGATTTGGACATATTCATATTTTCACTTATTCCAGTAGAGAAGGCACTAAAGCCGCTACTCTTCCCGAGCAGATAACTAATGAAGTAAAAAAACAGCGTAGTAAACAATTACATCAACTGGCTAAAGTTATGAAACAACAGTTTACTATGGAAAATTTGGACCAAGAATTTGAGGTGCTCTGGGAAGGCCATAAAACTGAAATTGAAGGTAACCGGCATTTAGTCTTTGGTTATACACCTAATTACCTAAGAGTTGCCTGTAAAATATCTAATACTGAATCAATTGAAAATCAAATAATTAAAACCGAATTGCTATCAACTGAAGATGACTATGTTAACAGTCAATTAAACCTATAGCTTTGAGTACAAACGCTTAAAACAGAGTTGCCTAACCACCAATTAAAACTGTTGGGCAACCAATAACAATAGCACCACCATGAGAACAGTTATCTCCTAGTCGTGCGGCTGGCATATTAGAAATCATTACTGTTGCAGAGCCTTTAACTATTGTATCAGGAGGCCCAACACAAACAGCCATATCCCCCATGCGTGCAGCAGGTAATGATCCTATTAATACAGTAATACCTCCAGGCGGTAAAATAGGGCCACCTACATGAGGAACTGGTCCTGTAGTCATAGGACACACATGCATATCTGTAATTCGTGCGGCTGGCATTCCCATTATCAATTCCTATCGATTAAAATATTATGTAACACTACGCCCATCTCCACCACTAGCAATATCAATACCTTGTTTAAGAAACAACTGTTGATACTCCGTTATTTTAGTTGGATCAACTTGAGTAGCAGCCAGTAAAACAGCACCATTAACCGCTTTGGCTGTTAACCCAGCAGGAGGCGAAACAACAGCACCTTCATTAGGTGAAATATTATCACCACTCCAAAAGGCAGCCATTGCAGACCAGCCCGCTGCCGTTTTAAATTTTGTTGCTTCAGCCGCTGGCTGAGTTAGCTGACAATTTTCTGGTGTTGGTTTATAGACCCACGCTTCTGCCAGTTCTATGGCTTTGATATCAAGTTCAGATGATTTATCCGTTAAAACAGTCCTGACACATAAACAAGCCCACCAGGTACTTTCCCTTTTTGATAACCCTGCCGCTAAAAACTTTATTGCATCAACAAATAATTTTTTTTCAATTAACTTTTGAATATATTGGGCTGGTGTTATCTCATGTGTTAACAAAGCAGTTGCATCACTTGATAATTCAAGGTCTTTAGTAATCAGCATGGCTTCAGGCTGTTTTATCTTAATAAAATTCAACTCAGTCATTTTTTTCTCTTTGCTCAACTTAGGAACGTACAAGAAATAACTTCGACAACTCGCTTATCTTTTTACCCGTCTTCTGCGTTGTACAAATAGGTGCGTAGCTTGCTATGCACCTATTTGTACGCCTTGAATACGGATAAAAATCCTGCGCCAATTGCCAAACTTATTTCATGCGCGCTCCTTAATAATATAAAAGTTAAAACCTAATTAATCATGGTAATACCACCTTTCAGGGTCAATATTCCATCACCTTTCACTGTCGTCATTGGACTTTTCATTTCAGCCATTGCATCCCCCTCAATTTTAACCATTATTCCTTTGATTGTGATACCAGACTGATCAATTTTAATACTATTAGAACCTACCTTCATTTCTATCGACTGCATTGCTTCTAACGTATCCTTACCCATTTTAATATTAGTATCTCTATTTCCCATACCAATTTCTAAAGTATCGTCACCCTTTTCTATGGTTTCTTGCCGGTCCCCCGTTTTAATTGTTAAAGTTTCATTACCCATCTCGATAGTTTCTGTTCTATCATTGTAAATATCAATGGTTTGATCTCCAGGATCTTTTTTATCAAAACCAACTTTCAAGGTATCATCATTTTCAACAACTCGGTTGCAATTCTTTTCTGCATGAATATACAACTCTTCTGCACCTTTTTTATCTTCAAAACGAATTTCATTAAAATTCTCAGCCGTACCCTCTTTAGAACTGCGCGTTTTAATCCCACTTTGAGTTTGATTTTCGGGTAAATCATAAGGCGGCATTTGTTCGGCATTATAGACGCGCCCAGTAATCATAGGGCTATCAGGATTACCTTCCATAAAACTAACAATAACCTCCTGCCCTATACGAGGTAAAGAAACCCAGCCCCAGTTTTTTCCGGCCATAGGCTGTGACACTCTTATCCAGCAAGTACTATTTTCATCCTCTTTACCTAACCTGTCCCAATGAAATTGAACTTTTACTCGCCCGTATTTATCAGTCCAGATTTCTTCCCCGCTTTTACCAACGACTATAGCGGTTTGTGTCCCTACAATCACGGGTTGTTTTGTTACCCGCACAGGCCTAAACTGTTGTGTTGAATTTATCGCGGTAAATTGACAATGAAATACCTGCCCAGCCCCTCCCATACCAGAAATTAACGCATCACCTTCTATAAAATAAGTTGCCGCAACAATATAATGTTTGGTATTTTGCTCATCAAAATAAAAATCCTCTAGGGTAAACTCCATACCAGCTTGTAAACCCATTGCATTACCACTGCCCTGAGTAATTGAATAAGCTGTTTGGGATTCATCAATTCTGGTATCCGTTAATTTTGTTCCCTCTGCAGTCTTAGTATATTCACCTGGATAATCATAGACCTCCATATCATCATCTAAATGCTTGCCTTTATTAAATGATTTAGCGGTTAAATCTGAACTAGGAGCTTCAAAATCAAAATCATTTAATTCAAATTTACCACTACAAACCTTATGCTCAGTTACCCATTCAGATATATGGTCACGCTCTCTAGCTTCTGCATTTTCAGGAGGAAAGTAAGGAATGGTATCGTAACCACTAACCGTTTGATACTTCGAATTATCATCAGTCACAATCAATTGATGTTTGCCATCATCATGCTTGAAAAAATAATAAATACCATGATGTTCCATTAACCGGCTGATAAAATCAAAATCAGTTTCTCGATATTGCACACAATAATCCAATGTTTCATAAGTACTCGACAAGTCCATTATAAAGTCAGCTGAAGAATAATCAGCAAACACATCTTCAATAATATTTACAACTGATTTATCTTGAAATATCTTACAATCAGCTGATAGAGTAAGTAGCCATAACCAAGGCCTTAAAATAGTTCTATAAGTAGAAAAATTTTTAATAAGACCCGTATGTTTAAACTGAGCAACCACGCCATTTAAATAACGTGTTCCACCAGAAGTCATGTTCAGTTCAACCGTCATTCCTTTTCCTAATAAATCAGTCGCATCAACGGAACCTTTTCCAATTTCTCTGATAAGTTCAATCTCAAACTCAAACAGCCGCCCCATTTCTTCAGTGCCTGTGAGTCGATAAAATATTAGCTCATCTTCACCTAAGGGTGTAGTAATTGAAACGCTACGGTTTTCTTTTTTCATAATTTTCTTCTTTTTGTCTTATGAAACGGTAGAAACTATAAAATAAATAAAAATAATTATTATTGTAACGGAAACATAAGTAAACCTTAGTCTATTTCCCAACAGTACATATTTATTAATCTATTTTTGATTAATCCGACACCGTCGCTAAGTCACTGACATCACCACACCAATTTACTGGCAGAATACCATCGCGAACATAGCGATGAAAGGTGGAATAAGACCAATCCTGCACTTGCGATACATAACCATGCTTAACGGGATTAACGTGACAGTAATCAATATGGCTTGCATAATCTAATTCTGTGGTAATCGTATGCTCCCAGTAACGCCTTTGCCATATACCTCGCTCTTTACGTTTACGGCGTGTCGCCGACAAATGTTCAGAACGAGGCAACCCTTTTGAAAATATGAGTTTTATCAATCGCCAGCGTACTGGAAAATCATCTGTATCAGGAGGCAATGTCCAGACACAATGCAGATGATCCGGCAAAACCACCCAAGCATCAATATGGAAGGGGTATAATCGCCGTACTCGCCGCACAGAGTCACGCAATAAATCAATATTGTCGGTCAACAGCGTTTGTTGTCGTTCCAGTAAATTCACCGTAAAGAAATAACAACCACCTGCGACAAAGTTGCGTCGATAATTTGGCATATCACCCTTCTTTCCAAAAATTAAATCAAACGTAGGGCGGTTTCGCGATAGCAAACCGCCATGCCCAATAAATCACCATCGTTTAACCAATCTATTTAACAAACAGCTTGGTAAATTCATAAGCATATTATTCATCAGCGGCTTGGTTTATGGTGGATTGCCTATCGGCGAATCCACCCTACAATTCGTCTGCCTTAAGTATTTAGTTAGTTAAAATAATCCTGTAGTTTTGAACTTTAAACTTCCCATACCCTGTAGAACCTACAATATTTTCATTTTTAATTTTAAGTTTATATTTTTTTCTCAAAAGAGTAACGTCCCCATTATAAGCTTTACCTTCAAATAATTTTCCTACTTCATATTTATACCCCTCATGCAAAATATAACCAGGGTGTGTCTTTTGGTTCCCATCATGATCTCGTGCCCAATGGACAATTTCATGTAAGATTGTAGATTCAAGTACTTTTTGCATTTCATCTGATTTTGGATATCGTTCAAATGCAAAAGCGATATCATTATCTATATAAATTGTATTTGTTTTATGTTTATACCTGCCATTAGAGTTACGTATCTTCACTTTACCGTCAACTTCCTTTTCCTTTACAAGGTTTTTAATCCGAATATATGGCTTACCTCCGTACCCTAAGACATTTTCAATGTCATTTTCTCTTACATGTGAATACTTCATAAAAGCCCTGCATACTCGCCTTTGCCTTTTGATACTATTAAACATAAAATTTTCTACATACTTAACTGTTTCTGGAAAAATTTCTTTATAAATTGATACTCTTTTATTAGACCATTTCATTGTTTTAGTCCTTTTCTAAAATGTCACATACTAAGTTGACCAGTAGAATTATTTCGTTAAATAGCGCAACTATTCGCCTCAAATGATCGAAAAAACTGACTCAAAATGGATTTCCCTCGCTACGGTTTCTATTCTCGGACAGCCTCCTAGTGAAAACCCACCCTGTGAATTACGACTTTGTTGTTAAAAAAAGAGGTTTATCCAAAGCCCACATCAGCGGCTTCGTTTTGGTGGATTGCCTACCGGCAAACTCACCCTACAATTGATCCACCTTACGAGTTCGCCGCACAGAGTCACGCAACAAATCAATATTTGGCATATCACCCTTCTTTCCAACAATTAAATCAAACGCAGGGAGGTTTCACGAAAGTATACCTCCAATCGATACACTACAATATCAATAAACGAAATCACTTGGAAAATTCAGACAGTATCAGGTTTATGGCTCTGGTCATGATAGACTGCTAAGTACCCACGTAAAATTAATTTAACAAAAACAACTGTCATTCCTGCATGCTCTTAGCAGGAATCCATCTGACCTACACAGTAGATTCCCGATAAGAACACT